>DASVGP010000139.1:0-4400 GCA_036379475.1 Bryobacteraceae bacterium | reverse complement strand
GCCCTGCCGTCTCTTGCCGCTTTTTCGGCGCCCGATCGATATGTAGCCGGTGAGCACAAGATCGGTGAAACATTCGCCAGAATCTGGCACGAGTTCAGAACAACGTTTCTGCGCTGGAGAGCCGTCCCTTACACGCTGCTCCTGCTTGCTCCCATGGGCAGCGGAGCCATGATTCAACTGCTGCCCGGCCTGGCCGCCGATTATCACATAGGCGGGCGGGAAGTGGCGTGGATGAACGGTCTGGCCGGCTCTTTGCTGATGGCCGCGGGAGCGTTCACAACAACATTTATCTCTGCGCGTGTGCGCACCGTAGTGGCCTATATACTGTCGGGCCTTGTAAACGAAGCGGCGCTCGCGGTACTGTGGCTCGGGCCGCTCCAGCCGTCTCTTTATTTCGCGGGCTCCATACTGTTTTTATTCACGATCGGAGCCAGTTACGCGCTGTTCACTGCGGTGGTGCTGGAATTTCTCGGCGGCTCGGGCAAGAGCGGCAGCGCGCGCTACTCCATCATCAACTCGCTAGGGAACGTCCCGGTAGTTTATATGGTGTTGGTCGACGGCAAAGGCTATGCGCACTGGGGCGCTCGCGGCATGTCCGGCGTCGATGTGATCGTGGGAACGGCCGCCGCCGTCCTTCTGCTGGCGTATTTTCTCAGGCACCGCCCCAGTCCGGCGCCGGAGCCCATCATTCGCGCCCCGCTCCCCTCTGATATAAGATCACTGAAAATTCCGAACCAGGACCAAACGATCTTCTGAACGGACCAGTACCGTTAACAGAATCGAGCGATCATCCGGGGCGGCGCCGATCATGTTCGCGGCGCCCAATTGCAGGTCAGACGTGGGTACGCGGATGCATCGCTTGCTGGAAAACTCCTGGAAAACCAGTTCGCCCGGCGCGCTCAGGTAGTAAATGCCGCTGCCTCCCACGGCCCATCTGCCCTGCCTGCCCGCGCTGGCGATTTCGACCTCGTCGCCGCCTGAGGGTGGCACGCGCCAGATGCCTTTCGCCGTCGGGGTTTTTGTGTAATAGACAAATTCGCCATTCGGATCTTCGAATGCTTCGCGTCCGCCGTTTCGCGTCACTTGGACCGGCGGTCCGCCCTGCGGCATCGTCTTCCAGATTTGCCAATCGCCGCTCTGGTTCGAGCCAAAATAAATCCATCTGCCGTTATGCGACCAGGAGGGCCGAACGCAGCTCACGTCCGCCAGCGTAATTTTGCGGACCTGACCTCCATTCGGAGCGACAATATAGATCCCCGCATTCCCGCTCGCGGTAGAGTCGAAGGCGATCCATTTCCCATCGGGCGACCATCGCGGAGAACCCACGCCCGGTCCTTCGAACGAGGTCACCTGGCGCACGTTTTGGCCGTCGCTATCGGCGACCCAGATTTCTTCCGAGCCGGTGCGATCAGAAACAAACGCAATGCGCCGGCCATCGGCCGAGTACTGCGGCGCCGATTCCGCTCGCGTAGAAGAGATGAGCCTGGAAACCGAACCGGAGCCTCGGGGTCCGGGCACGCGGAAAATATCGGTGTCCCGATACGGCCGTACATAGACCATCCGACTGCCATGCGGAGCGACCGCGGGTTCGCTGCCGCTCGGGAACGGAAGCGGTTCGGCCGAGCCTCCCGAGAGGGCGACGCGCACCAAACCGGAAGGATCTGTGGCTATGAGGAACCGTCCATCCGCGCTCCAGTCGAAACTCGTAAAGCCGAAAGAACCGGTCTCGATCATTTTCGGAAGTACCGACGGCATCCCATGGGCATCGACATGCTCAACTTCCAAGGGCGAAAGTCTGATACTGCCCGTGTTGTGCAGATAGGCCAGCATGCGTCCATTGGGTGAATATGCCGGGCACCAATCGCCCGTTCCGCTGAGGTCGGCCGTGGTGACCCGCCTCTTGTCGCCGGAATCGATGGCAACACGGAACAGGCTCGGCGGCACCTCGGGCGGCTCGGAATCCATGACCACAAGCCCTTTTCCGTCGGGCGTCCAGGCGGGCCGGTAATCGACGGGTCCGTTCACGTCCGCGATTTTGCGCGCAGTGCCCCCGACCGCCGCTATGACGTAAAGACCTAAACCGCTCGCCGGCTGGCTGCGCAAAAAAGCAATCCATCGCCCGTTGCGCGACCAGGACGGGCTGGAATCGCACTCTCCGGAATGGGTGAGCTCCACCTGTGAGGCAGCTCCTACCGTTTTGACATATATATGTGAGCAGGTGCCCGTGCCGCCCGTCCAGCCGAAAGCGACCCGGTTGCCGTCAGGCGAAAAGGCCGGCCAGGACTGCGGCCCGGGAACCGCGGTAAAAGGGACGATTGTCATCGGTTCGCGGTTCTGCGGAGTGCGCCGGAGAAAAAACAACACCATCGCGCCGATGACAACCGCAGCCGCCGCTGCAATCAGAGTAAGCAGAGCGTACCGCGGTTTCGCCGGTACGATCGGGGCTTGTGCCGCCACAGGAGCCGAAACTGCCGCTTCTTGCGGAAGTACCCGCGCCGCCACATCGCCGATAAAACGATAGCCCTTGCCGATGACCGTCTCTACGAACCGGGGCTGCTCGCCGTCGTCGTCCAGCGCCTGCCGGATCTTGCGGATGGCGGTATTGATACTGCTCTGCGTGTCAACGAACCCATCGCCGTTCCAGACCCGGGCTACGATTTCTTCCCGGGTCACCAGAGCGCCCCTGCGCTCTATCAGAAGAATCAGCAGATCCATGGGGACGCGCTGCAGCCGCACCTTCCGTCCCGCGCGGCGCAGTTCATAGCCGCCGATGTCCAGTTCGAACCGATCGAATTCGAACACCGGTGCGGCAGCCATAAGATCTCTGGATCTCCAGTATATGCACAAATAGCGCGTTCTGAATCAGCGAGATAGCTGTTCACACGGAATTTAGATGATCGTTCATACCGCGTCCATTGACTCACGGCCGTTTCCGCCGGATTCTGTCAGGCGGAATGCAGGAGCAGAAAGGAACGAACATCATGACGGTTAGGGCAGGATCACAGATCGCAGTTCGACCGCGCCAGGGGCGAATCATTCTGGCAATCCGTCAAAGAAGAAAACGTGTGTCCATTCGAAGAGTATTGTTCTTCGTTGCCGGGTTCGCCGCTCTTGTCGCGGCCGCCGGTCTCGCACAGGGTCAACGGGAGCGCAGCGCGACGGCCACCGCGCAAACCATCACGGCAATTGAACGCGATTGGTTGAACGCAGAGAAGACCGGCGATACCGCAAAGCTCACAGAAATGATTGCCGACGATTGGGTGCTGCTGGCGGCTAATGGCACCAAAGTGACAAAGGCCGAGGAACTGCGTAGCCTCAAATCCGGCGAATCTAAGATTTCGTCGTATGAGATGGGGCCCGTAGACGTGAAGGTGATCGGTAACGTCGCTATCGCCCAAGGCAGCGATAACGAAAAGAGCAGTTACAAAGGAAAAACCACCAGCGGGAAATGGCTCTGGATGGATGTTTTCGTAAAGCGCAATGGCCGGTGGCAGGCGGTGCGCTCTCAAATTGCACGGGTAACCGGCCATGCTGCAAATCCTTGATAGTCAGGAGGAAAGGAGAATATGTCAGTTTACAAAGCATTGTTTCTCGTTACCGCGCTGACGGCTTTGGCTTCGACCAGCGCATGGGCGGCGGACGATCCCTTTGTGGGCACATGGAAGGGGACCCAGTACGGCGGCGCCGGGCAAGTGCAGCAGATTAAGAATCTGGGCGGAAACAAATACCAATTGATTTACGGCGATAATCACCTGGAACTCATTGCCGACGGGAAAGAGCGCCCATACAAGTTCGGCGGCACGTATTTAGCCAGGCAGGACTCTCCGGACCAATGTGTGATCACTCGCAAGCACGACGGGCAGGTAACGAGTGTAGACACATGGACGTTGTCCGATGGCGACCGGCAATGGAACAGCAAAACCAAGGGAACGCGTCCGGACGGGTCATCATTTACCAGCGAGGCCACGCGCACCAGAATCGGCGCAGGTTCGGGCTTCGCCGGGAAGTGGAAAGTCAAAAACGCAACGTTCAGCTCAGCGCCTGTCATGATCATCAAGCCATACGGGAACGACGGGTTGTCGTTTAGATGGCCCAGGGACAAGGAACACCAGGACATCAAGTTCGACGGCAAAGACTACCCGGGCCTTGGCCCGCGCGTGGCGCACGGCATCACGAGTTCGGCGAAGCGTACCGGCGAACATACGATCCAGGCGACCGACAAGCTGAACGGAAAGGTGACGGATACGCATGAATTGAAGGTCTCGGAGGATGGCAGAACGCTGACCGACACGATCCACGTGCAAGGCGAGCAGAAGCCGTTCGTTAACGTTTGGGAAAAGCAGATGTAGGGCAGCGCTCAGGAGGAAAATATGTCAATTCACAAAACATTATTTATCGTG
>DASVGP010000138.1:0-6581 GCA_036379475.1 Bryobacteraceae bacterium | reverse complement strand
GCAGACAATGATGCCGTTGCCGGCCAGATCGCGCATCACTTCGAGCTCGAATTCCTTCCAGCCGAGGATGCTTTCTTCGACCAATACTTCGTGGACCGGCGAAAGATCCAGGCCGCGCTCCAAGGTTTCGATCAGATCTTCGCGGTTGTAAGCAATACCGCCGCCGGTGCCGCCGAGGGTGAAGCTGGGCCGCAAAATGAGCGGATAGCCGAGGCGTTCGCCGACCTTCAGGCCGTGCTCGACGTTGTTGACCAACTGCGATTGCGTAACCTCAAGGCCGATCTGCTTCATCGCATCCTTAAACAAGAGGCGGTCTTCGGCTTTCTTAATCGCATCAATTTTGGCGCCGATCAGCTCGACGCCGCATTCATCCAGCACGCCGGCTTCGGCCAGTTCCACCGCTAAGTTCAGCGCGGTTTGGCCGCCGACGGTGGAGAGCAGCGCATCGGGCCGCTCTTTGCGGATCACTTCGGCGGCAAACGCGAGGCTCAGCGGCTCGACATAAGTGCGGTCGGCGAGCTCCGGGTCGGTCATGATGGTCGCCGGATTCGAATTGATCAGAATGACTTCGTAGCCGTCGCTGCGCAGGGCCTTGCAGGCTTGTGCGCCGGAGTAGTCGAATTCGCAGGCCTGGCCGATGACGATCGGTCCCGAGCCGATGATCATGATGCGCTTGAGGTCGGTCCGCTTCGGCATTTAGCGCTTATTCTCCTTCATGAGGCGGGCGAAATCCAAAAACAGATAGTGCGAATCGTGCGGGCCGGGCGCGGCTTCGGGATGATATTGCACGCAGATCACGGGCTCGCGGCGGTGGCGGAATCCTTCCAACGTATTGTCGTTCAGATTCATGTGCGTTAGCTCGACGTCGGAATCGCGCAGCGAATCAGGATCTACGCAGAAGCCGTGATTCTGGGAGGTGATCTCCACTTTCCCGGTAGTTTTGTTGAGCACCGGATGGTTCGCTCCGTGATGGCCGAATTTCAGCTTGTAGGTCTTGCCGCCGAGGGCGAGGCCGAGCAGTTGATGGCCCAAGCAGATGCCGAAAATGGGCGTTTTGCCGATTAATTTCCTGATCTCCGACGATTGCTGTTCGAGAGGCTCGGGATCGCCCGGACCGTTGGAGAGAAACACGCCGTCCGGTTTCAGCGCCAGCACATCTTCGGCGCTGGTTCCGGCGGGAACTACGGTCACGCGCGAACCGATATCTACCAGGTGCCGCAGGATATTGCGCTTGATGCCGAAGTCGTAGGCGACGACGTGCCTCTCCGGTTCAGCATTAACCGGAGGTTGATCGGAAACCGAGACCGGTTCGACGCCTTGCGACCATGCGTAGCGCTCGGGAGTAGAGACTTTGGCGATCAAATTCTGCCCCGCCATGGCAGGCGCTTCATTGGCGGCGGCCACAAGCTGTTCGGGGTTGCAGTCGCCGGATGCGATGATGCCGCGCATGGCGCCGCGCTGGCGCAGATGCCGCACCAACTTGCGCGTGTCCACTCCGGCGATGACCGGAATACCGTATTGAGCGAGAAAATGTTCGGCTTGGCCGTCGGCGCGCCAGTTGCTCGCGAGCGGGGAAATCTCGCGCACCACCAGACCTTCGATGTGCGGCTTGGCGGCTTCACAATCGGCGGCATTGGCGCCGTAGTTTCCGATTTGGGGATTGGTCAGAGCGACGATCTGGCCGCAATAGGAAGGATCGGTGAAGATCTCCTGATAGCCGGTGATCGCGGTGTTGAAGACCACTTCGCCGGTGCGCGCAACAGGCGCACCAAAGCTCGTGCCCTCGAAGACCGTTCCGTCCTCCAAGGCGAGAACTGCTGGAATCAAATGAACCACTCCTAGTTTTGGGAGCCCGCACGGCCGTGCAGGCTGATCGGAGGGCCGATCACTTTATTAAACCATGGAGAGCCAGTGCTCTGCTCTGGGGCTTCAAGCACTCGGCTTCATGGCCGGATTTTCGGTTCTTTTACGGCTCAGCCTCTCAAAAGGCGTTCGTAATCGTCGTGATTGCCAATCCAGAACCACACGAATATATTCTTCTTTCGGATGGAGAGGGCGCGATAGGCGTCCGATACGCGCGCGGACCAGAAGGCGCCGACCGGTTTTAATTGAACGGACGGATGCGCTGGTTCGGTCGCCAGCAGTTCATATTGTTTTTCGGCCCTGCGCCGGACCTCTTCAGGTAAGTCAGCATAAGAGCGCCAGAACGATCGCAACGTCTTGTGTATGAAGCTCACCGCCGCGGGCGGCTCTTAGCTTGTTCCATTCCCTGTTGGAACGGAACGGCCGTCCCTTGTACAACCTCTCGCTCGACTCTTTCGACCAGCATCATGCCGCGTCCGCCAGGCGAAAAATCGGCTGCCATCTGCCTGTCCCAGGCGTCATAATCAAGCTCATTGACCCATGCTGCCAACGAGTGGCGCTCGTATTCCGGCAACTGAGCAATTGCCTCTTTGATGGCGTCGACTGTCATACCCTCACCTTAACCCGAGGCTCCGATCGCTGCAAGCTCGGCCTGAAAAGCCAGCCTGGCTTTGTCACAATGCCAGAGGGATCTCCCTCTCGGATCCATGCCATGCTCGCGCCGGATTTCGACCAGATTGTGGAACGGGCGTTACGCGGAATTCCTGCGCGATTCCGAAGCCGCATGAATAATGTAGCGATAGTAGTTGAGGATGAACCTGCGCAGGCCCAGCTTCGGGCCAGAGGAGTTGCACCCGGCAGTACGCTTCTTGGACTGTACGAAGGACGCCCGCTGACCCAGCGCAGCGTTTTTGAAGGCTTCCATTTGCCGGACCGGATCACGATCTTCCAACGCCCTCACGAGCGCATCGCTCGCAGCCGCGAGCATTTGGAACACTTAGTAGAAGAAACGCTCTGGCACGAAATCGCGCATCACTTTGGAATGAACGAGCGGGAGGTTCGTGCGGCAGAGCGGTTGAGACGAATGCGGCGGCTGCGGCCGCATTGAGGCGGCGGACACTGGACGCGCTTTAGGCGACAATGACCCCATGGCCGAAAAGAGCGATCGATCCAAGCGGGGGTCGGTTGTCAAGGCGGACCGGGGCCTTCAGCTCGACCGCGTCCGCCGTATTTGCAGCTCTATTCCGGGCACGATCGAAAAGCTTTCTCATGGCGAGCCCACATTCTTTACGCCGAAGCGCGTCTTCGCCATGTTTGCGAATAATCACCACGAAGATGGACATGTAGCGGTATGGGTTCCAGCCGCTCCCGGAGTGCAAGCCGCTTTGATCGAGGAGGCACCCGATACTTACTTCCGGCCGCCTTACGTGGGCGTCGCCGGATGGGTCGGGGTCGAGCTGTCAAAGGTAGATGACGAACAGCTCGGCGCATTAATCCGCGAAGCCTTCCGCTTCATCACCTCTAAGACCTCCGCAAAACCCACACGTCGCATGAAATTGTAGGCGCTCAAACGTAGACGACAACGATCTCACGGCCAGAGGCGCTGACAAGCCGGTTTATGTCGTCCGGGTCGCTTGTGAGAATCATTGCTTTCTGGCGAAGGGCTATCGTCACCACAACGGCATCAACCACATCCGCAGTTCCGGCTTTGCCTAACAGCCGCCCTGCTTCATGCGCTTCGCTTTCGTTAAGAGGAACGACCGCGCATCCCGTCAAGAAGCGCCGGAGTTGAACCTGCTGTGGCGAACGACTGACCTGGGCGACAACAGGCGCAGGAGCCGACGGAACAACGCCAAACTCCAAACGCGCTTTGTGTTCTGCCCATGTCCGCCGGTCGTTTCTATCCGCGGCCACGAGGACGCCAGCGTCATAGACGACATTACTCACGCCGGGCGCCGCACAGTTCGCAGTTGCGCCCGCACTCTGCGCCGAGCTTCATCCATCTCTTCTGCGCTGAAGGGACGGTGCTGCTTTTCCCACTCGGCGACCGCCGCTAACCCAGCCCGCCGCCGCAGTGCTTCCCGGGCCGCGTTGGTCATCCAGGCCGAGATGCTCACTCCGTCGCGGGCCGCCGCCGCGAGAATCTTTTCGTGAACTTCAGGGTCTATCGTGATCGCAATCTTTGGTGACGGGTTGCCGCGCGGCATATAAACTATCCTACTGCAATATGATAGCGCGAAATAGCAGCGCGGCCCAAGTGTGTCAGTCCCCTCCCTGAGGGTCGGGGTTCTGTCGCGGGCTCCTGGCGAATGCACGCCCCAGCGGAGCGGGTTTGCTGCTGTATCCTTAAGGGATGTGCGGGATCGCCGGTTGGGTGGGAGCCAACCCTTCCGCGGCTCAGAATGCCGTCTCGGCCATGCTGCCCACGCTGGCGCGCCGGGGACCCGATGCGGAAGGCATCGAGGTTTGGAATCGCGCGGTTCTGGGGCATCGCCGCCTTTCTATTTTTGATCTCAGCGAAGCCGGCCGCCAGCCGATGGTTTCGCAGGACCGCTCCGCAGCTGTCGTCTTCAACGGCGCTATCTATAATTTCCGCGAGCTTCGCTCCGAACTCGAAGCCGCCGATTGCCGGTTTCTCAGCCAGAGCGATACCGAAGTCATTCTCCACGGCTATCGCAAATGGGGCATCGAGCGGCTTCTCGAGCGCCTGCACGGTATGTTCGCTATTGGCATTTGGGACGACCATGCGGGCAAGCTTTATTTAGTGCGGGACCGCCTCGGCGTGAAGCCGCTTTATTACACGCTCCGCCCCGGCGGCTCGCTTGCCTTCGCTTCCACTGCCCGTGCGTTACGCGCAGCGAACTTAGCCGGCAACCTTAATCCGATCGCGATTGCTGAATTTCTCGAATTCGGCTATGTTACCGACGCGCATTGCGTCTATCAGGGCATTCAAAAGCTGGGCCCGGCGGAACTGCTCGAATGGTCCAATGGCGCGATCCAGCGCCGCCGCTATTGGCAGCCGTTTTCCGCGGAAGATCATAAGCCCATACGTTTCGAAGAAGCGGTGGATCGCAGCGAACAGCTTTTGCTGGACGCGGTCAAGATGCGGTTGTTCGCCGATGTCCCTGTGGGCGCGCTGCTGAGCGGAGGCGTCGATTCGAGTCTGATTTGCTGGGCGGTCGCCAAGCTTGGCGGCAATCTGACCGCTTACACGATCGCGACTCCCGGTGAACCTGGCGACGACGAGAGCGCCGATGCCGTGGCTACGGCGAAGGCCCTCGGCATTCCGCAAAAAATTCTTCCCGCCGATCCCGAAGAAATTGCGCGCGGCGGGATTGACGAAATGGTCGCGGCTTATGGCGAGCCGTTCGCCTGTTCCTCGGCTCTGGGGATGCTTCAGCTTTCGCGAGTGATTAAGCCGGAGGCGACGGTGCTGCTCACCGGAGATGGCGGCGACGACGTTTTTCTCGGTTATCCCGATCACAAGAATCTTTGGCTCGCGCAGCGCACCGCGCAATGGATTCCGCGGCCGCTGGCGAAGAAATGGTATTCGCTGCGCAAGCGCGCGCTGCGTCATCCCAAGCTGCGCCGGCCGGCGCATTTCCTCGATTACGCGACCGGAGGCTTGGGCGCGGTGGCGATGGCACATGACGGCTGGCCGCTTTATGAGCAGCGCGGGATGCTCGGCGAGCGGTTGGCAAGGATTCGATTGCCGCAGCGGCGCATGCGCTGGTCGATCGGAGCGGGGCGCCGAGTGCTCACCGATATGCTGGTCTACCATCGCGAAGGGCAGTTTGTCGGCGAATATCTAACTAAGGTCGATGGAAGCACGATGTATTACGGGCTTGAGGCGCGTTCGCCATTTCTCGACCAAATGCTTTGGGAGTTCGCTTCGGCCTTGCCGTATCCGGTGCGCCTCCACGGCGGGGAATTAAAAGCGGTGTTGCGGGCACTGGCGCGGCGGCATCTCGGCGCACGCGTAGCCGAGGGACGCAAACGCGGCTTCACGATTCCAGCGCAGCGCTGGCTTGCCACACGCTGGCTGGGCCACGCGCGAGAGCTGTTTCATGATTCTTTACTCGACAACGAAGGTTGGGTACGCTCCGCCGCGGTGCTGAAGCAGCTCGATGTGGCCGCCGCGAGGCAAACTGCGCCGCTGCAGCTTTGGTATCTCTACATTCTCGAAAACTGGCTGCGCTACGAGCGTGCCCACGGCGCGTTTCCCTCCGGAGCGGAGCGGCTGGAAAGGTCCGTTGCCTAGCCAGCCCCAGCCTATCCTGCTCACGGTTCGTGAACTTAGCATCGGGGGTGCCGAGCGCGACCTGACGAAGATCGCCAAGCATCTCGATCGCTCGCGCTTTGAGCCGCATGTCGGGTGTTTTCGCGACCAGGGCCTGCGCCGCGCCGAGTTAGAAGCCGCGGGCGTCCCGGTGGTGCGGTTTCCCGTCCATTCCTTTCGCTCTCCCTCTGTTTTCAAGGCGCTTGCCGCCTTCCGCCGCTATGCGAAGCAGCATAAAATCGCGCTCGTCCACTCCTTCGACTTGCCAACGAATATTTTTGGATGCGCCGGCGCGCGGTTTTCGGGTTTGCCTTTCATCGCCAGCCAGCTTTGGTTTCGCGAAAGCATCTATTATTCCGGCTGGCGTTTACATCTGCTGAGCATGCGCGCCGCCGATGCGGTGGTGGTCAATTCCCACGGGGTTGAAGAACGTCTGTTG
>DASVGP010000137.1:0-3712 GCA_036379475.1 Bryobacteraceae bacterium | reverse complement strand
GCGGCGTTCCGGCAGAAGCCATTTCGCCTTCGTAGAGCGGCCGGTCCGTAACCACACCGCTGATGGGGCTTTGAATCCGGGAATACTTGAATTGCGCTTGTGCCGCCAGATATCGTCCCTTGGCTGATTTCAACTGCCCCTGGGCAGCTTTCATCTGCTGAGTTTTGCCCACGGCTTGCAATGCCTTTAACTTCGCCTGCGCGATTTCATATTGATTGTTGGCCTGGATGTAGGTCACGTGTGACTGGTTCATCAGGTTGCGCGCCATGGCGCCCGACTTGTAAAGCTTCAGCCGGCTCCGATATACGGCCTGATCGGCTTCCATCGCCTGTTTTGTGGCTTTGACGTTGAGCTCAGCGGCCTGGATCTGCGCCGGCAAATTGACCTCGGTGCTGGTGGCATAAGCCGCCTGCGCCTGCTCGTAGGCGCCCTGGTTCTCTACGACAGCGGCCGAGAGATCTTTGTTGTCGAGCACCGCGACAAGCTGGCCGGCTTTGACGTGACTCCCGCGTTCGACGTAAAACTTGCGAATGGGAGCGCTGATTTTCGGCACGATCGTGACCTGATTGATTGGATAAAGCAGCGCATTCGAGGTGATCACGCGCTGGACAGACTTTCTTTGCACCGTGGCCGTCTGTACGCTCACCACAGGCTCCGGCGTCGCGGCTTGCTTGCTTGAGCACCCGAGCAGCATCATCAGGGCAACGGCAAGTGGAGCCGCCACTTTGCAGGCAGTCACTCTCAAAAGCTCCCTGTTAGCGTTTGCAATTGCGCCAATGCGTCGCGATAGTGTGCTCCTCCGGACGCGTAAGCGTCGCGCGCCGCATTAAGCGAATTTACCGCGTCCAAAACCTGCAAAACCGTCGCGGCCCCCGCGCGGTATTGCATGGTGACCAGTTGCAAATTATGCGAGGCCAGTTGCTGGGAATTGCGCAGCGTGTTCAACTGATCCCGAGCTGTCAACGCCTGGTTGTAATAAGAATACAAACGGCTCACGAGCTGCCGCTGTGCGAAACTTACACTCACTTGCTGTAACTTCCGCTCATCTTTCGCCGCTCGTAGTTTGCTGAGGCGCGAACCCCAATCCCATACCGGAATGTTTACAATACCGGTCACGAAAAAACCCGGATTCGGCTGCACGACCCCGGGCCTGGTGGTATTGACACTGTGAAGAGCAAAGGCGTTGGCCTCGATACCGTAGTCGAAATCGATACTGAGAGACGGATAAAACGCTGCCCGGGCCACCGAAACGTTGAGCTTCGATTGCCGATACGAAGCCAGAGCCGCCCGAATTTGCGGGTTGTTGTTCTTCGCCATATCTTGAATCTCGCCAAAAGCGGGCAATGCAGGCGGAATATCCAGGTCGTCCACTACCGTGAAATTTTCATTGAAAGCGGGGAACAGCAGCACGGCCAGGTTCCCGCGCGCCGTGGACACGGCAAGTTGCGCATTCTGCAACGCCTGCTTCTGCTGATTATATTGAAGCTGGAACCGGATGACATCCGTGTGGGCCACTTCTCCTCCCTGCTCGAGGGCGCGGCCGATCTGAAGAAACCGCTGGGCATTCTGCAGCGTCGCCTGCGCCGTGGCATAAGCGCGCTGCGCCACCAGCAGTGCATAATAGTCCGTGGTCACGGTCAGGTTCAGACCGCGCCGCGCGATCTCCTCCTGCGCGCGCGTCAATGCTTCCTGGTAGGCGGCTGCGCGCGGGCCCGCGCCGATGAAAAAACTTCCCGGCATCGACTCACGGACGACGCCCCAAGCCCGATAGACGTGAATGCCGTCATTCGTGACGAATCGCCCGACAGGAGAGATCCCATCGCCCTGAGTGATGAGGTCTTGAACTGTGGAACTGACAGACGGCAGCATCGCCGCTCGCGCTTGCGTCCGGCCTTCCTTGGCCGCCCTTACGGCAGTTACCGCCGCCTGAAACTGAGGGCTGTTCTTTGCCGCCCGTTGGAGCGCATCTTGCAAGCTAATCGTAAGCGGCGGCCCCGCGGCCCCGGACGGCTGAACCATCTGTAGCGTGTTTGCCGGTGGCGCAGCAAACGCAGCGGATGCCAAACACACAAGGAGAGCAATGCGCTTTATACCCAAAAGTGGTCCTCCAGTAGCAGAGTAGCTCGTTTCGTAAATGCCCTCCCTGCCACACCTGTTCACCAGAGTTTGCAAAATTAAGGATTCAAACAGAAGATATCGAAAGTGCGACCTCGAAACCGCCGCTTGCGGGTTCGCACGACAGGAACTGCGGAAGCTAAAAATCCAACCCCAGCCGCACGGCGGCCTGATGCAATTGATCGAGGCTCACAACCGGAAGCTGCACCTGGGCTTGGCTGCCCTTGTGTACTTCGAGGCTGGCGCCGTCCAGTTCCACCTCGCGAATAAAAGCCGTGTTCTGCCAGGCGGCCGGGTCGTAACGGGCCACGGCCAGCGCATAGTAATTTCCCGGCGGGACATTGTTGATGGTGAAAGTGTCTCCGGGGCGCCCGGCGCCGAAGAGCAGTCCCGCGCCGCCGGCATCGAGCGTTTCCGGGATCAGGATAACGGTCGCCGCGGCGGACGGACGATTCTGGTCCGCTTCGATCGTCCCCTCCACCGATCCCGCGCCCGGGCGAAACACGATATCGACCTGCCCGGATCCGCCCGCGGTGAGATCGATTCCGGTGTGGGTGACATCTTGCTTATTAACCGAAATGGATTTTAGGTATGTCCCTTTGGGCCCATTCGTGGCGCGCAACACATAGCGCGCCGGCTCCAGGTGCTTGAAGGAGAATGAGCCGTCTTTTTCGACATGTGCGCTCCGCATGCCAGGTCCCGGAAGGTCTTCGAGCATGGTCAGAGTCACGTGGACAGGGGACAAATTCACTTTCGTATGATTCGAGCTGTCGAGTGTGACCTGTCCAGTTAACTCAATCGGTGGCATGACCGGCAGAGCGATTCCGAGAACATCCGCATGGCCGACGTCAAGATCCTGGCGCGTAATAATGCGCGGTTTGGGGTGGACCATCGGATTCGGCGCCGTGCCTGCATCGAGACCGCGGAGCCAAAGCGTGTAACTGCCTGGCAAGACGTTGCAGAACCCGAAAACGCCAGCTTTATTTGGCCGCACAGTGCGATCGAGGCCCACGGCCTCGAGTCCGTTACGGAGTGCAAGCGTGACGGTGGTGTGTCCCGGGGCAAGATTGGAAAAACCCGCGATGGTTCCGCGGATGCAATGTTGGGCGCTCCGCACAAGCGTGATGTTGACGCCGGTCAAATTCTGGCCTGCCGCGGCTTGCAGTTGCGTTGCGTCCCGTATATTGAGCGCTCCGGGATAGAACGTGCGCACGAACGGCAACTGCGGCGCGCCCCGCCGGGCCTTGGCTTTCGGCATCGGACCATTAGGTCCGGCGACGATATAGTAACTGCCGGGCCGAAGCCGGGAGAAGCTGTACTTGCCGGAGACGCTACCTGTGGTGCTGCCGGCCTGATGCAGTTCCGCCGTGCCATGTACCGAGCGAATCCGAAAGATCGCAACAATTGCTTTCGGCACTGCTTTCCCATCGCCGTCGAGGACGGTGCCTGAAATCGTCGCGGCGGGATTGATCTGAAGAGAAACGCCGCGGACCTGCTGGCCAGCCTTGACCGTGATCGCGCGCGGCCGACCCGAATGGGCGCGGTTGCTCACAAATCCGGGATGCGAGACCATGACCACATAGGTTCCCGCCATCAC
>DASVGP010000136.1:0-27245 GCA_036379475.1 Bryobacteraceae bacterium | reverse complement strand
ACGTGTGTAACAATTTAGCGATACGCTCATGAATCGGTGGTGGATTGCCCTGTGGGGCGACGTGCAGTTTTGGGTCCTGCTGGCGGTGCTGATTATCGGGATCTTGCTGCTGGGGTTTGTGGCATGAAAACCAGGGAAAAGGCCGTGCGTGCCGCGACCGGTGCGGCGTTCGACGAACATGCCCGCCACCGCCAGCTTCACAGATTGGGAGTTTTTTGCGGCATTGCGGCGGCGCTTTGGCTGGCCGGAGCGGAAGCGCCCACAAAACTGGTCACGGTCTCGGTTTCGCCCTTCATCATCTCGTTCATGATGGTGCTCGGCGCATTTATCTCCCGCTGGAGCCTGCCGGCCTTGGTGCGCGGTACGCGGGATACGTTCGCGGATACAAAATACGTTCCTCATCTGATCGTGTGGGGCGTGATGGCGGGGTGCTTGTGGGCGATCGGGAACACGCTGACGGTGTTCGCGGTGAAAGATATCGGATTGAGCCTGGCTTTTCCGCTGTGGAACTCGAACAGCCTGATCGGTATTGTCTGGGGCACGGTTTTGTTCAAGGAACTGCACGGGGCGGCTTGGCTGCGGAAGCTGGGAGTCGTCGGCGGAGCTGTCGCGATCTTCCTGGGAGCCGTGGTGATCTCGGTCGTCTCCACTTCTTCGGCGGCGAGCCATGCAGACGCGCTCCGTGGCATCTCGGCAGCGCTGGGAGCGGGGCTGATGTTCGGATCGATGTACATCTCCTACCGAAAGGCTTACATCACCGGAATGAACCCCCTAACATTTCTCACGTTTTTTACTTTTGGGGAGATTGTGGCCGCCGCGATTATAGGAATCGTGTTTCTTGGCGGCGCGGGACCGTTCTGGCATGAGTTGATTGCCGACCGAAGCATCCTATTCTGGCCGCTGCTCGGCGGATTTATGTGGGTGATCGGTGATCTGTTTCAGAACTATGCTACGAAATACGTGGGCATCAGCCGCGGAATTCCGCTTTCTAACACAAATCAGCTCTGGGGGCTGCTGTGGGCCATATTCGTGTTCGGCGAGCTGCACGGGCTGAGCAGCGGCGTTTACATGGAAGTCGTCGGCGGATCGATTCTGATGGTAGCGGGAGCGGCGGTGATCGCTTTCTCCTCGGCTTCAGGCGACGAATACGAGAGTTGGAAACAAGCCGCGCAGCGGGAGACGGAGCGCTACCGGATCGACCCGGAATATGTGTCCACGCGGATGGAGGGCCGTGAACTTCCAGCCGCACGCGCCGGAAGAAGCTGGTTCGATTGGCTGATTATCGCGGTAGCTACGCTGATATTCGTCGCGCTGGGCGCGATGGCCGGAGTGCCGCACATGCATATCCAGATGACCTGGCTTGCTGCATTAATTGGACTAACTGTGGTCTTTTTGCTGGCTGCGGGCTGGGCGTTGTGGAAAGTAACTAAGTTCAGCTAATAGCTAGCTGTTAGCTTTGTTCGGCCGGATTGGTGTTGCGGCGCCGGCTCCTGCTACCGTCGTCCATTCGCGAATGTACCATCGCTTGATGAGGCCGTTCTTCACATAGGGGTCGGCTTGTGCGAACTTTTTGGCGACTTCGGGGGAATCGCCCTGGAAGAAAAGAACAGCGCCGTCTACCGGATTCGCGAAAGCGCCGCCCAACACCATCTCGCCACGGGCGCATGCCTCCCATGCAAGCTCCAGGTGTTGGTTTCGGTAGCGCGTGCGCTTTGCGGCGTAGTCGTCGACAACTTCGTAAAAAAGTAAGTAGTGCATCAGGATCCCACGCCGATGGTCAACAGTAACTCGTGCGCCTCCACGCTGTCGCGAGGCTTTACGCGAATATCGGTGATGGTCCCCGAAACCGGCGCGTAGAGGGTGGTCTGCATTTTCATGGCTTCCATGGCGAGCAGGCGGTCGCCTTTCTTCACCTTTTCGCCGGAGGTGACATGGAGTGTCGTAACGGCGCCCGGAATCGGAGCGCCCACTTCGCCCGGATGCGCGGGATCGGCCTTGCGCCGCGCGCTGACGGCCTGCTTGACGGAGCGGTCGCGGATCTCCACCTCACGCGGTTGGCCGTTCAATTCAAAGAAAACCGTGCGCATACCGTCAGGTCTCGCTTCGCCCACCGTGAGCAGCCGAATGACGAGCGTTTTTCCCGGTTCGAGATCGATGGTTACTTCTTGTGCCTGCTGCAATCCGTAGAGAAACTGCGGAGTCGGCAAAACCTGGATATCGCCAAACCGCTCGCGCGCCGCGGCGAATTTTGCGAAGACCTCCGGATACATGAGATAGCTCATCAAGTCGGTGCGCTCGCGCGTGCCGGTCAGGGTGGCGACTTTAGCGGAGGCCTGCTCGAAATCGACCGGCGGCAGCAGTTCGCCAGGCCGGCCCGAACGGGGCTTCTCTCCGTGTAACACGATTTTTTGCAGTTTTTCAGGCCATCCGCCTTCGGGCTGTCCCAGCGAGCCTCGGAACATCTCGGCTACCGAATTCGGAAGCGTCAGATGATGATCGAGGGGCAGGTTTTCCAGATCCTTCACACTGATCCCGTGGCTGACCAGATACAGAGCCAGATCGCCGACTACTTTGCTTGAAGGCGTGACCTTGACGATATCGCCGAACGCCATGTTGACGTCGGCGTACATGCGCGCGACTTCCGGCCATCGGTTCCCCAGCCCCAGCGCTTCAGCCTGCTGCTTGAGATTGGTATATTGCCCCCCGGGCATTTCGTGGATGTAAACTTCCGCCGTGCCGGATTTGGGCGCTTGATCGAACGCGGTGTAATAAGTCCGCACCACTTCCCAATAGTCGGAACAGCGATTCAGAGCGTCGAATGACAAGCCGGTATCGCGCTCGGTGTGCGCAAGCGCAGCGACGACGGAATTCAGATTCGGCTGGCTGGTGGCGCCGCTCATTGCTGATATCGCGCAATCGGCGACATCGACACCGGCTTCGGAAGCCTTCAAAACTGTAGAGGCGTTGATGCCGCTGGTGTCGTGCGTGTGGAGGTGGATGGGAATGCCGACTTCTTCGCGCAGCGCTTTGATCAGCTTATAGGCCGCGTACGGGCGCAACAGGCCCGCCATGTCCTTGACGCCCAGGATGTGCGCCCCCATGCGCTCCAGTTCCTTGGCCAGGCGGACGTAATAGGCAAGCGAGTATTTTTGGCGCGCCGGATCGAGAATGTCGCCCGTGTAGCAGAATGCCGCTTCGCATAGCCGTCCGGTTTCGAGCGCGGCTTCCATTGCTACGCGCATGTTCGGCATCCAGTTGAGCGAATCGAAGATGCGAAAAATGTCGATTCCGTGCCCGGCAGCTTCTTTAATAAACGCCTGAACCGCGTTGTCCGGATAAGCGGTGTAGCCGACGGCGTTGGAGGCACGGAGCAGCATCTGGAAACAGATGTTGGGGATCTTTTCCCGCAGCTTAGCCAGCCGCATCCACGGATCCTCGTGGAGGAAGCGCATAGAGACATCGAAAGTCGCGCCGCCCCACATTTCCAGGCTGAATAACTGCGGCAGCTCTTTCGAGACAAACTCCGCCGTGCCCAGCAGATCATGGGTGCGCATGCGCGTAGCAAGCAGCGATTGATGCGCGTCGCGAAATGTTGTATCGGTCAGGAGCAGGCGCGATTGGGAGCGGGTCCACTCGGCGAATTTTTTCGGGCCGAGCCGGTCGAGAAGCTGCCGTGTGCCTTCGGGCGCTACGGTGATGGGCGTTTGTGGAATCGGTGCTTCGCGGATGACGGCGGGTTTGGGCTTGTTCGCGAGTTCCGGGTTGCCGTTGACGATCACGTCGGCAAGATAGGTCAGCAGCTTGGTGGCTCGGTCGCGGCGCGGCTTGAATTGGAACAGTTGCGGCGTTTCGTCGAGGAAGGAAGTGGTCGCTTTGCCGGATTGGAATTCCGCGTTGTTGACCACGTTTTCGAGAAACGGGATATTCGTCTTGACGCCGCGAATGCGGAACTCGCGCAAGGCGCGGTCCATGCGCTCGCATGCCTGCTCGAAGTTTCTACCCCAGGCCGTCATCTTGACCAGCAGCGAATCGTAAAACGGCGAAATCACGGCGCCGCCGTAGGCCGATGCGCCATCCAGGCGGATGCCGAATCCGGCCGGTGACCGATAGGTGTGAATTTTGCCGTAATCGGGAACGAAATTGTTGGCCGGGTCTTCGGTAGTGACGCGGCATTGCAGCGCGGCGCCATGCAGCGGGATATCGGCTTGCCGCGGCAGGCCCATCTCTTCGCCGTGCAGGTCCAGCCCTTTCGCCACCTGGATCTGGGTGCGCACGATGTCGATGCCGGTCACCATCTCGGTCACCGTGTGCTCGACCTGGACGCGCGGATTCACTTCAATGAAGAACCATTCGTTGGTATCTGCATCGACTAAAAATTCGACAGTGCCGGCATTGTAATAATGAACGGCTTTGGCGAGCGTGACCGCGGCTTCGGCCAGTTCGTGGCGAACTTTTTCCGGCAGCGCGAAGGCGGGCGCGACTTCAACGACTTTTTGATGGCGGCGCTGGACAGAGCAGTCGCGCTCATAGAGATGGAGAATGTTGCCGTGGCGATCGCCGATAATCTGCACTTCGACGTGCTTGGCGTGGCGGATGTAGCGTTCGAGAAAGACGGCGCCATTGCCGAAAGCGGCTGCTGCTTCGCGACTGGCTTCTTCGACTTTCGCGCGCAGTTCGGAAGCCGAAGCGGCGATGCGCATGCCGCGGCCGCCACCTCCAAAGGCAGCCTTGACCATGAGCGGAAAGCCGATGCTGTTCGCGATGACTTCGATATCGTCGCGCACAGGATCGAGCGGATTTTCGGTGCCGGGCACGATGCGAATGCCGGCCTTTTCTGCGACCCTCCGCGCGGCCGTTTTATCGCCGAGCGCGTCGAGGATTTCGGCGCTGGGGCCGACGAAGACGATGCCGGCACGCTCGCAAGCGCGCGGGAGATCGGGATTTTCGGACAGAAAGCCGTAGCCGGGATGGATCGCGTCGACCTGCGTGTGAACGGCGAGGTCGATGATTGGCTCCAGATCCAGGTAGGCCTGGACCGGACCTTTGCCTTTGCCGACCAGGTACGCCTCATCGGCTTTGAAGCGATGCAGGCTGAGGCGGTCTTCTTCCGAATACACCGCCACTGTGCGCAGCCGCAGTTCGTTAGCCGCGCGCAAAATCCGGATCGCAATTTCGCCGCGATTTAAGGCAAGGAGCTTTTTCATTGCACTAAGGGCGGGAAGATCAAGGTTAGCATGGGGCCGGAAGCCGTCAGCTTGCAGCGAACGTATGACCCTATACGTTGACGAATATCGGAAGAAAGGCGTACCGCAGGCCGAATTCTAGCGATCGGCATTCAGCTTTAGATCAATAGCGCTTTTTCACGTTTCCTCGGAAGCGGCGTAAATGGCCCTTCGTAATTCGTCACTCGCTCGCGCTCGTGGCTCAGTTTCGACATCTCGAAATTTCGGGAGATGCGCCAAGTGAACAGTATTGGAGCTAAGGCGTTGAAAGGCATTGAACCAAGCTACGGCCATCAAGAGTTTACGTCTGCGAAATAGCCCTCGCGTGCCTGAACCTTGCAGCCCTTTCGCCTCACCGTCACTTTAATCTTGCGCAAGCCGGGCTCAGGCGAAACGGGCCGGAAGCCCAGCAGATATTCATTTCGCAACTCGTCTGCAATCTCGGTGTAAATGTCTCCGAGTGTCTTCTTCTTCGAAAACTCGAAATAGCCGCCGCCGGTTTCCTTTGCCATCTGTTGGAGAATCTTCTTGCCGTCCGGCTGTTCTGCCCTCCGCGGATATCCACCACCATGTCTGCCCATTCGTCCGCCGCCCCAAGGCCCTTGACCCCACGGGCCGCCTCCCCAACCTCCCGGCCGTTCCATGCCGCCGCGAGAGCCGCCTCGCGGTCTTACCTCCGGATGGATATGAATGGAATAGATCTGCGTGTCGGCCCGTTGTGCGCTATCGAGCGCTTCGGTGAGGGAAACCTTACTTCCGCGGTCCACGCCATCGCCGAGCACAATAACTGCTTTTCGCCCGCTTCGTTTCTTCATGAGGTCGTTCGAGGCGAGATAAATCGCGTCGTACAGCCTCGCTCCGCCGCGAAAGCGTCGTTCGCCGCCGGACTGCCCCCTCCGGCCCCCACCCCAGCCGCCTGGATGATTCCCGCCGCTGGTATCGGTACCGCCTGATTCGTCATCCGAACGGTTTCCCCACTGCGGCGTCGCCAGCTCATCGAGTGCTTTGTGCAAGCGTTTGGTCGAAGACGTCGGATCCTGTAGAAGTTCCACTTCGCGGTCGAAATGAATGAGAAATACCTGGTCTCGATCGGGACGCAGCGCCTCAAAAAAAAACGCGTTGCTGGCGGCCCGCTCGGTTTCCAGCATTTGACCTTCACTGGCGCTGGTATCTACCAAAAGCCCAAGGGTCAGAGGTAAATCACTTCGTTGCGCGAACGATACAATAATCTCGTTCTGCCCATTTTCGTCGATCGCAAAATCGTCTTTGATGAGATTTTCTACGATTTTGCCTTTCTTATCTCGCACGGTCGCGAGCACCTCTATCAGTTTGGTGCCCACCGGCGGTGAGGGCGCGGCCGCTTGGGGTGCTAGCTGGCCCGGAGGCAATTGCGCCGCAAAAAGCCGCCGAGCCGAGGGGATCGCGACTACACACGCTGCCAGCAGGGCCCGCCTGGATAGCGATGGGGAACCGGAATTTTCCATGACCGCTCACACTCCGAACTGCTGGGATGTTCCGTGCCCTGGACTGGTTCCCAAAAAGAACATATGGTTGCCCCGTAACAATTTGGCTGCCGCGAACGCCTCTATGGGATAATCGCCGCACGCGCGGAATATCGGGATCTAATGAGCGGAATTGCGAAATCCTTCGGAGTCATTTTACTGTTAACTGTGCTGGTCCTTGCCGGCTGCACGAGCAGCGGCGACACGCCATCACGCCCGTCCGCGACCAGCGGGGCGATTGCGAGGCCGCAAGACAAAACCGCCGTTCCGATCATGGTCGCCAAAGTCGAGCGGAGTACAATTCCGGTAGAGCTACGCGCTATCGGCACCGGCCAGGCCTTCCAGACTGTCTCGATCGAGTCGCAGGTGGCCGGCATTGTCAAACAGGTGCATTACAAGCAGGGCCAATTTGTTCGCAAGGGCCAGTTGCTGATTACGCTGGACAAGGCTCCATTTGCCGCTGCGCTGGCGCAGTCCGAAGCGGTGCTCGCCAAGGACGAAGCGCAGGCCAAGCTCGGTCAGGTGGAGCGTGAGCGTAATCAAAAGCTTTTCAAGGAAGGCATCGTTCCGCAAGAGCAGTACGATCAAGCAGTGGCAACCGGAAGCGCCTCCCAGGCCACGGTCCAGTCCGACAAGGCGGCCATCCAGACAGCCAAAATTCAGCTTTCCTACTGCTCCATCTACGCTCCCATCAGCGGAGTCACCGGAGCCCAGCTCGTCTATCCCGGCGCCTCAGTGAAGGCCAATGACCTCCCGGTACTGGTCGTGATCAACCAGGTTTCCCCGATTTACGTCCACTTTTCGGTCCCCCAGCAGTACCTGGAATCCATCAAGAGATTGATGGCCCATACCCGGTTGCCGGTTCAGGCAACCCCGCCCAACGATTCCGCCGCCGAAAGAGGTGTTCTAACGTTCGTCAACAACACCGTCGACGCCACCACGGGCACAATCGAGCTGATGGCTTCGTTTCCCAATACCCGGCACCATCTTTGGCCGGGTCAATTCTCGAATGTATTGCTGGACTTGGGACAGCAACAGAACGTGCTGGTTATCCCCTCATCGGCCGTACAGCCGGGCCAGCAGGGCGATCACGTTTTTGTAGTGAAACCGGATATGACGGTGGATGTGCAGCAAGTGAAAGTCGGGCAGACAGTCAACGGCTTGGTGCAAGTTCTTGCAGGGCTCACGGAGGGTGAAACGGTGGTCACCGACGGGCAGGTGCGCCTGGTTCCCGGAACCAAGGTGTATGTCACCACGTCGCTCTAACAAAGCCGGGATGTTATGAATTTCTGCGAACCCTTCATTCGCCGGCCTGTCATGACCACCCTGGTGATGCTGGCCATTCTTCTCTTTGGCATACTCGGCTACCGCAATCTGGCGGTGAGTAATTTGCCGAACGTCGATTTTCCCACCATCCAGGTATCGGCCGGTCTTCCCGGGGCCGACCCCGAGACCATGGCTTCCTCGGTGGCAACTCCGCTGGAGAAGCAATTCACAACCATTGCCGGCCTGGACTCGATGACTTCCACCAGCTCGCTCGGCAACACCCAGATCGTCCTGCAGTTCAATCTCAGCCGCAGTATCGATTCTGCCGCCCTCGATGTGCAATCGGCGATCTCCGCTGCTGCGAATCAGCTTCCGCCCAACATGCCGTTTCCGCCGACGTTCCGGAAAGTGAACCCGGCCGATGAGCCCATCTTTTTGCTGGCGGTCACCTCGCCGACGCTTCCGCTCTACGATGTCGACAAATATGCCGAAGACCTGATCGCCGAGCAGGTTTCGATGGTTCCCGGCGTCGCCGAGGTCGATGTTCATGGCACGGCGAAATACGCGGTCCGTGTCGGAGTGAATCCCGATGACCTTGCCAGCCGGCAGATCGGCATCGACCAGGTGGAGCAGGCGATTCAAAATGCGAACGTCAACCTGCCGATGGGCACCCTCAACGGCGCCCATAAGGCCTATAACGTCGAGTCCAACGGCCAGCTCTCCGACGCCGCTGCTTACCGCCCGCTCATTGTCGCTTACCGCAACGGCGCTCCGGTACATCTCGATCAGTTGGCTACCGTCCGCGACGGGATTCAGGATAAATACGTCATCAACTGGATCAATAATGTCCCCGGCATCATGCTCGCCGTTATGCGGCAGCCGGGTACTAACACGATCGATATCGTCAACAACATCCGCAAACTCATTCCCCGCTTTTATTCGATGGTGCCGCCGTCGATTTATCTTTCTATCGAGTACGACCGCTCGGTTCCGGTCAACGATTCGGTCCACGACGTCAAATTCACCCTTCTTCTTGCTGTCTTTCTGGTTGTCCTGGTCATCTTCCTTTTTCTCCGCAACGTTTCCGCCACCGTGATCCCGAGCCTGGCCCTCCCAATGGCGATTATCGGTACGTTTGCGGTGATGTACCTGCTCGGCTACACCATCGACACTCTTTCTCTGTTGGCTCTGACTCTATCGGTGGGCTTCGTCGTCGACGACGCTATCGTCATGCTCGAAAACATCGTGCGCCACATGGAGATGGGGAAAGGACCGCTCGAAGCCGCGCTCGATGGCTCGAAGGAAGTCAACTTCACTATTGTGTCGATGACGGTGGCGCTCGCCGTCGTATTTCTCCCGGTACTTTTCATGCCCGGCGTGATCGGGCGCCTGCTCCACGAGTTCGCCGTCGTTATTATTTCCGCCGTTCTGGTTTCCGGCCTGGTTTCCCTCACCTTGAGCCCGATGCTCTGCAGGCGTTATCTGCGCCCCGAACGCCAGAGAAGCCATGGCCGGATGTATCGGGTTTTGGAAAACGTGCTCCAGACTTCGCTCCGTTGGTACGGATCAAGCCTTCAATTGGCCCTGAAACATCGTGCGCTGGTGATGATTGTTGGTTTGCTCGTCCTGGCGGGAACCGCTTGGGAGTTTTGGAAGATTCCGAAAGGCTTCCTGCCCAAGGCCGATCTTTCGGAGATTTCCGTCACGACCGAAGCCAATCAGGGAATCTCCTTCGACGCCATGCGGGCGCACCAGGAAGCCGTGAATCGCATCTTCAAAGCCGATCCGAGTGTGGTTCAGTTTTCCTCGGACATCAGCGACACCAACACCACCGGCCTCAATAACGGACGCGCCTTCCTCCATTTAAAGGATCGTCCCGACCGTCCCTGGACCGACAGCCCCGCCTACGATCGCCTGGTTGCCCGGTACGGTCATACATCTGTCCTCGGTGCCGTGGTCCGGTTCATTCGTCCGCTCTATGAACATCACTTGACCATCGACGACGTGATCCGCGAGCTGCAGCCAAAACTGAACAAGGTCCCCGGAATGCGGGTTTATCTCCAAAATCCGCCCTCCATTCGTATCGGCGGCCACCATACCAAGAGCCTTTATCAGTACACTCTGTCGAGCCCGCAGCCCGATAAGCTTTATCAATACGCGGAAAAATTCGAGGCGAAGATGAGGCATTTGCCCGGCCTCGTCGACGTCACCAGCGACTTGCAAATGGCAAATCCCGAGGCCAACGTCGTGGTGGATCGCGAGAAAGCGGCCGCCCTGGGAGTGACGCCGCAGCAAGTTGAGGATGCTCTCTACAGCGCCTACGGCCAGCGCCTGGTCTCCCCCATCTACACTTCGAACGACGAATACTGGGTAGTTCTCGACGTACAGAATCGTTTCCAGAGCGATCCGCGCATGCTCTCGGATCTCTACATCCACTCTTCCTCCGGCCAGCTCGTTCCGCTCAGCGCCGTCTCAAAATTCAATACTGGTGTAGGTCCCCTCACTGTCAACCACAGCGGCCAACTCCCTGCGGTTACCATTTCCTTCAACCTGGCGCGCGGCGTCGCTCTTGGCCAGGTAGTGAACGAAGTGCAGAGTCTTGCTAACTCGATGCTTCCCATCTCCATCATTACCAGCTTCCAAGGCGCCGCCCAGGCATTCCAACAGTCCCTCACTGGTCTGGGTGTTCTGCTGATCATGACCGTAATCGTCATCTACATCGTGCTGGGCATCTTGTACGAGAGCTTTCTTCACCCCATCACCATTCTCACCGGGCTGCCTGCTGCGGCTTTCGGCGGCTTGCTCACGCTTTCTCTGTTCCACATGCCGCTCGATCTCTATGGCTTCGTCGGCTTGATTATGCTGATCGGCCTGGTCAAAAAGAACGCGATTATGATGGTCGATTTCGCTTTGGCACTTCAGCGTAAGGGGAATCACACGGCCAGCGAATCGGCCTACCAGGGCTCCATGATTCGCTTCCGGCCCATCATGATGACCACCGCCTCCGCGATTATGTGCACCCTGCCCATCGCGATCGGTTTTGGTGCCGACGCCGATGCCCGCCGCCCGCTGGGCCTTTGCATCGTCGGCGGCCTCATCCTTGCGCAATTCGTAACGCTCTATCTCACGCCTGTCTTCTATACATACATGGACAGTTTCCAGAACTGGCGCCGTGCCGGTAAGAGCCCGGCCCCTCCTGCGGGTACCGAGAAGCGGCTGCTGGTGTCGAACATCAAGTAACAGTCAGCTCCGGCGCGCGCAATTCCATGAAAACGTGGTGCGCGCAGTTATGCGTGCCGCGACGGCACACTTCTCGTTGATGTAGCTTCTTGTTTATCCCGCGGTTGGAGCGCTCGCCTGGGCTCACGGCGCCACCGTCTGCCTCAATAGAAAGTTTTTATGCCGGCCGATACTTACACGCGCGGTTCCGACGACAGCCCCAGATATCGCATCACCTGCTCGCGCAGCGTATTCAGCGCAACCGTGAGACGGTCGCTTTCGAGCAGCACCAATTCACTTTGCGCGCCGAATTCGGCGCGAGCTTCCATCATCCGCCGATGATCTTCGCGCAGCTTGGGCAGGGTCGCGGTTGCAGCGTGCGAACCGCGCAGCGCTTCGGAGAGGAAATAGAGGGTGAATTCCACGTCATTGGCGAATTGTTCCAAGGCTGAAGGACGGAGCGGCAGCTTGGTGTGTTCGATTCCCGCTTCGACGCCCATAATAGAATGCGCAATCGCGCTCAAGCTGGCCAGCATGGAAACGAGGGAATCGATTTTCGCGGAAGTCATTCCTGGTTCGACGCTCACGCGATCCACCGACGCTTCGGCGGTCGATCGTACACGGCGCCACAGCCG
Organism: Bryobacteraceae bacterium; assembly: GCA_036379475.1. Lineage (GTDB taxonomy): Bacteria > Acidobacteriota > Terriglobia > Bryobacterales > Bryobacteraceae > Bog-105. The sequence continues at coordinate 15,401 of DASVGP010000136.1, read as the reverse complement.
GCGCTTCTCGTCGAGAGCAGCCCCATCGGGATTTCCTTCGCCACTCAATCCTTCGCGGACGGAATGAAAATACTCGCGGGTAGCATCAATGAGATCGGCAATGGGATGGAAGACACGCTTGCGTTCCCAGGTGGGCCATAAAACGTAAGCAATGAGAGCGGCGATGCCGCCCGTCAGCGTATCACTGCCGCGCGCGATCACGGTATCGCGAGGCGAAGTGCCGGCCGCGGCGAGCAGAAAGACCACCAGCCCGCTGACGGCAATGCTATAAACGCCGTAATTGGCGGGGCCGATCTTGCGCATGAGAAACATAAATGTTCCTACCAGAAGCAATTGGCGCAGCGGCGATTCGGGCAGCAGATGATAGAGCACGGTGGCCAGCGCCAGCCCCACGAGCGTTCCCGAGAGGCGCAGAGCGCCGCGGCTGAACGTTGTGATGAAGTCGGGTTTGAGCACGATGGCGACGGTCATCGGAATCCAATATGAGCGCTGCCAATTGATTAAACGGCCGGCGGCATCGGCGACGGGAACGCAGATGGCGAGCCGCAGTGCGTGCCGGAAAATGGCCGAGCCTGTGAATAGATTTGCGCGCACTGCGGCGATCCAGCTTCGTATCTGCAAGCGCCAGGGCAGGGAAGCCTCCTCATGTGCGAATTTTTCCAGACCTTCCGTCGTTGTGTGCGTGGCCAGCTCGAAGGCTATGCGAAGCTGCCCCGCGAGCGCATCCATCGCAGCCGCGGTTTCCTCCGCCAGAGGAGTTGCGGAGTGCGCGGTTTCGAGCAGCCGCTGCATCTCGGAGATCAGCGGCGACTCGTTGCTTTCTCCCGAGGTAAGGCAGTTCGCGATCTCGCCGGCAAGCGCGGAAGAAATTTCGAGCATGCGATCCGCTGATGCAAGCAAGCCGCTATCGGAAGCGACGGATCGCTGCAGTTCTGCTTTTAATGTGCCGAGCACGTATACCGACATGCGAATCCGGTCGGCTTGGTCGAATAGCAGGCGGTCGCGCTCGCCTTCAAGGCTGTGATCTCTACCGAGCGCTGAAATGGCCTCCTGAATCTGCGGGCTGGTGGTACTGGCGAGCGGCATGGTGGCGAGCTTGCCGGAGTGTGGATCAAGATCGCCCGCAAGGCCCGCATACACTCGTCCCAGCGCTTCGCGTTCCGGCTCATGATTGTGGATGGTCCAGGAGAGCAGCGCAAAACTGGTTTGCAGCAAACCTCCGGCGAGCGCTAGCAGGGCGGCGATCAGCGCGCCCGTGGGAGATAGCGCGCCGCGCGCTCCGAAGACGATGAGGATAACGAGAGTGTTCAAGCCAAGGTCTCCCGCGCGCGTGCTGACCGAGAGCGCCATGCCCGCGATAAAGGCCCAAATCGCCGCCACCAATACCGCGGCCCATCCGGTTTCGCCGCTCACCGAGCCAGTGAATACAGCGAAAGCGCCGAGGCAGCTCCAGGTGAGCATGCGCCGCGCGCGTTGCGCGTAAGGGTCGCGCCCGTCAGAAAAAGAAACGTTGAGTGCGCCGACGCTGATCGCGATGCCGGCGAGCGGCTTGCCGATCGCGATGCCAATCGCAAGCGGCAGCGCCGTGGCAAGGGCGTGGCGAAGCCCCATCCGCGTGCTGTTGAACTTCGAGCGGTCGAAGGTGGTTACGGCATGCCAGAATGCCGCGAGCGGGCTCATCGCGTGCGGCGGCCTTCAGGCTTTCTGCTTTTCCAGTTCGGCGATCCGTCGCTCGAGCGCGCGGACAGTGCGCAGCAGTTCCGGCAGGCGCGGATAGGCCGTTACCGCGCGCAGCCAGTCGCGCGCGTCGAATGCGGGCGAGCCCGCCACCACGCAGCCTTCGGGCACGTCGTGCCCCACGCCGGATTGCGCCCACACAGTCGCGTTCTTATGAATCGTGACGTGGCCTGCCGAGCCGGTCTGTCCCGCCATAATGACGTTTTCTTCGAGCACGGTGCTGCCCGCCAGCCCCGTCTGGCCGCAGATGATGTTGTCTTCGCCGACCACGCAGGCGTGCCCGATCTGCACCAGGCTGTCGATCTTGGCGCCGCGCTTGACGCGCGTTTCGCCGAGCGTCGCGCGATCGACGGAGCTGAGCGTCTGGATCTCGACATCGTCTTCAATCACGGTAATGCCGGACTGCACGATCTTGTATTGCCGGCCGTTGTTGTCCTTTGCGAAGCCGAAACCGTCGCCGCCAATGGCAACGCCGTTGTGCAGAGTGACCCGATCGCCGATGCGCGTGAATTCGCGCACCGAAACATGCGAGTGGGCGGTGAAATCGTCGCCGATCGCGCAGTCCTGGTAAATCACCGCGTGCGGATGAAGCACGGCGTTCGCCCCGATGGTGGTGTGCTCGCCGATCACCGCATAAGCGCCGATGGAGGCGTTCGGCCCGAGCGTGGCGGTTGCTGCGATCGATGCCGCCGGATGAACGCCAGGTGCGGGCCGCGGCGGCTGGTAATAGAGCGCGAGCACGCGCGCGAAATCATAATAAGGATTCAAAGAGACGAGTGTTGGGATGTGCTCGAGCGGCTCGGCGGCGATCACCGCGGAAGCGCGCGTCGTTTTCGCTTTCGCCACGTATTTCGGATTGGCGAGAAAAGTAATTTCTCCCGGCCCGGCGCGCTCTAGGGTGGAAACGCCGGAAATCGAGAGATCCGCATCGCCGGCAACGCGGGCGGCCAGCAGTTCGGCCAATTGCCCGAGCGTATAAGAGGACATATTTAGATTGAAGCAGGCGCCGGGCAATGTTATTTCCAGTTGATGCGATCGCCCGGCAAGAGAGGCAACTGAAGCGCGCGAGGATCATGCGGGTTGAGTTTGATAGGCGTGAGGTGGCCGTCGTAAAGCCGCAACGCTTCGACATGTTCTGGATGATCCACCACGCTCGCGAGATCGCTATCCCAGATAACGTTTCGGGAAACACCGTTCACGAAGATCTGCATTTCGATGGACACGGTGCATTCTTCCGGAAATACCGTGCAATGGACAGCGCCCTTTCCGCAAACGCTATCCGGTTTCGTACGTAACTCACCGGCCAAACGCTTGATTTCCGGCTGGGTATTTGCGCCAAGCAGAACGGAACCGCGCGCATGGCTTCCACCGAAGAAGATTTCGTAATAAAAGCGGTGATAGCGGTAGCGCCTTTGAGATGGAGCGATGAGTTGCTGCACGGGTGGTTGGCCTTGTGGTCGATCCTTGATTGGGCGGACCGAGAGCAAGTGCAGCGTTCCGTTGGTTCGCACTCGATAGCGCGCGATTTCGGTGCCCAGAAAGCCATGCAATCCCTGGTGTGGCGTTCCGGGCCGATAATAAGCGTTCTCGATCCGTAGCTCCATTCTCGGGCGAAGATCCATCCAGCCTCGGAGGGGCGCAAACCCGTTGTAGCGCCGGAGTGTTTCCGGAAACGGAATCTCGTGCGAATTAGGTGAGCGCAGCAGATACTGCGGCGAGGCCGGCACGACGCGGAACGCCTGTAAGTGGGTCGCGCACGAGGCGGAAAGTAACAAGCACAGGACGAGTACGAAAAAGGCGATCATTCGATCCGCCGCCTGCCCTGGCGTGCTGCCTGCACGGTGCTGTAAATTTAGCACCTATGGGATCGGCTTGTCAATACGTTGATCATTCAACCGGATGGCCGAGCGCTATTGCGTTCTCGCGAACGCGAACGTCACGCGTCACTATCGTGATGAGGTCGGGGGATTCGTCCAAGGCCTCGGCCGTCGCGAGATGTATGGCGTCCACCGTGCGGACAGGCTCCACGGGAAAACGGCGGCCAACGCACGCCAACACCGCATCCGTCACGCTCACAATGTCACAGCGCCGGGCGAAAACTTGTAGCTCGCGCATGGCGGCCCGCTCTTGCTCCTGGCTGAGCCTCCCGGCGGCGTGTGCTCGAATGATCGCGCGCTTCGATTCGGCAATAGTGAGGGCTGATGCGATGCGCTTGGTGGTTTTGCGAATAGAAGCTTTGGCCGCGGCATCGCCCTCCAGCAGCGCCGCAACCAACGCGCTCGATTCGATGTAGCAGGCCATCGGCACAACGGGCTTCGCTGCCGAGGGGCCGCTGCGGCGCCTGTGAGTCACCCTACTCTTCGTCACGGTCGCTATTAATCAAGTCAGCGGCTGTGCCCGGAGCGAGCCGGATCTCGGCCGAGCATTCGAACGGATCGCCGCTTTCGCTAGCGGGTCGAATGACACCCGCCGCCACGAGGCGATCGAACTGACTGCTGCGCCCCGGCGGCGAGCTTGCCGGAGACACGAGCTCCGCAACAACACGTCCGTGCGATGTGATGGCGATGCGCTCGCCCGTCTCGATACGCCGAATATAGCGGCTCAGGTTGTCCTTTAATTCCCGAATGCCGACCTCCATGGCTCCAGTATAGCTACATGTAGCCACAGTAAGACGCTTCAACCATTCCGGCGCGCGGCCTGGTTATAGAACAACTAGCTTTCGAAGCACACGTGGACCATTACAAAATCGTTGCTTGCGAGGAACCATTCCCTGTGGATAATTCTCAAAGCGCCGGAGCGTGTTTCACCCAAGTCCTTCAGAAACGAGTGATAACGTTTTGCCCGCTGCTCAGCTCGATGCACAAAGGGTTCGAAGTCAACTGCGGCGGAGGTCGAAATGCGCTCGCCGTAGCTGAATGTCACTGGATCTGGATCAGACCCGCACGTTGAAACTTCGGAGAAGTCGAACTCGTTGTAGAATTCGTCCGAACGCTGCAGATTGAGCTGCGCTAACTCTTCAAACGATGCCCCTCCAGGCGAAAGGAAGGCTTGCTCAGTAGGCTCAGTTTGCCCCTTCACCTCGCTGGTATTGAGGCGAGAGCGACGGAGTTCGAGCATGATGAAGGCAGTCGATATACCGGTGTCTCGGAGGCGCTGCCAATAAGACGATGCTCCCGGGAGTTTCGAAGATATTCGAACAAGTCTCTGGGGCAAGAGTTCCGTTTGCTACTGCTCGGACTCGTCGGTACAGTGCTCGAAATCCAGCATTGGTTGAAGCGGCATCAGTGCCGCATTTGAATGCGGCTGAAACGCGGTAGCTACGTATAGCAAGATGGTTACCATCCGGGGATAGTCTTCGCGTGTAGACGAGGCCCTTGCGCCCCATGTTAGCGTTTGCAGACAATCGGCCATCGGATCCTGGCGTATTGAAGCGGGATTGATTTTTAACCAGTATCGTGTCTCCCAAAATCGCAGTAATCAAGTCAGCCGATGCCAGGACATAGATATCTACTCCGCCGGACGCAGGATACGGCCGATGCCGCGAACGAGGCGCTCCCAGCGGGAAGTCTCCGCCAGCAATTGTTTGCGGCCGGCCGGGGTTAAGCGATAGTACTTTGCTTTTCGGTTGTTTTCCGACGTACCCCAAAATGATGCGATCCAGCCGCGATCTTCCAGACGATAGAGCGCCGGGTAAAGCGAGCCGTGCTCGACCTGTAGTACCTCGTCGGAACCGCGCTCGATCGCATACGCGATGGAGTGGCCATGCGCGGGTCCGAGGACCAGAGTTTGCAGGATGAGCATGTCGAGAGTTCCCTGCAGCATGTCTCCTTCGGAACGGATTTTCTTGGCCATAGCGCCTGACAAGTATGCTAACAGATGCTTCTTATGGTCTCCTAGTGGTGAGCCGTGAAGCCGATTGCGGAATATCGGCAATATTGGCGAGTTGCTTCACTAGACGTTCTATGGAATACTGGAAGCCGAAATGCTGAGCCGCTTCTTCCACCGTCGCCAATGGCAAGAGGAGCGCGTCCGCGAACTAGAATCCTATCTCGAAATCGAAACGCAGGACAACATCGCGCGCGGCATGTCTCCAGAGGAAGCGCGGTATGCGGCACGTCGCAAGCTGGGGAATTTAACGCTTCTTCGCGAAGAGATCTATCTCATGCGCGGCGTCCGCTTCCTCGACAGCCTTTGGCAGGATCTTCGCTACGCAGCGCGCATGCTAAAAAAGGGTCCGGCGTTCACGGCTGTCGCGGTTTTGTCCCTTGCTTTGGGAATCGGAGCCAACACCGCCATTTTCAGCCTGGTCGATGCACTGCTGCTGCGGCCGCTGCCGGTGCCGCAACCGGGCCAGTTGCGCAACGTGGTCGCGCAGATCACCGGCAGCGAGCCGTACTATCTCAGCTACCCGATGTTTGACGCGCTTCGCTCGCGCAATCAAGTCTTTTCGAGGATGTTCGCCTGGGCTGACCTCCGGATTCAGATGCCATCCGGCGCGGACGTGATGTACGTGAGCGGAGTGGTTGCGAGCGGAGGTTACTTCAAGGCGCTCGGGGTTCCACCTGCGATGGGCCGAACGTTCAACGGTGCGACGAGTGATCCGGTCGCCGTGATCAGCGACCGTTTTTGGTCGCATCAATTTCAGCGCAGCCCGGCTGCGATCGGAAACGTCGTAACTCTGGATCATATTCGGTTCACCATTATCGGTGTGATGCCGCCTGGTTTCTTCGGCGCGGAAGTGACCGCTCGCCCGGACATCTGGGTTCCTCTCTCCTTTACGAGCAAGATCCTTGGTTCGGACTGCATGAGCGCGAAAGCCCGAGATTGCTGGTGGCTGCAGATCATGGGGCGATTAAAGCCGGGCATTTCGGCACAGCAGGCCGGTGCAAACCTGAAACTCATATCGCCGCGGATCTTTCGAGATACCCTCCCGGAAGATTGGCCTGCCGCCTCGAAGCGGAACTACCTGCACTCGCAGATCGTTGCCACGCCGGGAGCGCAGGGGCGCTCGTACCTGCGCGGTCAGTTCAGCAATCCGCTCGCGATTCTTATGGGTTTGGTCGGACTGGTGCTGTTGATCGCCTGCGCGAATATGGCGAATCTGCTGCTGGCGCGCGGTTCTGCGCGCTCTCGGGAGATCGCAGTGCGCCTGGCGATGGGGGCTGGCCGCGGCCGTATTATCCGACAGTTGCTCACGGAAAGTGTGGTTCTGTCGTTACTGGGTGGGGCGGCAGGCACGCTACTTGCGATTTGGTTCACGCGGCTGCTGGCTGCTTTCCTGGAATCGAAGCCAGCCGGGCCAAGCTTGCCGGTTTATCTGAACCTTTATCCCGATTGGCGCGTTGTTCTGTTCACTTTTGTCATCGCGGCCGGCTCGGGGCTGGTGTTCGGGCTTGCGCCCGCACTCCGCGCGACTCGCATCGGGATCGCCGTATGCCTCAAGAAACGCGCGCATAACCTGCGCGGCGTCAAACGCCGCATTCCTATCGAACGCTTCACGCTTGCACTCCAGGCGGCACTCTCTGTTGTGCTCGTCGCCGGAGCCGGACTCTTCGCCGGCAGTCTGTTTCACCTCTTGACTGTGAATCCAGGATTCAATTCCAAAGACATTGTGCTGATCGGAATAGATACGACCAAACTTCAGAAAAGCAGTACAGCCGTGGTGAATCTCTATCGCCGTTTGCTCGAACGAGTGAATGCATTTCCGGGCGTGCAAGCGGCCAGTTTGATGTCGGTAACGCCGCTGAGCGATAGCGCCTGGATTGGAACTTTATCCGTGCCCGGCAGAACCGATCTCTCCCCATATCAGCGGCGTGTCTCCATGAATCTCATCGGGTCGCGCTTTTTCAGTGTGATGGAAATTCCTCTTCTCTCAGGCCGCCCGTTCACCGCAACCGATACCCCCGCTTCTGAAAAGGTCGCCATCATCAGCGAACGCACAGCTCGCGAGTATTTTCCTAATATGAATCCAATCGGCAGGCATGTCGTTCTGGGCGACCATACCGCTGTTCGAATTGTGGGTGTGGTTGGCGACATCAAATACATGAACCTACGCGACCCAGACCCGCGGGAGCTTTATCTTCCTTACTCTCAAAAGGCGGGCGCAATCCCGTGGTCGATGAGACTTCTAATCAAGACTCGTTCGAGCGTTGCCTCGATCTATCCGGCCTTTCACGCCGCGCTGCACAAAATCGCTCCGAACGTCCCTATCCGTACGGTCGAAACCATGCGCGAGCAAGCCGACGACTCTCTCTCCCGCGAGCGCATGATGGCCTCTCTTTCGATATTCTTCGGCCTCCTCGCGCTTTTGCTTACCTCAGTTGGCCTGTACGGGATTCTCGCTTACGCCGTAACGCGCCGCACGGGCGAAATTGGAATTCGCATGGCGCTCGGCGCGCGCGGGCATGAAGTCGTATGGATTGTCCTGCGGGAAACGCTTGGCCCTGTCGCTGTCGGCATTGCGGTTGGCACCGTTGCAGTGCTCGCGTTATCCAGGCTGATTGCCGGCCTACTCTACGGAATCCGCCCCAACGATCCAGGCAATCTGCTCTTGGCGGTATTTGCCCTGCTATTTGTGGGAGCCGCTGCGGCATACATTCCCGCACGCCGCGCCAGCCGTATCGATCCCGCGGTTGCGCTGCGCGAAGAATAGACCATCACTATGCTTACAATCCTCCGCTCCAGCGCAGGCCGATGCGCCAGATGCGCGGGCTGCCAATGTTCGGGTTCGGCGTCAGAGCAACTAAATAACTGCGATCGAGTAAGTTATCGACACTCACTAATGCCGATAAACGCCCGGTCAGATGCTGTTCGGCGGTAACGCCGACGGTGGCGAAGCCGGGCAGAAGGAATTGGTTGAGATCGTCGTCGAAGGCCAGACCCAAAGCGCGGAGGCCGCCCGAAATCATGGTGGATTTGTGACGGTAGATCAGCTCGGCGGTCCCCTGCTGCTTCGGCACTTGAGGAATGCGCGCGCCGGTGGACAGTCGCGCGTCGGCGAACACGTACCCGGCGTGGAACGTCCATTGGCGCCAGTGCTGGTCGATGCTCGCTTCCATGCCGCGCGAAAGGGCGCTGGGGAAATTTTGGCGCTGGCGCAGGATCAGCGTCGGCGTCTCGCTCAGGGTCGCGTTATCGATCAGGTTATCGAGATCGTCGTGAAAAAGCGTCAGCGAGAAGCGGGTGTTCTCTGCGCTCCAATCGAAGCCGGCCTCCTCGCCGGTTAGCCCTTCGGGAACAAGCGCCGCATTGGCATCGGTCAAGACATTACCAACGCGGAAAGGCCGGTAAAGCTCGTTCAAAGTGGGCGCGCGGAAACTGCGGTAACCGGCGGCGCGCAGACGGAAATGGCCCAGCCCGACAGCCATGCCGGCATTGGGGCTGACGAAACTCTGGCCGTGCTCACCGGTATATTCCTGGCGAATGCCGCCATACAGAGTGACCCGGCTCATGGTCAGGTTCGCCTGACCGAAAACGCCATGTTTGAACAGCGTTCCGCCATCGGGCGTGGTCACGTTCGTGAAATAGGAATAATCGTAGCTAATGCCGTGAGTATGATCGGCATCTGTGCCCACGACGGTATCCCAGGTGAAGTGCTCTTGGTGACCATGATGCTTCCAGTAGATAGCGCCGCCGGTGTCTGTTTCCGGCACGGTTTGCTTGGCCACCACCCTTTCGGAATTGCGGTCCAGCGAAACGCTGGAAAAATTCTGATGAAGCTGGCCCTGGGTATGGAAGCCAATCACCGAGATCTCGTCGTTGGTCCAGGTGTGGGCGTAGGTGGCGCCGATGGTTCCGACAGATGTCGAATTGCGCGTCAACTGTGTTCCGTTGTGGCGCTCTTCGGCCAGAATGTCCAGATGTACGGCGAGACGGTCATGCGCTCCGAGATAGTCGAGGTGGACGTCTCCAGTGGCGAAGCGGACGTTGGCGCGGGCATCCGCCGTGCCGCGCAGGTATGCGGGCACAATGTAGTAGCCGTCGGTAGTGAAATCGCGCGAATGCAGCGTGAGGCCCCAATGCCCCCATAGATTGGAATACGCTCCCGAGGCGTCCTGCGTGTTCTCATTCCCGCCTAAATAGTTCAGAAAGAGATGATGCGGCTCGGGCGGAGGCGAAAAAATCGAGATGGTTCCATCCATGGCGCGGTCTCCGAAGACGCTGGTGGGGGCGCCGCGATCGATCTCGATTTCCTGAATATAGTTCGGATCGATGCGGTCCCAATAGACCCATCCGCCGAAAGGATCGTTGATCGGGATGCCATCCCACAACACGAGCGTCCGGCTGGCGCCGCTCGATCCGGTGGCACGCAAGGAAACGCCTTGCGTGGTGGGATTGGCCACCTCGCTCGAAGAGCGCCGGAAGAGGCTGAAGCCGGCCACCTGTCGCAAGCGGTCGTCCAGTTCGATACCGGAGGTATCCTGAACCTGCTTCTTAGGTAAGACAGTCACCGAAGCGGGCGTCTCGGTCGAGAGCGTTGCGTTGACCGTGACAGTGGTCTTCAGCGGCGGCAGTGGAGTCTGGTTTTGGGGTTTTTGCGGCTGTGTAGTTTGTCCCGCCGCGCTGGCTGCAATAAACGTTGTGAAAAATACGACGCGAATGTGTGATATTGACAAGTCTGCACCGGAAAACCCCGCTAAGTTACGATAGCATCCGCAGGAATTATGATGATCAGCGTGCTGCAAGAAGAGGAGCGTTTGTTTCAAGCCTCGGTGCGGCGGTTTGCGAAAGAACGCATCGCGCCGCATGTGCGCGCCATGGACGCAGAGGGAATCTTCCGCCCGGATTTACTGCGCGAGATGTTCGGCCTCGGTTTGATGGCGATCGGCATCGGCGAGGAATATGGCGGGCAGGGCGGCACGCTGTTTCAGTCGATTCTGGCGATCGAAGAGCTGGCCAAGGTGGATCCATCCGCTTCCGTGATCGCCGATGTGCAGAATACTCTGGTCAACAGCGCCATCGCGCGCTGGGGGACGGAAGCGCAGAAGCGGGAATATCTGCCGCGCTTGGCGGCCCGCAGTCTGGGTGCCTACGCTCTTTCGGAGGCCGGCTCCGGCTCCGATGCTTTCGCGCTGACGACGCGAGCAGTCGCGGCCGGCCACGGTTACCGATTGAGCGGGCGCAAGATGTGGATCACGAATGCGGCCGAAGCCGAAATTTTCCTCGTCTTTGCCACTGTGGACCCGGCGGCGGGCTATCGCGGAATCACTTGTTTTGTGGTCGAGCGAGACGCGCCGGGCTTTCGGATCGGCAAGAAAGAAGACAAACTGGGTATCCGCGCTTCTTCCACCTGCGAGTTGATCCTCGATGATGTGCCGGTCGCTGAAGAAGTCGTGCTTGGTGAGCCGGGGCAGGGTTACCGCGTGGCCATCGAGACCTTAAACGAAGGACGGATCGGGATCGGCGCGCAGATGCTGGGGCTGGCGGAAGGCGCTCTGGAGCACGCGGTCCGCCATGCGCGCGAGCGAAAACAATTCGGCAAGCCAATCGGCGAATTTCAAGGCATCCGGTTCCAGCTTGCCGAAATGGCGACGCGCATCGAAGCGGGACGCTTACTGGTCTATAACGCGGCGCGGTTGCGGGACGCCGGCCAGCCCTTTACCACCGAAGCGGCAATGGCAAAATATTTTTGCTCGATCATTGCCGAGGAGGTGGCATCCCAGGCGGTCGAGATTTTTGGCGGCGTTGGCTTCACAAAAGATTACCCGGTCGAAAAACTCTATCGCGACGCCAAGATCGGCCGTATCTACGAGGGCACCAGCAACATGTTGCGCCTGACCATCGCGAAAGCGCTGCTGGATGGAAACTAGCGGAAACCTGCGCGGTGCTCGCGCGCGTCGATAGACAATGGTAATTGATGTTGCGCGGTAGTTTTGCACTCGTTTGCTTTGTCTTCGGTTCGGCAATTCTGTATGGCGGGGTAACCCCCAAGCCGGCACCCTCACCGCCCGAAATTCAGCACATCATCCAGACGTTCACGCAGAAAGAGACCAATTTTGCGACAGCGCGCCAAAATTACACCTGGCAGCAAACGATCAATCTGCGGGAGGTCGATCCGCCGGGCGGCAGCTACCTGCTAACCGAGGACGTGGGATTCGATCTCCAGGGCAAGCGCACTTCGACCGTTACCTATGCTCCGGTGGCGACGCTGCAGAACATTATGCTTACCGAGCAGGATGAGGAAGATTTCCAGAACATCATGCCCTTCGTGATGACCAACAGCACACGCGACCAGTACCTCGTCCAATACCTGGGTTGGGAGAAGGTGGACGAGATTGGCTGTTACGTGTTCTCGGTGAAGCCGAAGAAGCTGACCAAGGATATGAAGCGGTATTTCGACGGCGAGATTTGGGTGGACGACCGCGACTTCCAGATCGTGAAAACATATGGCGTGGGCGTCGGACACCTGGGCCACGGGGCGGACCAGGCGTTTCCGAAATTTGTGACCTACCGCCAGCAGATCGACGGAAAATATTGGTTCCCGGTTTACACCTATTCCGATTCCACGCTGCATTGGAAGGACGGCCAGCAGCAGAAGATCAAACTTGTAGTCCGGTACACCAATTACAAGCGCTTCAAGGCGAATTCGACCATTAAGTACGGTTCCGTCCAGCCGGACACCTCTGATAAAGGTGCCACAAACAAGCAGCAATGAACGCGAAGATCCGTGTTTATTCAGTCGTATGGGTGGCTCTGTTCGCCGCCACGGCCTTTGCGGGAACGGTTCATGTGCGGAATTTCTCCCGGGTGGACGCGCACATTTACCGCGGCGCGGCGCCGTCCGAGGCCGGGCTCAAGGATTTGCGAGCGTTACACATAACCATCGATCTGGACCTTCGCGAGCCGGGCAAAGCAGAGACGCGGGAACGGGCGGAAGCGATGCAGCTTGGAATGAAATACATCAATATAGGCATGCCGCCGCTTTCTGCGCCCACACCCGGGGAGGTGAAGCGTGCGCTCGCGGTGCTGCTCGCCGCCGATGCCGGGTCCGGGCGGGTATTTGTGCATTGTCAGCACGGCAGGGATCGCACTGGAACAGTGATTGCCTGCTATCGCATCGAACACGACGGCTGGAGCAACCGGCGCGCCTTCCGGGAGGCGAAACAACACGGCATCAGTTGGTTCGAACGCGGCATGCGCTCATACATCAAACAATTCCGGCCGATCGCGATACAAACGGCGGTCGCAGCCAGGTGAACAGAGTCAGCGTTCAGCATAGGTGACGGTTTTTTCGGTTACCGAAGGATTTCCTGCTGGCGCCACGCTGGCCTTCCGCAGAATGACATTGCCGGAGCCGGTGACCAGGTTCACTTGCGGGCCGCTTCCGATGCTGCCCTCCAGGCGCGTGCCAGGGCCCTGACCGGTCTCTTGAAGGTCAGGGGAGAATCGATTCTGCACCTCGCCGCGGCGGGCGAAGGCGGTCAGCGCAAACGCCGCGGCGGGCGGAAGCGCGAGATCGATATTGCCGCCGTGCGTGCTCACGGTGATCGCGCTCAGCGGGAGATGGTTCGGCGTGAGTGCGATATCTCCGCTATCGATGCTGACTCGGATAGGACCGGTAAAGCCGTCGAGCGAGACGTCGGTTGCATGCGCGGTCAGCTTCACCGGTCCTGAGATCTCTTCAGCGCGCAGCGTCCCGCCGTCGAGAACCACGTCGCCCGGGATTTTTTGCGCGTCGAATTGGGTGTGGAAACTCGCCATGTGGACATGCTCGGAAATGTGGCGCAACGACAGGCTTCCCCGATAGCGCCCGTCGATAGTAACCGGGCCGGAGATGCCGTCGAGTTCGATATCGCTGCCGTCGCCGCGCAGTGTGGCCGGTCCTTGGATGTTGGTGCAGCGAATGACCCCGCTGTGATGGGTATCGATGGTGACGCCGCCTTGGACATTGTCAACGTGAGCGCTGCCGCCGCGCGTGGTGAGTGCTACGCCACCCGCCACCTCGGAGATGTCGAAGTCGCCATGGGCGCCGGCCGCTTCGAGGCTCGCGCCTTTGGGCACCGAAAGCTCCAGATCGGTGCTGACGGGAGTGCCGGCTTCGGCGCGATCCTGGTTGCAGCGGACGATGACGGTGTTGCCTTCGAGCGCAATCACGACCGGAGTGGCGGCGTTGGCGGCATCGGCGCGATCGCTGCTGAAGGAACGAATCGATTTATGTCCGGCTAGCGAGACCGTATCTCCATCGGCGCCGGTGATTTTGGCGTCACCGCGAAAGCTTTCCACAATGACGTGTGGCGAGGGGCCGACATGCTTTTGAACCGGAGCAATCGGATAGGTGTGCTGGTTGCCGAACATGCGCACGCTTTCCTGCCAGCCGAACCCATGCCACCAGGCCTGGGACTGCCATGCGGCATGCGCGAGCAAACCGGCGCAGCAGATCAGGATGACCACGAACCAGCCGCCGCCGGAAATCGTTCGCAACGGCGCGGAGGAGCCGGCCAGAAAGCGAATCGAAAGTTCGATCAGTTCGAGAGCGCCCCAGGCGATGAGCAGATACGGCCAGTAGGCGGAGAAAATACCGAGCACGCTGAACCCGGGCGACATCACACGGATCAGGAAAACAATCCCGATCGCAATCAGGATCAGCGGTCCGGCAAGGGAACGGCGCGGTCTCATTGCGGCGGAACTCCCGGAGACGGCGCGTGCGGTGTGAGCAAACGCTCAGTCAGTTTCATAAGACCGAACACGATGACTAGCAGCGGCCAGGTCCGCGAGAAAGACACAATACCCGCTTGCTGAATCGCGAACAGAACCCCGAGGACGACAACCAGAACAGGGCTGTGCGCCGCCCGGAGGAACAGAGCGAGTCTAGGTTTCATAACAAACCTCTAGAAGCTAACAGCTAACAGCAGCTAACAGCTCCTTACAATTCACGATGCCCCTCCGGCGAGGTCTGCTTGGCAAACGTGCGGTAATTCCTCTTGCGCGGCTTTGCCGGCGGCGGCGGAGCATCCGGCGCGCGTGGAGGCAGCGGCGGCGCGCTGAGGCGTGAATAGAGCATGAAAGCACCCCAAACGATCAGCAGCACAGGCCAGAAGCGGCCGATGTCGCGAAATTCGACCAGGTGCAGCGAATCGAGCAGAAAGAGCACGCCAATGAAGATCAGCAGCATCGGGCCCACGGGAGTGCGCCGCGTATAAGCGCGCGGAGAAGCAAAGCTCGACCATTCGTCGACCGGAACGCCGCGCTGGCGCTTTCTGGCCGTATGATAGGCCTCGAAGGGCATGTAGAAGATGAATCCCACCAACAGCATGGCCAGCAAAGGCTGGCCCGCGGTATGGTCGGTCGAATTCAGCAGACTGATTATCAGTCCGAAGATGATGGCATGCACCAGGCCCTTAATGTACTGGGCGTTATAAATGGCGCCGACGCCGGGAATCCAGCCCAGAATAAACGCGAGAGCCGGCGAGGTTTGCACCCTTGGCGGCGCGTAGGATTCGGCCGCCACGACTGGAGCGGCGTAGGGATTCGCAGGCACGTGTTCGGAACAGAAGACGGTTCCCTCGGCGGACCGTTTACAGGTGGCGCAGAGCGGACGGCCGCAAGTACGGCAGAAGGCGACGGCGGCCGCATCGGAATGAAGATAGCAAGTCATTTTTTAGGATTCCCCTTATCGGGAGTTTTGCCCGGCGTTTGAGTCCGGGAGGCTTGCTCCTGAAGCTCGT
>DASVGP010000135.1:0-37887 GCA_036379475.1 Bryobacteraceae bacterium | reverse complement strand
AACGGAAGCGGATTCGCTTTTGCCCGGAACAATCGTGAGTGCTCTCATTGCTATCTCCGCCGTTTGAGGTAACGGCGCCTAATTTTCAGAATATCCAAGAAGGCGACGGCGAAATCGCTCGCGCGCACTTTCGACCCGGCGATATCCCTCCAACTTTCGAGCGGATACTCGTAAATCGCCTGCGCGAGCTGGTTGGGATCGCCGCCGTACAACCCCAGATAGCGCGCCAGAATCTCCACGTCGAAGACCCACTTAGTACGGAACGGAGCGGCGAAGATTTTCGCGGTGCGCTCGCTCACGCGAAAGAGCTTGGCGCCGCATTGGGTGTCGTAAATGGGCATGCGCAGCACAACCGAAACCGTCGTTGCGAAAATACGGCCGAGATAATGCCGGTAAAGATGGCGTTCCACTGAGCGGCCGAGTAGCTTCACGCGCGAGCCGAAGACCATCTCGACGCCGGGATGACCGTTAAAGGTCTCTAGAAACCGTTCGATGGAGACGAGCGGCGTGGCCAGGTCTGCGTCCCAATACCCAACGAATTCGAGCCCGGGATGCACTCTCAAAGCGTGGAGCACGCCCGCGCGCACGGCCTCCGCCTTACCCGCATTGCGCGCCAGCCGCAGCACACTCGCCTGCTCATCGTACCCGCGGCAGAGATCCTGAAGAACGGCGAACGTCCGGTCTGTGCTGCCATCGTCCACAAAGAGAAGGTGCGCAGGCGGTTCACGGACGAACCATTCCCGGAAACGGGCGGCGTCCAAACGTTTCGCTTCGTTGTAACAGGGGACGACAACCAGGGCACGCTGCATCTCCCCCATTAAGTCATATTCCTACGAAGCCATACGGATCTAAGTTCTGCTACGGAAAGCGTCTTAGGAATGATGCGGTACTTAGCGCTTTCCCTTGCCTTCGCCGCGGCCTGCTGCTCGCAATCGTCGAACGGCGCGCTGCAGGCCGGATACCAGCACATGTACAATTGCCAGTTTGCGGCCGCGCACCGCGATTTCGCACAGTTTCAAAAGAAATACCCCGACGATCCTATGGGCCCGGTGTCCGATGCGGCCGACTATTTATTCACCGAATTCGCCCGGCTAAAGATCTTACGCGCGGATTTCCTCAGCAAGAACAAATCCCTGCTCCAAGGCAAGAAGGTCGCGTCCGATCCGAAAAACGTGAAGCAGTTTCAGGCGGACCTGAAACGCACCAAGGCCCTGGCCGACAAGGCTCTCCGCAAGTCGCCCGGCGACGAGTCCGCACTTCTCGCGCGCGTGATGCGGTTCACCCTGGATGCCGATTACGACGCCCTCATCGAGAAGAAATACGGGAAGGCATTCGCCGAGATCAAGGCTGCCACAAGGAACGCTCGAGTCCTCTTATCCAAACACCCGGACTGCATGGATGCCAAGCTGGCGATCGGATTTGAAAATTATATTCTGAGCTACAAATCCGCACCTGTCCGCTGGTTCTTGAATGTCAGGGGAACGGGCACAAGCCGAAACAAAGGAATCCGCGACATGCGGGCCACTGCCGAAAAGGGCAATTACCTGAAGCCTTATGCGAAGGTGCTGCTGGCTCTTGCGGCACTCCGGGACGGCAAAAGGAAGGAAGCGAGAAAAATGCTGGCACAGCTCGCGGCCGCATACCCCCAAAACGTTCTTTTCCAAAGCGAACTAAAGAAGCTAACTTGAAAGTATGGGAATCTGTGTAGCCGGAGGCGGACCCGCCGGGCTGGCGGCTGCGATTGCATTCCGGCGCGCACAGTTTTCCGTGGCCGTGTTCGATTGTGCGAATCCTCCGGTGGACAAGGCTTGCGGCGAGGGATTGATGCCGGAGGGCGTGGCGGCGCTGGAGGAACTCGGGGTTGCGATCCCTCCCGGCGCCGGTTTCCCTTTCACCGGCGTTCGCTTCCTCGACGGCAGCAGTTCGCTGGAAGGAAGTTTTCCGGCGCGTGCGGGACTAGGCATCCGCAGAACCGTTTTGCACGCTTTGCTTGCGGACCACGCCGCGCGCGCCGGCGCCGAATTACATTGGGGAGTGAAGCGGCTCCAGCTTGATGGCGGCGATCTTCTTGTAGAAGGCGAGCGGATCCGCCCCGAATTCATCGTGGCAGCCGACGGGCAGAATTCCACTTTCCGGCGCGATTCCGGTTTACACCAACCGGTACAAGAAGAGATTCGCTATGGGTTCCGGCGCCATTACGCCATTTCTCCCTGGAGTCATTATGTAGAAGTGCACTGGGGCAAGCGATGCCAACTCTATGTCACACCGGTTTCGGAACATCAAATCGGTATCGCGCTGCTTTCGCGCGACCCGAAGCTCCGGCTGGAAGAAGGTCTGGCGGAATTTCCGGCCGCGGCGCGCCGGCTCGAAGGGATCGAACCTTGTACTTCGGAGCGGGGAGCGCTCACGGTTTCGCGGCGGCTCAAACTGGTTTCCGCGCCCGGCATCGCCCTGCTGGGCGATGCCTCGGGTTCGGTGGACGCGATTACGGGCGAAGGGCTGTCGCTCGCCTTCCGGCAGGCCGCTGCTCTTGCGCAGGCGGTGCAAGCCGGGAACCTGCGGCTCTATGAGCGCGCGCACCGGTTGATTTTCCAGCGGCCTCGTCGGATGGCGGCCCTGCTGCTTGCATTGGAGCGCCGGCCCCGGCTGCGCGCCCAGAGCTTTGCCCGTATGGCGAAACACCCCGAAATCTTCGCGCGTCTCCTTGCCGTACACACGGGCGGAACAGCACGCCGGCGCCCGAACCGGTCATATCCTATAGTTGAGTACGATTCATGAACCTGCCCAATTTGCTGACCTTGGTGCGCATCTTCCTCGTGCCACTCCTGGTTGCGGCGCTGGTTCAGCAGAACTTCGAGATTTACTGGGGCAAACAGGTTCTGCTCGCGAGCGATTTCTTTGCAATCGGAGTATTCCTGGTTGCGGCGCTGACGGATCTTCTGGATGGATACCTCGCCCGCCGCTGGAAGCAGGTCACGACGGTAGGGACACTGCTGGATCCGGTAGCGGACAAACTGCTGATCTCCGCGGCGCTGATTTCGCTGGTGCAGATCCGGCTGCTGCCGGGCTGGCTGGTAATTCTGATCATCAGCCGCGAATTCGCGGTTTCCGGGTTGCGCAGCATCGCCGCCGCGGAGGGCTACACAATCAAGGCGGGCGAACTGGGGAAATCGAAGATGGTGCTGCAGGTGGTGGGAGTCCTGCTGATCATGTTGTCCATCCGCTGGCCCGGGATCCACTCCTATGCCATTGACGTCATGTGGGCCGTGGTGGCAGTGGGATTGGCTTCCGCGGTGAACTATTTCCGGCAGTTCTGGCACAAAGTGGACAGAAATATCAAGCTGCGGCGCAGAAATGAACTGCTCGCGCTCGAGCGGCAGAAACGACGACTGCAACGAGCGGCCGCCCACCGAGACGTGGAAGCGGACAAGACCGCCCCTATTCGGCGTTCCAGTTGAGGTGCGCCACTGAGACGTGCGCAGGCCGGTGGGAAGCGGTCTGGTGATTCGATTGAGAGCCTCCCCAGGCCGCGTACGCAGCGGAACATAACGCAAACGTTGTCAGCAGCGACCCTAACGAAAACAGCCAGCGCATGCGGCTGCGCTTCGAACGCCGGACCGAAGCGGCCGCTTTTTCGACCGGTGCATCGGTTTGTCCCGGCATTGGCGGCTCCGGAATGGTTCCGGCCGCCGCATCGACAGCCGGGGCCAGCATCGGGTATTCCAGCCCGAGTTGGTCGGCAATCTGCCGGGCGAAACTCTTATAGAAAAAAGGCGAATGGAAGCGCGACATATCGTCGCCTTCAATCGCTTGCAGGTTCTTCAGCGAGATCCTGGTCTTATCATAAAGTTCCTCGAGCGTCAGCCCCTTTTGCAGGCGCGCGGTGCGGAGCTTTTCTCCAACGGACTCCATAAATCAATCCCATGTACCGCAGTGAAGCGGCTCATTGTGCCTTCGAGTTGCAAGATTATAATGACAATCGTACTCCTCATGCGTTGGCTTGGCTACACCAGATGCTCCGAAAAGTTTACTGAAGCAACCTGCGGCTGAGGATCGCATGCGTATTTCTAATCGGCTCAGTCGCCTCGGCTCTTTACTTCAGGTTTCGCTTTTCTTCGTCGGCCTTGGCTTATTCCCGGCTATGGCGAAGACGCCTAGGCACTCGCTGCATTTCGCCATGCATTTCGATGGACGCGCGGCTTTTGCCTACACCGGGCACGCAGTCTCGTTTGGCGAGCGGCCTTCCGGTTCAGCGGCAAACAGACGGACGCGGACCTGGATCGTCTCCGAAATCAATCATTTAGGCGGCCAACTTTCGCTCGATTCGTTCACCGCCGAGACCCCCGCCGGCCCGATTCCTATGGCCAATATCGTACTGAAATTTCCCGGAACTTCGGGCCAGGCGGTCGTTGTCAGCGGCCATTACGATACCAAGCACATTCCGAACGTCGATTTTGTGGGCGCGAATGACGGCGGCTCCTCGACTGGCTTTTTGATCGAATTTGCGCACGTGGTCAGCCGGATGCGGCATCGCGACGACATTTACGTGGTGTTCTTCGACGGGGAAGAAGCGATTGGCCAGTGGACCGAAACCAACAGCCGCTACGGCAGCCAGCATCTGGCCGCAAAATGGATGAGCGAAGGACTGCTTCCACATATTAAGGCGCTGATCAACGTGGACATGATCGGCGATCAGAAGCTGGATATTGCCGACGACGCGAATTCTTCGCAATCGCTGCGTGCGAAGGCTTGGAAGATCGCCAAAAAACTCGGGGATAGCCAATATTTTCGCCATGACTTGGGCGCGATCGACGATGACCACAAGCCGTTTGCGGACGTGGGCGTGAACGTGATCGATATTATTGATCTCGATTACGGCCCCCACAACAGCTATTGGCACACCGCGAAGGACACCATGGACAAAGTAAGCGCCCACAGCCTCCAAGTGGTGGGGGATGTGGTGACGGAGCTGGTCGACGAATTGGAAGAGCCCAAGTAGTCCGCTCCCTGCCGGTCGCGGCTTCGTAAGTAGGGGCCGGGGCGAATTTCCGCTAACTTGCCGGCACGGCTGCGGTCACAAAGCGCACAATCCCGCGCGATTGCCGCATCCAATGCTGCACCGTCAGCTCGACCTTGACATCGTCTCCCGAAGCTTGAACCGTCGCCTGGCCCGTGGCTTTCTCCGCCCTCGAAAGCGGAGCCGGTACGCCATCATTGATGCGGATGGCCGCATAAGCTGCGCCGCTTGTCTGCTGCGGCGGCCACGAAACAATCAATTGGGAGCCGCTCTGCCGAACGCTCAACCGAATCGTAGCCGAAGGAAGCTGCAAATAAGCCCAATATCCGGCAGCGCAGCCGAGTACCGCGGCAACCAGCAGCACCACAAACAAGCGAAGGCTCGCGGGAAACCGGCGCTCGTGCATCTCCTCCAGGCGCTCCCGGCGGCGCCGCGCGGCAGAGCGGTCATAGGCGAACATCTCGGCCTTGAGTGGCGGTGTGGGTGGCGGTTCCACCGGATGAGCGGCGGGTCTGGGCCTGGGCTCTTCTCTGCGAGACGGTTCGGACAGCGCCACAGAACCCCGAGCTTCAGCGAGGGTAGGACCGGCGACACTCGGAACCGGCCTTTGCGCAACGGGCTCCTCGCGCCTGGCAGGAGGCTCCGGAATGGGTTCCAGCGCCCTGTGTTCCGGCTTGACGGCTTCCGGCGCTCTCGTCGGCACTGGCGCGGCCGTCGCGCGAGACGGGGGCAGCGACGGCACCGGCCCGTTCGCGGACCCGCTCGCACGGCCCGGCAAAGGCAGAATAACCGCACGATCGCGTCCATCGCGTTCTAATTGCCCGTCCGGTTTACGAATGAGAAACGCGAAGCGCGTGGGCTGAAAGCGCTCCGGCTTCACCAGCACGGCGATTCTTCCCACTTCGGGAAAGAAGCGGCCGAACCAGGCAAGTTCCTGCTCGCTCACGGCGAGATCGCTGCGGGTATGTGCAACGAACCAGCCAAGCGGCTCCCATTCGCTCAGTTCGGGATCGGTTTTTGACGCTCGAAGCTGCTCTCCGATAGCCTCGAGATCGCGCTCCGAGAGAGCAAACGAAGGCCCGGAGGCATGCTCGCACTCGATGGGCCGAAAGGCCTCGACCCGCACGCAATGATCACTCCACCGGCCGAACAGCAAACCGCCGGTCTCCACACCGCCGTGCGGAATGCTCCGGAAACCTTCGCCGACGGAAAAATCGATCTCGTGAAACACCGCGAGTGAGTATTCGATGCGGAACGAACCATCCGCATGCTCCCAGAATGCGTAACCGGCGTCGGCAGGAACGGGCATGAGTTTACGCGGAAACTCCGAACCGGAACACCGCCGAAATGGCGCCCGGATTGGCGCCATTATCCTCCGGTGTCGTGGCCTCGACTTGCATGTAGTAGTGCGTGACCGCGAACATTCCGGCGATCAGGATCAGAATGGCGATAAGCCAGCGAACGGATCGCCCCGTCCACAGCGATTCCTCCGCCACAATCGCCGCCGTAAACGCTGCAATGGCGGCGGCGAGCGGGATCGCCAGTCCGAGCTTCCATCCCCAGTGCATCAAATCAAGCACCGCCTGGCCGCCGATCTCCGACCAAGCCGTGAAAATCGCCACTAGCGCGACGAGAAATTCCAAAATGTAGGCCAGTCGCAATTGTCCGGGCGTCATGCGCGAGAGCTTTCTCATTCTACGATGGAGGAGTAAAGCGCGCGCATGAAAACTATTATCGAAGGCATCGAATTGCACCTGGCCCATCCGGATGAACTGAACGTGACCTGGGTTGGCCAGGAAGAGGCGATGCGGCAACTGTTGGCCGCCTGGATGGTCATCGACCCGCGCGACACGCCGATGAACCCCCGCATTCTGGGCAAACCGGGCGTCGGCAAAACCACCATGGCGTATACGGCGGCGCGGCGGCTGGGCCGCGAAGTCTACATCATGCAGGCCACCGTGGATACACGACCCGAGGATCTGCTCATCACGCCCGTCGTTTCGGGCCCGTCGCAGTTGAAATATGTCGCCTCGCCCCTGCTCACTGCCATGATCCGCGGCGGCGTCGCCATTTTGGACGAAGGCAACCGCATGAGCGAGAAAAGCTGGGCCAGCTTGGCCCCTCTGCTCGATAATCGCCGCTACGTGGAATCCATCGTGGCCGGTGTCAAGATCAAGGCGCACGCGGATTTCCGCCTCGCCGCCACCATGAACGAGGATTCTTCTACTTTCGATCTGCCCGAGTATATCCATTCCCGCTTGCAGCCTCAGATTCTTATCGACTTTCCCGAGCGCGAAGAAGAGCTTGCCATTCTGCGCGAGAACCTCCCTTTCTCCGACGACGAGGTTTTGCAATATGTAGCCGACTTTTTGCAGCAGGCGCATGCCGCCGACGAAAGCTATACCGTGCGCGACGGTGTCAACATCGCGCGCTATGCCTCCAAGCTCGCAAGCCAAACCGGACGGCCGCCGCTCGAAATGGCCTTGCGCGCGGTGCTGGGAGACGAAGCGCTCCGTTATACCCTGCGCCGATCCATACGATAGACCCATGGCCGTCCAGGAAACCAGCGCGGCGGGAACTCTGGCTCGCCGCAACATTGTTTATTTCCCGGTTGTCCCAGGCCGCATCGAGTTTGCCGCCCGCGTGCGCCGCTATCTGCTCGAGCATCGGCCCCAGGTCGTCGCGGTCGAACTGCCGTCGTCGCTCGAAAAAAGGTACACCGCCGCGCTTGGGCGCCTGCCCCAAATGTCGGTCATCGTCGTCCCGAACGAAGACGAAGATGCCGAGCGCGAGGCGACCTATATTCCGGTCGAGCCCGCCGATCCATTCGTGGAAGCCCTGCGAACAGCGCGCGAATTAGAAGCCGAGGGCATCTTCCTCGAACCACCTACCGCCGAGCGCCCGCATCTGCCCGACATGTACCCCGAGCCGTATGCCATCGAGACCATCGGACTCGCCCGCTATATCGAGGAATACCGTGTGCACCCGCATCCGCGCACGCCCGAAATCGAAGCCCACGCCGCCGCGATGGCCTGGAAACTCCAAGGCGCCGACCCGCTGGCTTCCGTGTGTGTCGTGGTCTCGCTGAATCTGCTCGACCCGCTGCTTGATGCCATGGAGAAGCCACAAGAAGAGCCGCCCCAGCCCCGCATCCGGCTCTTCGACCGCTCCGAGCTGTTCAACTTACATCCGGATTGCCTGGCGGAAGTGACCAGCGAAGCACCTTACTACCAGGAGCGCTACGAAACCCTGCGTGCGGAACAGAACCCCGACCGTGAGGGAGCGGGCCCGTTGGACCGCCCGCGCTGGCAGCTCGCTCTCCTGCGCGATGCCGAGCGCGAGTATGCCATCAACACCGGCGACCGCATCGCCTCCTGGCAGCGGCTCGGGCTGGCCAAATTCGCCCGCAATCTCGCCATCCTGGATGCGCATCTCATCCCTTCCGCCTACGATCTCGCCCTCGCCGCGCGCTCGCTAGCCGACGACAACTACGGCTACGAGGTCTGGCAGATGGCCAATCGCTACAGCGCGCAGCAAACCGAAGACCCCCGGCTCGAAACCCTGAACATCTCCGGCGAAGAGGTCTGGCTCCGCACCCGTAAGATCCGCATCCGCAGGCGCCTCCCGCGCATGAAGCAAATGCTGAAACCCGCCGGACTAAAAGGGCGAAAGAAAGAAAAAACAAAAGGCGAATGGGCGCGCGCCACCAAAAGCGCGGCGATCTGCTCCTACCCTCCCGAAGACTTCGTCATCGAAACCTACGGGCGCTTTGTCAAGCGCTACGCCAAGAGCATGATCTCAGAGGAGCGCTCGCACGTCGAACAGTTCGCCACTTCCACGCTGGACGGGATCGACCTGCGCGAGACCATTCGCAACTGGCATGAAGGGAAGCTCTACGTCCGCGAACTGGGGAAAACCGGCGGCGATGTGGGTGCGCTCGTGATCATCTTCGACGAAGACCGCGAGAACCGCTACGATTATCTGACCACATGGCTTGGCGAACATCAAAACGAATCCGACATGGCGTTTTACTCCACGCCTCCCTTCGCGCACATAGTAGGCCCCGGGATCGGGCGCGCCGAATATGGAGGCTTGCTAATGACGCTGCCTCCGCGCCGCATGTACGATGTATGGGGCGACAGCGATTACGACGCCGCGGAGACCAAAGCCGAACGCCTGCTGATGGCTGCGCTCGATTATTCGATGGAGCACCACGTCGTCTATGCGGCGCGAAAACCGCCGCGCAGCAAGTTCCGGCAGCTTGCCTCGCGGCTCAATCGCAAGATCGTCTATGTTCCGCTAGGCCAGCTTTCCCCGGCCAAGCTGAAGAAGATCCGCGTAGTCCACGTCCTCGACGGCTATGAACGGCGCGAGCAAGCGAAACAATATCTCTGGTAGCAGTGGGGCAGACCATCGCAGTTTGTGGGCTGCCGGCCGTGGCATATTCCAGATCCGCGACCTGGCCTGGCTCCTGTTCACCGTCTGGCTCATCTTCGCCGATCCCGAAACCAACTACAACGCCGCCATCGTGCTGGGCGTCATGGGCGCATTTCAGATCGCCGAGCCACGGTTGCGCGCATTCTCCTCCCGCCGTGGCCAGATTGCTTCCGTCGCGCTGAAGCTGATTTTGTGCTGGTTGGTGATGGGCTACACCCACTCCATCGACAGCTTCTACTACCTCATCTTTCTCATTCCCGTCATTTCCGCCGCAACCACCTTCGAAGCGCTTGGCGTAACCGTCGTGACCGCCATCGCATCTCTCGGATATTTCGCTTTCCTGCTTCCGATCTTCATCGATTGGACGACCTATATCATGCCGCCTGGCTTGATTAGACTCATGTTTCTGCACATCTGCTTCTATGCCATCGTCGCTTTTGTGGTTTACCAGCAAGCTAAAGCCAAGCGCAGGGAAATGGAGCGCACCAAGCTCGCCGAAGCCACGCTCCGCCGCAGCGAGCGCCTGGCCGCCCTGGGGCAGTTCACTGCCGGGCTCGCGCACGAGTTGCGCAATCCGCTCGGTACGATTAAAGCGTCGGCCGAAATGCTTGCCAAGCCTTCCACCAGGCAGCGGCCCGACGTCATGGCGGAAATGGCGGACTACATCGGAAGCGAGGCGGATCGCATGAACGGCCTGGTATCCACCTTCCTGGATTTCGCGCGCCCCCTCAAGCTCCACCCGGCCCAGGCGGATTTGCGCCCCGTCCTGGAGGACATCTCGCAGTCTCTGAGCGAGGCCGCCCATAAGAGCGGCGTTACCGTCTCCATCGAGCTTCATCCGGAACCGTTCTCCTTTACCTTCGATCCCGCCTTGCTGCGCATCGCAATCTCGAATTTAATGCACAACGCCATTCAAGCGAGTGCCGCGGGCGGCCGCGTGGAGATGCGCGCCGAGGAGCGCGGCGATAATGTCTTGATTTTTGTCAGCGACCATGGCGAAGGCATCCAACCGCAGCATCTGGAAAACATATTCAATCCTTTCTTCACCACCAAATCGGCAGGCACCGGCCTCGGCCTCGCCATCGTCTCCCGCATCGTTGACGAGCACCACGGCCGCGTCACCGTCTTCAGCCAGCCGGGCGCAGGCACTACATTTGAATTAACGCTGCCCAAAAAACAACACTCTTAAACATGCCCACAGGACGAATCCTCATCGTCGAAGACGAAGAAAAACTGCGCCGCGTGCTCCAGATCGAGCTGGAATCCGCCGGCTTCGAGGTAGACGGTGCCCCAAACGCGGAACAGGCGATGCCGCTAGCCCCGCTCGCTCAAGTGATCGTGACCGATCTCAGATTGCCCGGCATGGACGGCTTGCAATTCATCCAGCAGCTCCAAGCGCGCGGCGTGACGGCTTCGGTCATCGTCATCACCGCGCATGGATCGATCGAAACCGCGGTGGGAGCGATGAAGCTCGGCGCGCTGGATTTTTTGCAAAAACCGTTCTCGCTGGAGCATCTCGCCACGTTGGTGCAAAAAGCCATGGCGGTGCAGTTTCTGCGCGCGGAAAATCAGCGCCTGCGGGAAGAACTCGACCAGCGCTATCGCTTCGATAAGATCGTAGGCCGCAGCCCGGCGATGCGCGAAATCTTCCATACTGTCGAGCGCGTCGCGCCCACCCGGGCCACGGTTTTGCTGGCAGGCGAGAGCGGCGTGGGCAAAGACATGATCGCGCGCGCCATCCACCACCATTCGCCGCGCCGCGACCGGCCCTTTGTCAAGATCAACTGCACCGCCATCCCGGAAAACCTGATGGAAAGCGAGCTGTTCGGCTACGAAAAGGGCGCATTTACCGGCGCGACCACCAGTAAGCCCGGAAAGTTCGAACAAGCGGATCAAGGGACGGCTTTTCTGGACGAGATCGGCGACGTGCCGGGAAACATTCAAGTTAAGCTTCTGCGCGTCTTACAGGACCGGCAATTCGAGCGCCTGGGATCGAATGTCACCCGCGACGTCGATGTGCGCGTAATCGCGGCGACCAACGCCGACCTGCGCGCGGCGCTCGAGCAGGGCCGTTTTCGCGAAGACCTTTATTACCGGCTCAACGTTGTGCCCATCAACATTCCGCCGCTGCGCGAGCGCAAAGAAGATATTCCGTTTCTCGCTATGCACTTTGCCGCCAAGCTCTCGAAGGACCTGGGCTCGGTTGCGAAGGAGATCAGTCCCGCCGCCATCGACCGCCTTCTCGATCATTCCTGGCCCGGCAATGTCCGCGAACTGGAAAACACTATCGAGCGCAGCCTGGTTCTCGCCGCAGGCGAAGTCTTGCAGCCGAGCGACATCCGCATCGAACCGGCCCGCAATCTGCCTGCTTCAGCGCAGCAATTGCCGCTCCTGCCCGAGGGCGAAACCCTGGAGCACTGGGAGCAGATGATGATCCGCGAAGCCCTGCACCGCGCCAACGGCAACAAAAGCCAAGCCGCCCGGCTGCTCGGGCTCACCCGCAACGCCCTGCGCTATCGGCTCTCCCAGATGGGCATTGACGGCGGCCCGGCGGAAGAGAACGAAACTCCGAAAACGGCAGCTACATAAGCGCTCTCATGCAAGCGTCAAAATCAATTCTCATGTTCGCTGTAAGAAGCGCGATGCTCGGGGACAGGCGACTCTGTCCCAAGCGGTTTTTGCGCGTGGACAGAGCCGCCTGTCTCCCGTTCGCCTTCTAGCTCTCCCAATATCAACCCACGCAGCCGCTCCGTAAGCCGTCCGCGTTCTTTCAACGCCATGCCTCTCGTATCGATCGGTTCCAAAACATGCAAATCGACGAGGCCGGCTCTTACGACTCCCGAACCGAAAGGAAGAACTTCACGTGTACCGCGGAGGACGACCGGGACAATCGGCACACCGGCGCGGATCGCAATATACGCCGCGCCCTCTTTGAACGGCTGTAAGACTCCGTCCTGCGAGCGCCCGCCTTCGGGAAAAATGAGCAGGGAAATCTTCTTTGCCTGGATGACTTGGGCGGCGCGCTGCAGTGTTTTCACCGCCGCCCTAGGGTCCTCTAGCGGGACCGGTATGTGTCCCCCGCGGCTCAAATGCTGCCCCAGAAACGGAACCTTAAACAGCCCGCGTTTGGCCAGGAACCGAAACTGGACAGGGATGTAGGCCAGCATCACTGGCGTATCCATATAGCTCAGGTGATTGGTGACGAAAATATAGCTGCCGCCCGGCGCAATGCGCTCCAGGCCTGAAACGCGCACACGGATGCCGCTCAATCCGAGCAGAAATCGCGCCCAAAATCGTCCCACCGCGATCTGCCTGCGTCCCGTCTTATCGAAAAAAGAAACCAGCAGGCTGAGGCTGCCGAAGAACATGGTGGCGAGGATGACCAGCGGATCGGTAAGGAAAACGGCACGCACCCATTTCATGCAAGCTCAATTTTACGAAACGAAGTCAAAGATATCGAATCGCAGCCGAGAGCGTGAGCGACCGGATTGGGCCCGCTTATCAAATTGGACCTCGCTTACCTAAACAGCATTGCGGACCCGCCGAGCAGCAGCTCCCGGGCTTCGCCGGCCAGATACAGCGAGCCGCAGAAAAAGACAGCCGCCTCCCGAGGTGCTGTGCGCGCCAGAGCGATAGCTTCCGCAACGGAATGCGTAACACTCACGTCCGGATGCGGAACGACCTCCAGGATCGCCTCCGGCCGCAATGCACGCGGGAAATTCGGCGCCGTCAGAATCAGTTTGTCTGCCAGAGGGAATAGCTGTTCCGCGACTTCCTCGATCGCCTTATCGCGCATCGCGCCGTAGACTACCCAAACCGGGCGCCCGGCGAAAAACTCGCGGATATAGCCCGCGAGCGCCGCCGCGCCGGCGGGGTTGTGGGCTCCATCGATAATAAAATCCGGATTCTGCGAAACTCTTTCCAAGCGCCCCGGCCAGCGCACGCCGGCCAGACCGGCATGAATGGCAGGGCGATCTACACCGAACCGGCGGCAGGCCAGAATGGCGCTCACCGCATTTTTCACCTGATGGCGGCCGGCGAGCGCACACGTGTACGATTCCCCATCGATTGCGAATGTCGAATCATGGGCGGTCACCTCCAAACCCGCGACCGGCACATCGTCGGCGCGAATTACCGGACATTTTAGGTCCTCGGCGCGCGCTCGAATCACCCGCTCGGCGGAAGGATGCTGAGTCGAGAGCACCACCGGCACGCCGGGCTTCAAGATGCCCGCTTTCTCCGCCGCGATCGATTCCACCGTGTTGCCGAGAAATGCTTCGTGATCGAAAGAGACCGGCGTAATCACGCAGAGTTCGGGCAAAATCACGTTGGTTGCATCGAGCCGGCCGCCGAGCCCGACCTCCATCACCGCGACATCGCACTGCTCGCGGAAAATCAGCAGCGCCATGGCCGTGACGGTCTCGAAATAGCTTGGATGCGAATCCAACAGGTCCTCGTTCAGCAGTTTTTCCGCGCAGGCGTGGACCGTCTCGAAAGCGGTCGTAAAACATGCTTCGGAAACTGGCGCGCCGTCGATTTGAATCCGTTCGGTAGGCTCGATCAGATGCGGCGAGGTGTACAAACCCGTGCGCAAGCCGCCGCAGCGCAGCGCGTTCGCGGTCATTGCGCAAGTCGAGCCTTTGCCGTTTGTGCCCGCCACGTGTACCAGCCGCGGCCCTCGTTCGGGGTGGCCCAGCGCGGCTACCAGTATTCGCATGCGCTCCAGGCCGAATTTCACGCCGGTCTTCAGCTCGTTACCGAGCGCGTACAAATAGCGGACCGAATCGGGATAGCTCACGGCGTGTTGTGGGGCGGACCATCACTCTTTGTGCTCTGCCGCCGATGTTTCCCATTGCTCGTTTTCTTAAGCAGCGGCCGGATGAGATGAAACACGTCTCGCGCCACAACCTGGTTCCCTGCCCCGCTCGGATGAATGCTGCCGGGCGGCATCAGCTTCGGGTTCTCATAAACATCTATAAGAAGAAACGGCATCAAACGGAGATGATATTGGCTGGCCAATTGCGGATAGATCGCCGTAAACGGTTTCACGTAATCGGGGCCGTAATTGGGCGGCAGAGTAATTCCCAGCAGAACCACGGGAATATGCGCAGCCTTCAGGCGCCGGATCATTTTTTCCAGGTTGTCGCGGATTTCGGCAACCGGCACGCCGCGCAATCCGTCGTTGCCGCCGAACTCCAGCAGCACCAGTACCGGATGCTGCGCGATCACATCCGGGACACGCGCCAGCCCGTCGGTAGTCGTGTCTCCGGCAACTCCGAGGTTTTCTACGCGATACTGGTACCCGTGCTGATCGAGCAAAATTTGCAAGTCGGAGGGATAGCTTTTCCCGTTCACGCCGGCGGTCAAACTATCGCCAAATGCAACGATGACCGGACGGCGAGCACCGGCGCTGGGCGAAGCGGCTAGGAATTCGGTAGCAAAGGCGGCGTACAGAAAGCAGCCTGCGAGAATAAAAATTAGCGGCCTTCGTTCCACATCTCTAAGATTGACATGCACCCCACCGCAGACGGAACGCCCCTCATTGAAGTACGCAGCCTTTCCAAAACAATCGAGAATCCGCCGAACCGGGTGGAGATTCTTCGCGATGTGACGTTTTCAGTGCCGCGCGGGCAGTTCCTGGCAATTATGGGGGCTTCGGGCAGCGGCAAGAGTACGCTGCTGGGCTTGCTGGCCGGGCTCGATACTGTCACCTCCGGGCAGATTCTGCTCGACGGCATCGATATCACGAATCTACGCGAGGACGAACTGGCGCGCATTCGCGGGCAGAAGATCGGATTCGTCTTCCAGTCCTATCAACTCGTGCCGACGCTCACCGCCGAAGAAAACATCCTGCTGCCGGCTGAACTCAGCGGAATGGATGGCAATCCGCACCGCCGCGCCAAAGACCTGCTTTCGCGCGTCGGTTTGATGCAGCGTGCAGAGCATTATCCGGTGCAGCTTTCCGGCGGCGAGCAGCAGCGAGTGGCGCTCGCGCGCGCGTTCATTACCCGGCCGCCCTTGCTTTTGACCGACGAACCTACCGGGAATTTGGACAGCGTCAACGGCCGCCACGTCCTGGACCTGCTGCTGCAGCTCAACCGCGAGGAAAACACCACATTGCTATTGGTGACGCACGATCCGGCCCTTGCCTGTCACGCCGACCGCATGATCACGCTGCAGGATGGCCGCATCATCAAAGACGAACCCACTCCGCGGAATCGACGCGCCGCGCGCACGGTGGAAACCTGAGCTATGCCGCTGCGGACGGCGTCGAAGATCGCTTGGCGCGAATTGCGCGCCTCACCGGCGAAATTTTTCTTCGTGATCGTCGCCGTTGCGGTCGGCGTGGCGGCCCTCAGCGGCGTGAAAGGATTCGGCTTCGCGTTCAAGGGCATGCTGCTGAAGAACGCGAAGCAATTGATCGCCGCCGACGTGCAGGCGCGAACGTTCATACTCCCCGCCCCCGATCAGATTCATCGCCTGCAAACCATTGCCGGCAAATACGGCACCATGACGCAGGTTACCGAACTGCTTTCGATGGCCGATTCCGCGAACGAGCAGATTCCGCAGATGGTTGCTGTGAAGGCGGTCGATCCCACGGTTTATCCCTATTACGGAAAGCTGGAGCTTTCGCCGCAAGAGCCCATCCGCAAACTGCTGCCGAACGATTCTTCCGTGGTGGTCACTCCGGAGTTGCTGCTGCGGCTGAAAGTGGCGCCCGGCAGGACCATCCGCCTGGGCGGCAAAGTCTTTCACATCACCGGCAAATTACTCGCCGAGCCCGATCGCCTGGCCTCCGGCTTTGGCCCCGGCATGCGCGTCATGATGACACGCGCCGGACTGGCGCGCACCGGCCTTATCCGATTCGGCAGCCGCGCCAGCCAGCGCTTCTTATTCAAACTGAATCCAGGCGCCAATTTGAAAGGCCTCAAGGCCGATCTGAAAACCGTTTTGCCGCGGGCTTCGATTAGCGATTACCGCGAAGGCAGCCCGGCCGTGGGCAAAGCCATCGACGATACCACCAGATTCCTCAGCCTCATCAGTCTCATCGCGCTCATTGTAGGCGCATTGGGTGTCGCCATGGGCATGCACGCGCACTTACAGCAGCGCATGGACACCATCGCCATCATGAAGGCCGTCGGCGCGCGCACCAGCCAGGTCTTGAAGATTTACCTGGTGCAAACGCTCTGGCTGGGCCTTGCCGGCGGGCTGATCGGCATCGCCGTCGGCGCGCTGGTGCAAAGCTCGTTCCCCTTGCTGATGGCGGGCATCTTTGCGTTTCTCCCGCAAGTGCCTTGGGATTGGTCGTTCAGCTTGCAAGGGCTGAGTCTGGGGATTCTAGCCACGCTGCTGTTCACCGTTCCGCCGCTGCTGAGCATTCGCAACGTTCGCCCGAGCTTAGTATTCCGCCGCAATATGTCGGATGCCGTGTTGCATGCGCGGCGGCGCTGGTACGAAAGGATTCCGGCCGTGGCCGGCGTCGTGCTGGCATTGTTTGGCTTTAGTTTGATCGCCGTATGGCTGAGCGATTCCTGGAAAATGGGCGCGTATTTCATCGGCGGGCTGGCCGGAAGCGTCATCGCCCTAACGCTGATTGCGGCTCTTCTTCTTACTTCCATGCGCCGCATCGTCGGCGCCTTCGGAGCACGCCTGCCGGCATCGTTTCGCCACGGTTTCGCCAATCTGTACCGCCCCGGCAGCCAGTCGCGCGCGGTTCTGGTGGCGCTCGGCGTCGGCGTCATGTTCACCGCCAGCACTTATTTAGTACAGGACACCGTGCTGCGGGCCGTGCGCAGTAACAGTCCGGGCAAAACCGGCAATCTCTTTCTGATCGATATTCGCGATACCCACAAAGTCACAAAGTTTGTCGAAGCGCAGCCCGGCATCTCCGGTAAGCTCAAGATCATCGGCTACATCATGGGCAAGGTAGTGGCCAAAAACGGCGTGCCCGCCAGCCAATTGAAGCTAAGCAAAGAGAAGCGAAACGATCTCGAAATGGTTCGCATCGCTACCGCTCAATCGATCCCTTATGGACTGGCTTTGCACAAAGGGCGCTGGTGGAAGCCTGACCAGAATCGGCCGGTACTGGCAATCTCCGAACAAGCTGAGAAGAAATTCCATCTCAAACTCGGCGATCGCGTGAAGTTTGAAACCGCCGGACGGACAATCGATGCTCCGCTGGTCGCCATCTTCCGCCGTCAGTGGCGCGCCCCGGCGAATTACAATCTCATCGTCCCACTGGAAGCGATGCGCGGCTTTCCGGTGACCTATTACGGGGCCGTACATGCCGACGCCGCCCAAATCCCGCGCGTCGAACAAGCTTTGTTTCAACGCTTCCCCACCATCACGGTGATGAATCTGGCGGATGTGTTGGATCGCATCCGCAATGCCATCGATCAAGTCGCCGTCGTGATTCGCTTTCTCGGGTTCTTTGCCATCGCCGCGGGCGTCATCATTCTTTGCGCCAGCGTCGCGGGCACACGCTATCGCCGCATTCGGGAAGTAGCCATCCTCAAGACGCTAGGCGGCACGCGGCGGCACATCCGCAGCGTTTTTTCCATCGAGTTCTCGATCCTCGGGGCGGTGGCAGGGCTGATCGGAGGCATTCTCGCCAATGTCTTCACCTTCATCCTGTCGAAAGAATTTATTCATGCGCCGTTTCATTTCGACTGGCCTCTGCTCGTGGCCGCCATGGTCTTGACGGTGGTGCTGGCAAACGCCGCCGGCTGGCTCGCCAGCGCGCGTATCTTGAATCAGCGCCCACTGGTGGTCCTACGCGAAGAGTAACGCGGCGCACGCGCTACTCCCACTTCAAAACCACCGCACTTCCCCTGGGCACATGCACCGCGCCGCGCCCCCCTCTACTACGGAAAACCTCCGTCTCACCCGCCGCCCGCCACCTTCCATCCGTAGTAACTGCGGACCCCCCGAAACGAACTCCCTCTTTACTTTGGAGCGACGGTGCTTTGAGGCGTAATATTCTTCCATCTCCCATCGTTTTCGGCAAAGATAAGCTCACGTCCGCATCGAGCGATGCATCTTTATTAATGATCGTGACCGACAAACCCGCCCGATCACCTGCCACTGCATAGGCAGTTACGTTTGCGCCCGATGCATCGCAATCCACGGCCACACAGCGCCCCCGGCTCGCCCGCCCAAACGCCAGCATTCCGTAATACAGCGGCGTGGCAATGTAACCGCCCTGTTCGCCGCGGCGAATCGGCGAATAAGAACTAACGAACCCGAGTTGATTGACGCCCGTCTCCAGATTCACGCCGGAGCATCCGGCATAGGCTAGCGTAAACAGGAAATCGAGCCCCCAAAGAGCCGCGCCAAACGTATCGCTGACACCGGGTTGGCCGCCCCCACAGAATGAATTCGCTTCGCAGATCCGGTAAGGAATATCTGCTTTCTTGGACGCAGCTCGCAGCTTCGCTAACTCCGGACCGAGTTTTGGATCTGGATGTAACAGCTTACTAAGTGTGCTGGACGGACCGGCACACTGGCGGTAATAATGATGAGTCAGTAGTTTCAGATCCCGGGCTTCCTCCACGGCAAAGCGGGTTACCCAATCCGTCGCACCCGCGACATCCGGCCCGGCAAAGGGCGTTTGGGGAAGCTTTGCGCGAATCCCGTCCCGATACCGCCGGAATTCCTTGAGGTAATCTTCATAACTGTAGCCGGACGGACGGTGCCTGCCGCCGAATAAGTCCGGCTCATTTCCAATCTGAAACGCGAGCAGTTTACTATCGACGGCCTCTGTTACGGCCTCGGCTTCGGCAACTGCCTGGCGCTCATTCCCACTACCCAGATTCAAGCCCCAGATCAAGCGCCAATTCGTTGCCTCCAGAAAAGTTCCCAATTGTCGAAGGCTGACATTGTTGATCACTGTCCCCTTCGGCGCCGATACGGCCTTCGCATCGCGCTTAAATGACGCGTAATCCGAAGTGTTTCCTCCAATCCGAATCACTCCTCGCGGCGATAGCGTCCGCACCAATTGCACATACGTTCGGTCACGAGCGCTCAGCAGGCCGGGAATGGCTACGGAAGAAATCTCGTATCCCAGCCCCAAAAAGTCGCTGGGAATGGCGGCGAGCCTGCGCCGCGTATCGACCGCCACCCGAATCGGACGCGCCCGCGCTGCCAAACCGAGCGCAGCCGCCCCGAAACCTGCTAGAAAAGCTCTCCGATTCATTGACCGGCTTCCCGCTCCCGGCACTCCGCGCAAGGGCAGATGTTTCTCAGGTGGTCGAAAGAATAAATGCCCGTGCTGTGCCCGTCGCTCCAATAAATCCGGATCGCGTATTGGCCGACCGGCTCTACCGAGTTCATCTTGAGCTTCGGCTTAAACATGGGGAACGCTTCCGCCTCCGAGTAGTTGGACGGCTGCGGCGTGGTTCCATGAAGCCCGCTGCAGGTGGCGCAAGGGCAATGATCGCGCAGCCAGGCCAGCGCATAGTCGCTATGGTGCCCATCCCGCCAGTCGATTTTGATGCCGGAGGACTTCGAAATCGCGATATGCTCAGGATCGGCGATCGTCTTTTGTGCTGTCTCAGGTGTCACGTGGAATCTCTCATAGCCCGGAGGCGACGCGCTCGATATCCCGCACTCCCGGGATGCGCCGGAAGGCGCCGACGACGCGCTCCAATTGCTTCTTGTCCCGCACTTCCATCGTGATGTCGATGACGGCGCTGTCGTCGCTGCGCTTTTCGTCGCCACGCGCTTCGAGGCTGCGGATGTTGCTCGATTCGTCGTTCAGAATGGAAGTGAGCTGGTGCAGGATACCCGGGCGATCGTCGGTATAAACCACTAACTTCACCGGAAGCGGATCACCCGTGCCGCGGCCCCATTCGACCGCGATTCTGCGCTCCGGTTCGTACATCAGATTCTGCACATTAGGGCATTGGACCGAATGCACGGCCACGCCTTTGCCGCGCGTGATGTATCCGACGATGCGCTCGCCTCGAATCGGGTTGCAGCACTTGGCGCGGTAGACGAGCACATCGTCGGCGCCGTTCACATGAACTGTCAGGTCGCCGTCGGAGGTGGGCAATTCCGGCGGGCCGGGGATCTTCGGTAAGGCCGCCGGCGGGGTCGGAGCCGATTCGGAAGGGACCTGCTCCGGAACCACCTTGTTCAATACCTGCCGCGGGGAGAACTTGCCGTAGCCAAGAGCGGCGTACAAATCCTCCGGTTTGCTCATGCCGTATTCGGAGGCGACGGCCTGCATCTCGTTTTGCGAAATACGCGCCATGCTGACTCCCAGCCGGCGCGCTTCCTTTTCAAGCGATTTCTGCCCGATTTCGACGGCCTTGGCGCGCTCGACCGCGTTGATGACGTGCTTGATTTTGTTGCGCGCGCGAACGGTTTTTACCAGCGCCAGCCAGTCGCGGCTGGGGCGATGGCCGGGCTGAGTGACGATCTCGACTACATCGCCGTTCCGTAGTGGGTACTTGAGCGGCTTGATGGCGCCGTTGACGCGCGCGCCCACGCAGGTGTTGCCCACGTCGGTATGGATGGCGTAGGCGAAGTCGATCGGAGTGGCGTCGCGGGGAAGCACGATAACGCGCCCGCGCGGCGTGAAAGTGTAGACCTCTTCGGAATAAAGATCCACCTTCAGCGTGGACATGAAGTCCGCCGAATCGTGCATCTCACGCTGCCACTCGACCAGTTGGCGCAGCCAGGCGATGCGCTTGTCGTCTTCTTCGAAACCCTTCGCCCCTTCCTTGTATCTCCAGTGCGCCGCGATGCCTTCTTCCGCCAGCTTGTGCATCTCCTCGGTGCGTATCTGAATTTCGAACGCTGTGCCGCCCGGGCCGATGACGGAGGTGTGCAGGGATTGATACAGGTTCGGGCGTGGCATGGCGATGAAGTCCTTGATGCGGCCGGGGATCGGATGCCAGTCGTTGTGAATGACGCCGAGCGCGGCATAGCAATTCTTCACCGAATCGGTGATGATCCGCACCGCGAGCAGATCGTAAACCTGGTCCAGCGAGATGTGCTGGCGCTTGAGCTTTAGATACACCGAATAAGCGCGCTTGACCCGGGCTTCGACCCGCGCCGGGATGTCCTCGCGTGCAAGGTTTTGCTCGATCCGAGCGCGCACCTCGGCAAGACGCGCCTCGTATTCGGTGCGCTTCGAATCAATCTCGCGAACCAGTTCGGAAGCGGCTTCCGGCTGAATCGTCTGGAACGAAAGATCCTCCAACTCGCCCCGGATCTTGCCCATGCCCAGCCGGTGCGCGATGGGGGCGTAAATGTCGAGGGTTTCCTGTGCGATCGCCTCCTGCCGCTCGCGGGGCAGCGCGGAGATGGTGCGCATATTGTGCAGGCGATCGGCCAGCTTGACAATGATCACGCGG
Source organism: Bryobacteraceae bacterium (assembly GCA_036379475.1). GTDB lineage: Bacteria > Acidobacteriota > Terriglobia > Bryobacterales > Bryobacteraceae > Bog-105. Next base: position 16,071 of record DASVGP010000135.1, on the reverse strand, counting down.
ATATCGGCGGTCATTGCCAGCAGCATCTTGCGCAGATTCTCGGCCTGCCGGTCGTCTCGATTGGCAAAGCTGATCTTGCTCAGATTGGTGAGGCCGTCGAGCACGCGGGCCACATTGAGGCCGAACGTCTCCTTCACCTCTTCCGGATTCGCGTCGGTGTCTTCCAGCACGTCGTGCAGCAACCCGGCCTGAAGGCACACCGCGTCCATGTGCATGTCGGTGAGGATGTGAGCCACCTCCAGGGGATGCACGATGTAAGGCTCGCCGGAGCGGCGCGTTTGCTCCCGATGGTGTTCGGCTGCGAAGCGGTAAGCGCGTTCGAGCGTGCTTAGGTCCTCTTTGGGGCGAAGCGCATGAACTTTGGCTTCCAGGCTGCGGTACAACTCCTCGGCCTGGGGAACCTCTACGGCGGTTTCCGGCATGGAGACTACTACTAGGTTAGATGAGATGCTGGAGCAGCACGCTGCAAACCAGCGTCAGCCGCCGATCATCACGGTGGGGCATCCAACAACAATGACGCCGCCGTGGACGGTCTGGTCCCCGAGACGCGCCGCCGGCAAACCGCCGATCATGACGGTCATCGAGCCTTTGATAATGGTGTCCGGCGGCCCCACACAGGTCAAAAGATCGGTGACCCGGGCAGCCGGCAAGCCGCCAATGAGGACCGTCGGGCAGCAGGGCGGCAGAATCGGCCCTCCGACGTGGGGGACAGGCCCGGTGGCCATCGGGCAAGTGTGCATGTCGGTTACGCGCGCGGCAGGAGGCATGGGTTCCTCCACAGTCTAACCGAAGTTCGTCGGGACCGCTCGGCAAGTTACCGAGCCGCGACCGCGAGGGAGCGGTCTTCAGCCGCGAACCTTACGAACTCCGGCTAAATCCAATGCAGTTCACTTTTTGACGCAAAGGCCGTGTCGCATCTCTCGAAACTTCGAAATCTCGAGACTGAGCCGGGAGCGCAAGCGACCCCAGTCGGCGAACCGCTTCGATGCCTCGCTTATGCCCTGCGCTCAGTTTTACCTTAAATGAACAGTATTGGCGGCTAAGAGTCGTCTCGCCCGCAAAAAAATATCTTTCAGCATTTCGGGCGTTAGCCGTCCGGTGAATGTATTTTGCTGGCTTGGATGGTAGCAGGCGAGCACGACCGGACCGCCCTCGTGAGTTTCGAACTGAGCGCCATGGGAAAACCGAAACCGGGCGCGCGAACGGATCAACCCGCGCTCCTGTAGCACCGTTAGGTACGACTGGAGCGCGATCCCGCCTAGCGCGACCACAACCCGCACCTTGCGCAAAATTTCCCATTCGCGGATCAGGTAGGGACGGCAGTTCAAAAACTCATCGCGGTTGGGCTTGTTATCCGGCGGCGCGCAGCGCACCGGCGCCGTAATATAGGCATCTGTCAGCACCAGCCCGTCCTCGCGGGAGACGCTTTGCGGCTGATTGGCGAATCCGGCTTCCCAGAGTGCGCGATAGAGAAAATCTCCCGAACGATCTCCGGTAAAAATACGCCCGGTACGGTTGCCGCCGTGCGCGCCGGGCGCCAGCCCGACGATGAACAGCCGCGCTGCGGGGTCGCCGAAGCCTGGCACGGGCCGGCTCCAGTACTGCTCTCCGCGGTAGGCGCGCCGCTGCACCCGTCCGATTTCTTCGCGGTGCGCGACCAGGCGCGGGCAGCGAAAGCAGTTCACAATCTGTCTATTCAGAACCGCGAGTTCAGCCGCGGGAGCGGAGCGAGGCGCAGGCACAGTTTCCGCACTCGATTATAGTGCCCGGGCCTTACTTCTCAAACCAGCCAGCTCGGGAACAGCATCGGTCCCAAGGCGATGCGCGCCGCGGCGGTAGCGGTCGATCGATGCGGCAAGGGCGTGCAGCGACAGTCGCGAGACTTCAGCGGCCGCGGGGACGCGGAAGGTGGGCAGCACATCGGCAAACAATTCGACCAGCTTGGGATCGCGCCAGCCCTTTTGCACTTCGGCGCGGAGAATGGATAGGGATTCGTCCGTGCTCAGCGCGGGCTTGTACGGCCGCGCGGTGGTGAGCGCATCAAAAATATCGGCGATCTGCAAAATGCGGGCCAGCAGCGGGATCTGTTCGTCCTTCAGGCCGTCGGGATAGCCGCTGCCATCCCAGCGCTCGTGGTGATGGCGAATGATGGGCAGTACAGGAGCCAGTGATCGCATACTGGCGCAAATGCGTTCGCCACGCACGGCATGGCTCTTCATGATGTGCCATTCGTCCGGGGTGAGCGGCCCGGGCTTGAACAAAATTCTGTCGGGAATCGCGACTTTACCGATATCGTGCAAGTAGCCGCCGCGCTGGAGCGTGAAGATGTCGTCGCGCGGTAGGCCCAAGCCAATCCCCATGGCTGCCGCCATCAGAGCCAGCCGCTGGCAATGCTGGGCGATTGGAGGATCCCGCTCTTCCACTGACTGCGCCAGCGAAAAGAGCACGGTCTCGGAGTCGTCGATCGACTCAATCATGGATTTGTGGCGCAGACTCGCCTGGACGCGTGCGCGCAGCGCTTTGGGCCTCAGTGGATTCACCAGGAATGCGTCCGCCCCGGCCTCGATCGCCAGTACTTCCTGCTCGACGTCGTCCGCCGATGTGACGATAAATACCGGCAGGAACTGCGTCGCACTCGCTTTCTTGAGCATCCGGCAGAATTCGACGCCGCCCAGTTCCGGCACGCGCAAGTCCGCCAGCACTAAATCCACCTGGCGCAACGAGAGCGCCGAAATCGCTTCCGAAGTGTTTCCGGCTTCGATCATCTCGTAATCGCATTCCGCCAGGGCCGCGCGCGCCGCCCGGCGGCGGGATTCCAAAGCATCCACTACCAGAATGTTGCCCGTCACCGCCGACGCAGTTGTGCCCATCTCCTGGTCCCAAAGGCCCCATGGCCCTCCCGGCATAGGTGGCTGAAAATTCGGATTCGCCGTCGCCATGAATCGTTAGGCTCTGTCTTTCTATCGACTTAAGTGGGAATGAGCTTTAAGAAATCTATGCCTTCCGGGTTGGCGGCAGTTCCAGTACTACTACTCCCCAAACCGGGATGGTCGTTGCACAAAAAAACACGTCTTCGACGAGATGTTTGGCCGCGGAAATGCACAGTAATTATGAGCTATATTGGTCAGCGGCCGATCGTCTGGGGCCGCTTGCGAGACAGAGTCAAAAAAACGCGATTCCGCGCGCAACGTTGCCTGTGGCGGCGAAGTCTACGAATAGCCGATCGAAAAGTGGAGTTCTGCCCGTGTGTAAAATTCCAGTTTGTAGAGCTTTTATGCCGGATGTCTCGTAACCCATTGCACAAGCCCACCGAGTTGTTGATCATCGAGGATAATCCGGGCGATGTCCGTCTGCTGGAGGAGGCTTTTCGGGAGCTGGACGCGAACGTCCATATCCGGGTCGCGCGCGACGGCGCCGAAGGTCTGGAAATGGCGCTCGCAGCCACCCGGCAGCTGCCCGGCAAACGCCTCGACCTGATTCTGCTCGATTTGAATCTGCCCAAGATCAGCGGTCACGAAGTACTCATGCGGCTCAAGTCGAATCCGCTCACCTCCCGCATTCCGGTAATTATCCTGACCTCCTCGCGGGCGGAGTCGGACGTGCGGCGCGCCTACGAATCCCACGCCAACGCCTATCTCAAAAAGCCCTCCACACTCGACGGCCTGATGTCGGCCGCTCAGGACATCAAGAGTTTCTGGATGGAAACCGCCACCCTCCCAACCTAAGTATTTGGGGGGCAGGCTTCAGCCCGCGCGGAGCTTTAGCTCCGCAGCTTTGTGCTAAAGTCCGCCTTCCACAACCCTCATTCCCGTGCTTTACTGATATTGGAAACCGCCCGTGAATGTGAAAACCGCCGTTACCCCCCAGGTCCGCGAACCCGCCGATCGCTGGACCACCACCGACGCCGCCGAGCTCTACGATGTCGCCAGTTGGGGTAAGGGCTATTTCTCGGTCGGCGAGAACGGCAATCTGTTCGTCCACCCGGCCAAAGACCCGAGCCGCGGCATCGATCTGAAGCAGCTCGTCGACACGCTCGAATGGCGCGGCATCGCCCTGCCCATCCTGGTGCGCTTCGGCGGCATTCTACGCCACCGCATGGCGGAAATTCACCAGGCCTTCGACACCTCCATCCGCGAGCATGGGTACCAGGGCGGCTATTGCTGCATGTACCCGATCAAGGTGAACCAGCAGCGCCAGGTGGTCGAAGCGGTCTTCCACTTCGGGAAGGCCTATCGCTTCGGGCTCGAAGCAGGATCGAAACCCGAGCTGCTTGCCGTACTCGCGATCGCCGATAACGAAACCCCGATCATCTGTAACGGCTTCAAGGACGACGAATACATCGAGATGGTGATGCTGGCAAAAAAAATCGGCCGCCGCATCATTCCCGTCGTCGAAAAATTTACCGAGCTGGAGCTGATCGTGCGCCACGCCGAGCAAGTCGGCGTAAAACCGGCGATCGGTTTGCGGGTGAAGCTGGCCAGCCGCGGATCGGGACGCTGGAAATCCTCCGGCGGATATCGCTCGAAATTCGGGCTAACCGTGAGCGAGGCCCTCAAAGCGGTCGAATATCTGAAGGAGCGCGGGCTCGAACAGAGCCTCCAGTTGCTCCATTTCCACTTAGGCAGCCAGATTACCAATATCCGCCAGATCAAAGGCGCCGTCATCGAAGCCGCGCGCGTCTATGTGGATTTACAAAAGATGGGTACCGGCCTGAAGTATCTGGACGTCGGCGGCGGGCTCGGCATCGATTACGACGGTTCGCAGACCGATTTCGAATCGAGCGTCAACTATACGCTCGAAGAATACGCGCGCGACATCGTCTACCACATTCAGAGTATCTGCGACGAAGCCGAAGTCCCGCATCCGGTGATTGTGACCGAAAGCGGCCGCGCCATTGCCGCCTATCACAGCGTTCTCGTCTTCAACGTGCTCGGCGTCAGCGGACTGGGAGAAGAGAACCTGCCCGATGCGGTGCCCGAAGATTCCGAACAATGTCTCATCGATCTGTTTGAGACCCACCGATCGCTCACCAAGAAGAACATCCTCGAGACCTATCACGACGCCCAGCAGGCGCTCGACTCGGCGCTCAATCTCTTCAGCCTGGGCTATCTTCCGCTGGAGCAGCGCAGCATGGCGGAAAACTTCTTCTGGGCCATCTGCCGCAAGGTGAACAAGCTGGCGATCGATCTCGACTATTTCCCGGAAGAGCTGGAGGGCCTCGACGCCATGCTCTCCGACACCTACTTTTGTAATTTCTCGCTGTTTCAAAGCATGCCCGACAGTTGGGCGGTCAAGCAGTTGTTTCCGATCATGCCGATTCACCGCCTGGAAGAGCGGCCCATGCGCAAGGCCGTCCTGGGGGACATTTCCTGCGATTCCGATGGCAAGGTGGATCAATTCATCGACCGCCGCGACGTGAAAAAGACGCTGCCGCTGCACGCCTTCAACGGCTCGCGTTATGTCCTGGGCACATTCCTGCTCGGTGCCTATCAGGAGATCCTCGGCGATCTTCACAATCTGTTTGGCGACACCAATGCGGTCCACGTGAGCCTCGATGAAAATGCGGAAGTGGTGCTGGAGACCGTAGTGCAGGGCGATTCAGTGCGCAAGGTGCTCGATTACGTCCAGTACAATTCCCAGACTTTGATAGACCAGTTTCGCCGCGACGTCGAAATCGCCGTGCGCGAACAGCGCATCGGATACGGGGAAGCCGGACGGCTGTTGAAGTCCTACGAAGATGGCCTGCAAGGGTACACCTATCTGGAGTAGTAAACAACCCCGTGGCGCACGCACTCTTGCGTGCGGGCGCCCTCTGGGCAGTATCGAGACTCGTCTCGACGCCCTGCGCGCGAAATGATAACGAACTCGCTTCGGGTGGTTCTCGTCTCCCCTCGCAATCCGCTAAACATCGGCGCGGCCGCCCGCGCGATGAGCAATTTCGGCTTCACCTCGCTCCGGCTGGTCACACCCTACGATGTGGCCTTTCGCGAAGCCCGCTCGGCCGTGGGTTCGCGTTACATCCTCGAACAGGCCGAAATTTTTGAGAACCTTGCGCCAGCGGTCGCCGATTGCACAATCGTTATGGGCACGACCGCGGTCGGTCATCGCAATCTGCACGTTCCGCTGCATCGCTTGGAAGCGGGCGCGAGCATCTTAAAGGAACAGCTTGCGTCCTCCAATGCCGCCCTGGTATTTGGCTGCGAAAAATTCGGGCTCTCGAACGACGACCTGAGCCATTGCCATTCACTCCTGCGCATTCCCACGCGTGCCGAGCACGGCTCGATGAACCTCGGCCAGGCGGTCGCCATCTGCCTGTACGAAATGCGCCGGGAAGAATCGGCAGCGACCCAGCGCTTCGCGCCGCCCGAACACGCAGCGGCGGAAGAATACGAGCGCATCACCGGTTTGCTCTTCGAAGCGCTGGCGCGCTCCGGTTACGTCGAAGAGCGCACTTCGGCGTCAACAGAACGGAAAATCCGCCGCCTCGTGCGCAGACTGCCGCTCCCCGCCGCCGACGCCGAGACCTGGCTAGGCATTCTGCGCCAGATCCTTTGGAAACTGAAGCAGCCATAATCTCGAACTCTCGCCGATCGCGCAGAGCCGCACAGAAAGCGGCCTAAATCGGGTAAAGTCCTGAAACGGAGCCGGGAGCGTAAGCGACCCCATGCTCGGGTGGGCAGACTCCTTCTTTAAGCGGCATTGGGCTGTTGAACCTCCAAACATATTGATAAAGCGCCTATCAATCCTCCTTCCGGCTTTCCTATTGCTCACCCATATAAAGCGTGAGAGTATAGATATGGACAGACCATAGGAGCCATTTTGGAAAAGACAAGCATCTGGCAAGGGACGCTCGCCCTGATGACCTTGAAAACGCTCGATTCAATGGGGCCTTTGCACGGCTACGGCATCGCGCGGCGCATCGAGCAAACAAGCGGCAACGTTTTATCGCTCAATTACGGCACGCTCTACCCCGCCCTGCTGAAACTGGAACAGGAAGGCTATATTGCGCCGGAGTGGGGCGTGTCCGATAACAACCGGAAGGCGAAGTTTTATCGGCTCACACGCGCCGGCCGCAAACGCGCCCAACAGGAATACCGCGATTGGGAGCTGGCGATTTCGGTGTTAGCGCGGTTTTTGCCATCGAAAGAGGAAGCATGAGGCCCGTCGGCGCCTGGCTCATCCGCCTTTGCGGCCTCTTCCGCAAAGAGCATCTGGAGCGGGAGCTCTCGGCCGAGATTGAAAGCAACTTGCAATTGCACATCGAAGACAATCTTCGTGCCGGAATGGTGCCCGAGGAAGCACGCCGCCGCGCGCTAATGAAACTCGGCGGCGTCGAGCAAGCAAAGGAAGCCTATCGGGATCGCGCTTGGATTCCCTGGATCGACAGCCTGTTTCGCGATCTGCGTTTCGGCGCGCGGATGCTGCGGCAGAACCGCGGATTTACGGCGGCGGTCGTGCTCTCGCTGGCGCTCGGGATTGGCGCAAGCACGGCGGTATTCAGCATCCTCGATACGGTCTTTCTGCGGCCGCTGCCGTATTCGGATGCGGGACGGCTAGTTTGGGTTAGCATCCGGTTTCCGTCGTTCAATACGGAGTTTTTACCCTCGCCGGACTACGTCGCCTGGAGGCGCGACAATCATGTGTTTGCGCAATTGGCCGCAACGCAGTATGGCGGCGGCGGGACGATGATACTTGGCGGTTCCGATCCGGCCGAGATTCGTGCATGGTCGGTTTCTTACAATTTCCCGGCGGCATTTGGTGTCAGGCCGGAGTTGGGCCGCTTCTTCCGGCCGCAGGAAGAACTTCCAAATGCGCGAAGAACGGTGCTGCTGACCGATCATCTTTGGCGCGATCATTTTCATGCGAACCGGAAAATCATCGGAGACACGATCGAGCTCGCCGGGCAGCCCTACACAGTAATCGGCGTGCTTCCGCCGTCGTTTATGCTGCCGATGGACGTGAAGGCGGATGTTCTCACAACATTGCCGGTCTCGCCGACGGCGACGGATCACGGCAGCGCAGTGATGACTTGGTCGGCGATGGGAAGGTTGAAACCCGGCGTTACGCTAGCGCAGGCGCGGGCAAACGTCGCAACGCTCTTTGCAGCCAGCAAAGCCGATCTTTCGCAAATGTTTGGCTCCGATACGAGCCCTGTTGTGGAGCCTCTGCGCGAGCACTGGGTGGGGAATTCACATCTGCTGTTGTCTGCCGTGGCCGCGGCGGCTGCATGCTTTCTGCTGATCGCCTGTGCAAACGTTGCGAATCTGTTGCTGGCGCGGCTATCGACGCGATCTCACGAACTAGCGATACGAGCGGCTATTGGCGCGGGACGTGGCCGGCTGAGTCGACAACTGCTGACCGAAGTGGCGCTCCTCGCCCTGATCGGATGCGCAGGCGGTATGGCGATCGCCACAGTTGCGCTGCGCGGGTTCGTTCATTTCGCAGCGAGCGCGATACCGCGGCTGGACGAAGTTGCTGTAGACGGGCGCGTGTTTGGAATCGCCGTTCTCGTTTCGGTTTTGACCGCTCTGCTGTTCGGCGTCATACCGGCGTTGCGTGCGGGGCGCGTGGATGTGAATGCGGTCTTGCAGAAGTCAGCGCGAATGGGACTTGCCGGGCGGCATGGGATGCTGCGGCGCGGGTTGATCGCGGCGGAAGTGGCGCTTTCCGTAATTTTGCTCTCGGGCGCGGCCCTGGTGCTACAAACGCTGTGGCATTTAGAAAACGATCATCTGGGTTTTCAGCCGGAACATGTCCTGACCATTTCGCTGCCGCTGCGAGGCACGAAGTTTTGGAACCATTCCAAAGCGCTTACCCAAAATTTGCTTCCCTATCTGCGGCGCATTCCCGGAACCGAAGCCGCCGCAATCTCAGAGTGCACGCCGCTGACAGGAGGATCTTTGTTCGAAACGTTCACACGCTCGGATAGGCCGTTGCCCGAGCCTTGGCATCGCGGCGACAACATCCATGTGTGCAACACCGGCCCGGATTATCTGAAAGCCGCAGGCATCCCGGTGATTCGCGGGCGCTCCTTTACGGAGCAGGATTTCCACCATCCGGGAACACTGGCGGTGATTAATCAGGCAGCGGTACGCGCGTATCTGGCGGATGGAGATCCGATCGGAAAACGGATCGGCGGTGGGCGATGGGGCACGTGGAAGACGGTGATTGGCATCGTTGCCGATACCAAAAACCACGGCTTGAACCATCCGGCTGCGCCTCAGATGTTTGTGGACAACGAGGTTCCCGATAGCACTTCGCTCTTGTTCCTTGTCCGCAGCGTTGCGGATAAGGCTGCGCTCACTACTGTTATTCGCGGACACCTCCATTCGCTTGATCCGAATCTCCTTGCCAGGTTCAAAACGCTCGATCAAGACATCGGGCGGATGACGACCGGACCGCGATTCGACAGCGTGCTCTTTGCGGCGTTTGCGTTCGTTGCGTTTCTGATGTCGGTGGTTGGCATTTATGGCGTGCTGTCATTCTCCGTGGCGCAGCGGACGCAGGAGATTGGGATTCGTATTGCGCTGGGAGCGGAGCCGAGACGCGTGCTGGAGATGATCTCAAGAGAAGGCGCAGTGCTGCTTGGCGTTGGAATTGCCGCCGGGCTCGGCGCGTCGCTGGCACTGATGCGTTACCTGAAAAGCCTGCTCTACGACGTGAGGCCAAACGACCCGGCGACCTACGCAGCCGTCATCATCTGCTTGTGCATCGCAGCGGGAATTGCGATTTACGTCCCGGCGCGGCGGGCGTCGGCGGTCGAACCTATTACCGCGTTGCGCCATGAATAACTGGGAGGAAATGATCGGCCCAATGCCGCTTAAATAAGCTTTTCTTGGCGCAAGCACTTCTGCTTGCCGCCTCGACAATTGCGTCGAGGCGCGCTCCTCGAGAAGCCTTTCAGCCCCCGACTCGGCTTTGATTCATGTGTGATATCTTCCATACGAAGAGGATAGATGTAGATGCAATCCAAAATAACCTCGGCCTTACCGCTCGCACAACCAAAGATAGGCAACGAGCACACGTCTACGTCTCTGCCGCACATCTCGTCTGCCGTCGCGGCAGGAGAAAACAATTACCTGCTGAATGGCATTGCCAATAACGCAAACTGCGTCGATTTCCTCAACGAAGTTTCGTTTATGACCGAGCCCGCCGTGGACACAGTCGGCAAGCGGATGTTGTTGTCCGAGAATATGCGGGTGATCACTAAGAACGACAGCGCGAAATGAGATCGGCGCGGCCCGCAGCGTGCTGAAGTAGAATCACGCCGTCACATAGCAGAGAGAACCGGTTCCCATTTAAATCCAACCGCTTAGCGCTCCGCAACCTTTCCTTCCGCACGCCCACCCCCGACACTCGACACCGTAGAGCAGGCGTTTTCGCCTGTCACCGTACACCAACTGGACACACCACTATGGCAATTCCGAAACAAATCGCGGCCAATCGCCGCAACTCTCAAAAATCCTGTGGCCCCAAATCCGTCGAGACCAAGGCCAAAGTCGCGCAAAACGGCGTCAAGCACGGCCTCTGCACCAAATTCCGCGTCCTCTCTGACCTCGAACGCTATGTTCGCTACCACGCCGCCCAGGATCGCGCCTACTAGCGCGCCTCCGCCGAGCTTCAGAAACGCAAGAAAGCACGCCAGTTAGCCGAAATTGGCTTTGCTTCGCAAAAACGAGCTGAGGCCGAAGAATCGCGCAAAACCGAGAAGCACGCCGTCCAGATAGCCATCGCCAAAATGCGAAAACAACGCGAAGAAATGAAGCTCGGCGACGCCATCGCCAAGATACTGCCCCCTGATTTCGACCTTTCTTCCCTCGATCGGGCTTTTCCCGCCGCAGCAGCCTACCCGGGCAGTGGAGGGCTAAACGCTAACAGCTAACAGCTAGCGTTTTCCTTTTCCCGCCCGTCATGTTATCGTGCAATTTCAAGCGCTTAGCGCGCGTTTTCAGGGGTCATGCTAACCTTCGCCGAAACCGATTTCATAGCGGAAACGCACAGCGTCACCTTTCCGTCGCTGACGCTTGATTGCGGCGTGACGCTGGTAAACGTCGAAGTCGCCTATGAAACTTACGGCAAGCTGAACGCGAGCGCGACCAACGCCATTCTCGTTCTGCATACGTTCACCGGCGACGCCCACGCAGCCGGTATCGACAAAGAAACAGGACAGCCGGGATGGTGGTCCTCGATGATCGGTCCCGGCCTCGCGTTCAATACCAACCGCTATTTCGTAATTTCATCGAATGTGCTGGGAGGCTGCCGCGGAACGACTGGGCCGGGTTCCATCGATCCCGCGACCGGGCGCCCCTACGCCATGAATTTTCCGGTGATCACCATCGCCGATATGGTGCGGCTGCAAAAAATGCTGATCGACCATCTCGGCATCGAGTGTTTGCTGGCAGTGGCTGGCGGTTCGATGGGCGGCATGCAGGCGCTCGAATGGGCGGTCGCCTATCCGGATTCGGTCTCCGCCGTGATCCCCATCGCCACCACCGCTCGCCACAGCGCGCAACAGATCGCCTTCAACGAGGTTGGCCGTCAGGCGATCATGGCCGATCCCGACTGGAACGGCGGCGATTATTACGATTCGAAGCCGCCGGCGCGCGGGCTGGCAGTCGCGCGCATGGTCGGGCATATCACTTATATGAGTGATGGCTCCATGCGGCAGAAGTTTGGCCGCAGATTGCGCGACAAGGATGCGTTTGGCTTCGATTTTTCCGTCGATTTCGAAGTCGAGAGCTATCTGCGCTATCGCGGGAACCAGTTTGTCGGCCGCTTCGACGCCAATTCGTATCTCTATATTACGAAGGCGATGGATTATTTCGATCTGGCAAACGGCAGCACCTCGCTCGCCGCCGCCTTCGATCACACCAGCGCACGTTTTCTCGTCATCAGTTTCACTTCCGACTGGCTCTATCCAACCTATCAATCACGCGAAATCGTGAGCGCGCTGCGCAGCCGCAATCTCGACCTCGCCTTTTGCGAACTGAATTCGAGTTACGGTCACGACGCGTTTCTGCTCGAGGCGCAAGATCAGAGCGAAATGATCGCCGGATTCCTGGCCAACGTCTACCAGGGCAGTTCGTCGCCGCCTCGCCGCACCGCCGCCGCGGCGCAAGAGGCCAAGGCGATTCTCTCCCGGCTCGATTACGCCATGATCGCCGAACTGATCGAGCCCGGCTCGCGCGTCCTGGATCTCGGCTGCGGTGAAGGAGAACTGCTAGCCTGGCTGCGCGAACATAAGGACGTTTCCGGATGCGGCGTGGAAATCGATCCAGATAAAGTGCGCCGCGCGATTGCCAAAGGCGTCTCGGCTTATCAGCGCGATATCGACGAAGGGCTGACTGAGTATCCGGAAGGAAGCTTCGATTTCGTCATCCTCAGCCAAACCTTGCAGGAAATGCGCTATCCGCTGAAGGTGCTGCGGGAGATGCTGCGCGCGGGCCGGCGAGCCATCATCACTTTTCCCAACTTCGGCCACTGGAGCATGCGTTTCGCGCATCTGTTCGGAGGGCACTCCCCGCGCACGAAACTGTTCCCGTTCCATTGGTTTGAATCGCCCAATCTGCACTTCCTTACCGTGGACGACTTTATCGAATTATGCCGCCGGCAGAACTGGAAGATCGAACGGCAAATGTTCGTCACTCATAGGCATAAGGCGCGCTTCTTGCCAAACCTTTTCGCCGAAGTCGCCGTATTTTCCATCCGCCGCGCCGAAAATGCCGAAACTGAGCCGGAAGCGTAAGCGCCCAGACCTTTCAGCAGCACCCGGTCTTTGCCGTCACGACCGCTTCAATCTGCACCAGCGTAGGATACTTGCCGGTGTAACAGGCGTAGCAGAACCGGTGGTCGGAATCGTCCAGGCTTGTACGCAGCGATTCATGAGAGAGATACGCCAGCGAATCTGCTTCCACATACTTGCGAATCTCTTCGATGCTGTGGTTCGCCGCAATCAACTCCTGAAGCGAGGGCGTATCGACGCCGTAATAGCAAGGCGAGATGGTCGGTGGGCAGGAAATGCGCAGATGCACTTCGCGCGCACCGGCGCTGCGCACCATACGGACAATCTTGCGGCTGGTAGTCCCGCGCACGATGGAATCGTCCACCAGGATCACGCGCTTGCCTTCGAGCATATGGCGCACGGGGTTCAGCTTCAGCTTGACGCCGAAATCTCGGATCGCCTGCGACGGCTCAATAAACGTACGGCCCACGTAATGATTGCGGATCAACGCCTGGCCGAAGGGAATACCAGACTCAGACGCATAGCCGATCGCGGCCGCGACGCCGGAATCAGGCACCGGCACGACGATATCGGCCTCCACCGGATGTTCGCGCGCAAGATGGCGGCCCATCAATTCGCGCGATTCGGCGACGGCGCGCCCGAAGACGATGGAATCCGGGCGGGAAAAATAGACGTGTTCGAAGGCGCAATGGGCAGGCGCTTCGGGCGGCGTATAATGCTCGCGCGACATGCCTTCGGGACCGACGATGATCATCTCGCCCGGTCCGACATCGCCTTCATACGTTGCGCCGATCAGGTCGAAGGCGCAGGTTTCGGACGCGAATACGGTTGCCGTGCCGCCTTCGGGAAGAGCCACGCTGCCGATCGCGAGCGGACGGAATCCGTGCGGGTCGCGAGCCACGATGACGCGATCGTCGGCCAAAAATACCAGCGAAAAAGCACCTTCGATCTGCAGCAGAGCCTCGCGCAAAGCTCCAGAAAGCGTGCGCTCTCGGGAGCGCGCCACCAGGTGCAAAATCACTTCCGTGTCGCTAGTGGATTGGAAAATCGAGCCGTCTTCCTCCAGCTCGCGCCGCAGCTCGATGGCATTGTTCAGATTGCCGTTATGCGCGATCGCGATCTGTCCCTTGCCGCAAGCGACGCTCAACGGCTGGGCATTTTGCAGTACGGTGTCGCCCGCGGTGGAATATCTCGTGTGGCCGATCGCGAGCGCACCGGGCAAGCGGTTCAGCGTTCCGGGGTTGAAAATATCCGCCACGTGCCCCAGCTTGCGCACCGTGTGGATGGTGCGGCCGTCGCTCGATGCTATGCCGGCGCTTTCCTGGCCGCGGTGCTGCAACGCATACAGGCCGAGATACACCAGGTTCGCGGCCTCAGGATGGCCGTACAGCGCGAATACCCCGCATTCTTCGTGCAGTTTGTCGAACATCGTTAGATCACCACCGTGTCGTGCAGCCTTTCTTCGAGCGAACGGCTCCATCTTTGTTTTAACTCGAAAACGGGGCTGTCGACGAGGATCGTTCCGCGATTGCGAATCGTCAGCTTGTCTCCGCCCGTCGTGCCGAGATCGGCAGCCTCCACGCCACTCTTCTTTGCGGATGCCAGCACTCGTTCAGGCGATGCGGTCGTGACGAGAACCCGCGAAGGGCCCTCGTGAAACAGCAGCAGCTCGGGCGCAAGATCCGAATCGAGGTTCAGGTCCGCGCCGATGTTTTCCGCTCCGAAGCAAGACTCCGCCAGCGCCACCGCCAGTCCGCCATCGGAAAGATCATGCGCCGAGGCGACCACTCCTCCGCGGACCAGTTCGCGAATACAAGCTTGGACGCGTTTTTCGTAATGCATGTCCAGCTTGGGCGGACGGCCCCAGAGCGATTTCGCGATTGTCTTGGCATATTGCGTGCCGCCGAGTTCGTCTCCATCCGCTGCGCCCAAGCCACCCAGTAGAATCACGCGCAGGCCCGAGCGCGGAAACGTATTGCCGATCGGCGGGGCAGTCGGAAGCGTCCCGACGATGCCAACGACCGGCGTCGGCAGAATCGGTGCACCGAGAGTCTCGTTGTACAGGCTCACGTTCCCGCCGGTTACCGGAACATCGAAAAAGCGGCAGGCTTCAGCCAAGCCTTCGATCGATTCCACGATCTGCGCCATGATCTCAGGACGCTCGGGATTGCCGAAATTCAGATTGTTCGTCGTGGCGATCGGCAGCGCGCCGACCGTCGATAAATTCCGGCAGCACTCGGCCACGATCAGCTTCGTGCCTTCGCGCGGATCGAGCGAGCAGTAGCGCCCGTTGCCGTCGAGCGCCATCGCGACCGAAGTCTTCATACCCTTGATGCGCACAATAGCCGCATCCGAACCCGGTCCGGCGATGGTGTTGGTGCGCACTTGCGAATCGTACTGCTGCCAAACCCATCGCTTCGAGCAAACATCTTCGGAAGCGAGCAGATTCTTGAGATCGGTTGTGAAATCGGCGCTACCAACTTTCGGGCCGTGCGGAGGCGCTTCACGCAGCGGCTTTGAAAACGGCCGGTTGTAACGCGGAGCTTCGTCGGCAAGCGCCCGATTCGGGATCTCGGCGACAGTCTCGCCATGATGTTTCACGCGCAGGATGCCGTCCGGAGTGACCACGCCGATCTGCGTCGCATCGAGGCCCCATTTTTCGAAAACCTGAAAGACTTCGTGCTCACGCCCGCTTTGCGCCACCAGTAGCATGCGCTCCTGCGATTCGGAAAGCATGATGTCATAAGCGGTCATGCCGGATTCGCGCTGGGGCACTCGGTCCAGATCGATTTCGATTCCGGTTCCGGCGCGGCTGCCCATCTCGCAGGTTGAAGAAGTCAGCCCCGCCGCGCCCATGTCCTGAATGCCAACGATGGCGCCGGTTTTCATTGCCTCCAGGCAGGCTTCGAGCAGCAGCTTCTCCATAAACGGATCGCCCACCTGCACGTTGGGCCGCTTCTGTTTCGATTCTTCGGTGAACTCCGCAGAAGCCATCGAGGCGCCGTGAATGCCATCGCGTCCGGTTTTGGCGCCCACGTAAATGACCGGGTTCCCGATCCCGCTCGCTTTGCCGTAAAAAATCTCGTCGTGGCGAAACACGCCGAGCGCGAAAACGTTCACCAATGGATTGCCGTCGTAGCTTTCTTCGAATACGCACTCGCCGCCGACGGTCGGCACGCCAATGCAGTTGCCATAATGCGCGATGCCCGCCACCACGCCTTCCAGAATGCGCCGGTTTCTCGCGCCGGTTTTCTCGCTCTCCAATCTGCCGAATCGAATGGAATCGAGAATGGCGATGGGGCGCGCGCCCATGGTAAAGATATCGCGCA
>DASVGP010000134.1:0-3394 GCA_036379475.1 Bryobacteraceae bacterium | reverse complement strand
GAAAAAGACGTAGTGGCATTGGCAGCGTGCTTCACGTTCCGGGCAAGCGTGGGCTGAAGCTCACGCCGGCACGCTGAAGGCGTACCCACAAAAACCCATGCATCGACGAACCTTTCTAAAAACTTCCCTGGTCAGCATAGGCGGCGCAGTTCTTCAGAGAGCCGGAGAGCCCGCCGGCGTGATTGTCTACGGTGGAACCGCCGCAGGGGTCATCGCAGCGGTGGCGGCAGCCCGCCAAGGCGCCCGTGTCACGCTGCTCGAGCCTGGAACGCATTTGGGCGGCATGGTTTCGGGCGGTTTAGGCCACACCGACACCGGCAGAAAGGAAACCATCGGCGGCCTGTCTTTGGAATTTTTCCGGCGCGTAGGCAACCGCTATGGTCAACCCATTGCTTGGGATTTCGAACCGCACGCGGCCGAGGCCGTCTTTAAACAGATGGCGGCCGAAGCCAAAGTGAATGTCCTCTATCGTCACCGGCTCAAAGAGGATGGAGGCGTGCACAAGCGAGGTGACCGCATCTTCGAAGTGCTCACGGAAACCGGCGGGAACTTTCCCGGCCAGGCGTTTATCGATGCCACTTACGAAGGCGATCTGCTTGCACAAGCGGGAGTTTCCTTTAGCTGGGGCCGCGAGAGCCGGGAGCAATACCACGAATCCTTCGCCGGCGTCCGGAAAGCGGATCAATACGCGCACCATCGCTTCGAGGTTCCGGTTTCCGCCTACGATGCACATGGAAAGCTGCTGCCCAATATCTGTCCCGGCCCGCGCGGAAAGATTGGTTCGGGAGATAAGAAGGTCCAGGCCTATAACTTCCGGCTCTGCCTGACCCAAAATCAGGACAACCGCATCCCCATCCCGGAGCCAGGGCGTTACGATCCCCGCCAGTTCGCGGTTCTTGCACGCCTCATCGCCGCCGATGTCAAGAAGAACGGGCGCGCTCCAACCATGCATCAACTCACGAGCATGTCGCCGCTGCCCAACGGAAAGATCGACCTCAACAACAACGGTGCATTTTCCACCGATTACATCGGCAAGAGCTGGGAGTATCCTACGGCGACTTACCGGAGAAAAGATCGGATCTGGCACGAGCATGCCGATTACACGGCAGGCTTCTTTTACTTTCTTGGCCATGATCCGCAAATCCCCGCACCACTCCGCAACGAGATAAAGCAATGGGGCCTGGCCAAGGACGAATTCTCAGATACAAATCATTGGCCATTTCAGCTATATGTGCGCGAAGCGCGGCGCATGATCGGAGATTTCGTGATGACGCAGCACGATGCCGAGACCAATGTCACAAAGTCCGATCCCATTGGCATGGGATCTTACAACATGGATGCGCATAACTCGCAGCGCTATGTGCAAGCGGATGGCACGGTCCAAAACGAAGGCGATACCGAAGTGCCGGCGATTCCTTACCAAATCTCTTATCGCGTGCTGTTGCCCAAATCCGGTGAGTGCGAAAACCTTTTAGTCCCTGTCTGCACCTCCGCGACACACGTAGGATACGGCACGTTGCGTTTGGAGCCTGTTTACATGATTATGGGAGAGGCGGCAGGCGTTGCGGCAGCCATGGCGATCGAGGGACATTCGTCCGTCCAAAAAATAGACACGGATAACTTAGCCAGGAAACTGCGGGGTCAAGGTGCGGTGATGAAATGGACAAACCCGCAAGATCTAAAGCTCACACCGAGGTAATCTGAAGCGAAGCCCCGAGCGTCAGCGAGCCCTGCTCCAATCCGGTCGCTCGCGCTTCCGGCTCCGATTGCGCTGGAGGTGAGTGTGAAAGTCTATTTCGTTCTGCTCCTGCTGTCCCTGGGTGCCGTTGCGTTTGCGCAACAGGCGCCCCCGAAGATTCCTTACGATTCGGTCCCCAATTTCTTAAAGCTGCCGCCGGACATGTATCTGGGTGAAGCCACGGGCGTCGCGGTCAACTCCAAGGGAGATGTTTTTGTTCTCTCTCGCGGAGATACCAGCGGCCCGGCTTACGGCGCCGAAGCGGCGCAACTGCTGGAGTTCGGCCCCGACGGCAAATTGATCCGCGAAATCGGAAAACATCTGTACGCGTGGTCGTTCGCCCATTCGGTTCGAGTCGACAAACACGGCGATATCTGGGTGGTCGATAAAGGCTCAGACATGATAGTGGAATTCAATCCGCAAGGCCGCGTCAAGATGCTCTTCGGCCGGAAGAAAGAGGCCGGCGATTCGGGCGATGTTCCATGGACGCGTGTTCAGCCTCCGCGTCCTGCCGTGAACGGCGAATTCCGCCAGCCAACTGATGTCGCGTGGGACAGCGAAGGCGACATTTTCATCAGCGACGGGTATATTAATTCGCGAATCGCGGAATACGACAAGAACGGCGATTGGGTACGGACATGGGGCAAGCCGGGCACTGGGCCGGGCGAGTTCAACACACCGCATAGCATTGCGGTCGATGCAGAGGACCATATCTATGTCGCCGATCGCGACAACCGGCGCATTCAAGTCTTCGACCGTAACGGAAAATTCCTCCGTCAAATCAAGATCAACATCCCCGCGCCGCCGGATGCGCAGCCTTGGATGGGAAACCGTCCGGGACCCAATTCGTCGGGCGCCATGCAGCCGGGTTCACCTTGGACGCTTTGCATCACGCCCGGGCCAACGCAATATATCTACACTTCCGATGCCTTCCCCGGACGCATTTACAAACTGACCCTGAGCGGCAAAGTGGTGGGGATGCTGGGTCGTACCGGCCGGCAGCCGAAAGAATTCGGCTGGATTCATGAACTGGCGTGTCCGTCGGAAAACGTGCTCTATGCGGCGGAGCTGCTCAATTGGCGAGTGCAGAAACTGATTCTGCACCCGCGTCACTGAACGGCGCCGCATCCCCGAGCGAGGAATTACTCGCCCGTTCCGGCAGCCGCTTTTTTCGGGAGCGCCCAGGCGAACAAGACGCCGCCCGCGCTGGTGATGACATATTGGCGGCCGTCCAGTTTGTAAGTGATCGGAGAACTACCGATATTCCCACCTTCTCCGGCATGCCACAGCGTTTTTCCAGTGCTGGTTTGGAGTGCCAGAACGTTTTCGTGCGCATCGCCGGAAAACGTGAGGCCGGAATCCGTCGTCATCACGCCCGCTCCCGAGCCGCCGTGTAGTTTGTGGCGCCAGCGGATTTTTCCGGTTTGGTAATCGATGGCTTCGAGAATCCCGTTGTCCCAGACGCCGTAATCGGCGCCGGCCCAGCCGAAAGCTCCATCTTCCGGCTTCGCGAAATAGATGCCATAACTTGGGCTGGCACTTACGAGGAACAAGCCGGACTTTGGATCGAAGCTGGGTGCGCGAAAGTTAGTCAGGCCGCCTTCGGCCGGGGCGATTAACACCCCATTTCGTCTAGGCTCTTTCTTGGGATTGGGA
>DASVGP010000133.1:0-20684 GCA_036379475.1 Bryobacteraceae bacterium | reverse complement strand
GGCGGGGATGTAGCGCATCCGAAAATCGTTGCCGGTCGCGCTGATATCGAATTGAACCGATACCGAGGAGTGCGAGCCGTACAGGAACGAAATATTGGAGACCACTGGAGGTGTGGCGAACAGCGGCAGTGCCGCCAGCAGGGAGACGAGAATACGCTTGGCTGTCACTTTCCGCATTTTGACATTGCCCAAAGCTGATTGAAGCCTGGTGCGAATTTTGTGACTGCGCCCGGCCGCCATTTCCCTTGCCGTTAAACTGGAGTCGAGTGGCTGCGAGCAGCACATCCAGCGCGAAGCGCATTCCGAAATGAAGTTTCCACCGCGCCCGTTTGCGCGCCGATACGGCGCCTGGATGGAGAACTGGGAAAATGCGCTCTGTTTCCGCGATACCAACCGCGTCGTCCGTGCTTTGGATTTTGGCCTGGATTGGACGCGAAACTGGCCCTGCTCGCGGGAGTTTCCGCGCAACGGTCTTGCTCCGATAGATTACGTCGCGGAGTTGAATCGCCGCGCGATTCAAGCCAGCGAAGAATTCTTCTCGTATCGCCGCCCGGCGGATTTCCAACTTCAGGAGGGATGGCTTACATTTCGGTCGCCGGTGGAATCTCCCTGCCCGGAGAACAATCTGGCTCGCGCGCTCTGGTTTCCCGCTCGCGATGATCACGGGAGGGCGGTGGTCGTTCTGCCGCACTGGAATTCTAAACTGCCGCAGCAAAACGCGCTTTGCTCGGGCCTTGCGCGCTTGGGCATCTCGGCGCTCCGCCTCAGCCTGCCCTATCACGATGCACGCACGCCGGCCGGCCTGAGCCGCGCCGATTACGCCGTATCCTCGAACATTTGCCGTACCATCGACGCGACGCGGCAGGCGGCTATCGACACGCGCTGCTGCTTCGATTGGCTCGAACAACAAGGCTACGAGCGCCTGGGCATCATCGGCACCAGCCTCGGCTCCTGTTATGCCTTCCTGGCCAGCGCACACGATATCCGTATCCGCGTCAATGTATTCAATCACTGTTCTACGTATTTCGCCGATCCTGTTTGGGAGGGATTATCGACGCAGCATATCCGGAGGAGCCTCGAAGGCATTCTCGATGTCGAGACGCTGCGCAAGCTCTGGCTGTGCATTAGCCCGCCCAGCTATTGGGATCTATTCACCAGCCGGCCGAAGCGCTCGAAGTTCATCTATACACGGTTCGACACAACGTTTCCGGTTCACTTATCGGAGGAAGTCATCGCAAGCGCCCGCCGCCTCGGATGGGATCACGACGTCAGCGTACTTCCCTGCGGCCATTACACGATGGGCGAGTTTCCGTTCAAGTATCTCGCCGGTTATCAAATCTGCTCGTTCTTGAAGCGCAATCTGTAGGCACATAATCCATGCCGGGCCGGATGCAATCGACAAAGACAAAGCCGTCGCGCTCAACGATTTCGCGGGTTATCACCGGAATAGAGTGGCTGAACTCGGGCGAATCGTAGACAAAAGTGTGAAACTCGCCGTTTTCGCCGCAGGGATCGATGTCCGCCGGCAATCGCTGCAAGAAAGCGGCATCGTAATCGGCGCCGGCGAAAGAACGGTCGAGTTTTTTCGGATCGACGCAGGTGAGCTTCGCCTTGAGGCCGACTTGCACCATCTCTCGGGCAAGTTCGCGGGTGGGTATGCGCCAGAGGGGAAATATCGGCTCGATGCCGGTGCTCGCAAGCTGGCGCTCGCGATAGGAGCGTATGTCTTCGAGAAAGAGATCGCCGAACGCGGTTGCCTGAATATTTTCGGCACGAGTGCGTTCGATGACGGCACGCATGCAGCTTTCGTATTGCTCGTTCGAGCAAGGCCACGGCAGATCCACTTCCCAGAGCGGAAGCCCGACGCAAGCCGCCTGCTCCCGCACCAGCGCGCGGCGCACGGCATGCATAGCAACGCGGTCGAATGCGCCATTGAACGTGGTCAGCAGCGCTGCGATTTCGATCTGCGGGTCGCGGCGAAGCGAGCGAAGCGCCCAGGCGCTATCTTTGCCGCTGCTCCAGGAAAGAAGAACCCGCTTCATCGCCATTTTCAGCCGTCGAAGCGTAGCAGCGCCGGATCGATTTCGAAAAGATGCGCTTCATACCAGGCGTAAAGTTCCGCGATGGCATCCTTCATTTCGCGGAACCGAAAGCCGCCCATTTCTTCGAGCATGCGCGAGTTGTCGCCGCTGTACTCGGGACCGAGCCCGTCGCGCTGGACATGGATCTGCGGATGTTTGCTCGAAATTTCCGCCACCATGCGCGCGAGCGAGAGCAGATCGTATGTTTCTGCGCGGCAGACGTTGTAGGTCTTGTATTTCAGGTCGTGATCGAGGAACCAGCGGATTAGTTTCGCGAGATCGTCTATATAAAGATAGTCGAAGCGGACGTTTTGGCGCATGCTGATCGTCATGCCATGCAGGACGCGGCAGATCGCGTTGGAGATAAACCGCACGTCCCATACTTCATATTTGCCGAACACGCCGAAGAGGCGGAGGTTGTAAACGTTGTTTGATGCTTCGGTGTATTTCGCCGCGATATATTTCGCGAAGGCGTAGTCGTCTGCCGGGACATGCATGTCGAAGAATGGTTCGGGCATGCGCGGCACGCGGACGCCGAACTCAGCGCCGGAGCCGAAATGCAACATGCGCCCGTAGAGATGCCGGTCGCGGGCGAAGTTGAAAAACATGCGGCAATTGTTCTTGAACAGATCAGGCGCTGTCGTGCGGCGGTTGGAGCGGCCGGTTGCGGCATGGATCACAGTGTCGAACCGATGCGCGGCAAGGTAATCGCGAACGGCAACATCGTTGAGCAGATCGAGTTCCTGTCGCGGCGGAGAGAACACCTTATATTCGCCGTTAAGCATCTCCGCGAGGTTTCGGCCGATAAACCCCGAGCCGCCCGTGATCAGAATCTTTTGCTCCACGTCAGTCTTCGAGCGGCGGCACGATCATGTTCTCACGGAACTCGTCGCGCGGCAGGAAGGGCCACAGGTCCTCCATCGGCTTCGAAACGAAGCGCCCGTCAGGCAACTGCACCGAGGTCACGCGCGGCCCGCGAATTTCTTCCGGGATTACGTGCACGTCCACCACAACCGGCCCGGGCATATCGAGCACTTTTCGCACATCGCCGCTCAAATTGCGTTGATCCTCGATAACGTATGAGGTGATGCCATAAGAGGCCGCTATCTTACTCAGATCAGGCACCGTGAGGCCCGTCGTCGCGTGCGCGCCGATGGTCGATTTGCCGAACCAGCCCTTTTGCGAAGAGCGGATTGAAGCATAACCGTCATTGTTCAGGATGAAAAATTTCAGCGGCAGGTTGAGGCGTGCGACCGTTTCGAGTTCTTGAATGTTGAACTGAAAGCCGCCATCGCCATCGACGCAAATCGTGCGGCGGCGGCCTTTCGCGAGGCTGACGCCGATGCTGGCGGGAAGTCCGAAACCCATGGCGCCCAAGCCCGCCGTATGATACACGCGCTGGCCCGCGCGGCTAGGATAACTGAAGATGAAAATCTCGATGCCGCTGCCGGAGCTGCCGGAAACGATGCAATCTTCGGGCGTCAATTCCTGGCTCAACACCTCCGACAGATGATAAATGCTGACCTGACTGCCGGGCTTGCGGTGCTCGCCGGTAATGAGCGGATAGCGCTGCTGCCAGCAGGCGACGCGTTCGCGCCACGTCAAGCGATCCTTAGGCTCTATCTTTTTCTTTTGCGCCAGCAACTCGCGCAAGAACGCGCCCGCATCGGCGACGATTTTGTTGCCCAGTGCGCCGTCGAGTTTCGCCAGTTCCGCCGGATCGACATCGACCATCGCCTTCCAGGCCGCGCGTGCCAGATTGCGCGGCGCAAAGCCGGTGAGGGAATTATCCATCCGGGTGCCGATCATCAGCAGAAAATCGCAGTTCTGAATGGCGAAATTTGCGCCGCGCGCGGCGAGCGAACCAGGGCGCCCCGCAAACAACGGGTCGTTGCTCGAAACCAAGTCGCTGGCGACCCAAGTCACCGCCGTTGGAAGCTCCGCAAGGCGGCGCAATTCGTTCATCTCCGCAACCGCGTGGGCCAGGCGGACGCCGTTGCCAACCATCAGCAGAGGCCGCTCGGAGGCATTCAGCCGCTCGATCACCTCTGCCGCGAACGATCGCACGTCTGCCGATGGAGGCGCCGGCAGTTCCGCCGGATCAAAGCCGGCGAGCGTTGAAGGATCGATCTGCGCCGATTGCACATCGAGCGGGATATCCAGCCACACTGGACCGGGGCGTCCACTCCTGGCAAGATGCAGTGCCTTCTCGATGTGATAGCGGATCTCGTTTGGATCGAGGACGGTGACGGCATACTTGGTAAGCGGCTTGACGACCGAAACAATGTCGATCTCCTGGGGCCCCATTTGCCGCACGCCGAGCGGCGTTCCGTCGGGCCGGTACATGCGATCGGCGCGTTTGACCTGGCCGGAAATAAAGAGCACAGGCGTCGAATCGAGCCAGGCGCCGGCGAGGCCCGTAACAGCGTTGGTGCCGCCCGGCCCGGTAGTTACGAGCGCGCAGCCTAAGTTATCGGTCGCCTTGGCGTAATTCTCCGCGCAGATGGCGCTCGCCTGCTCGTGCGAGTTACAAACAAACTCGATGCGCTTCTCGCGCGCGAGCGATTCGTTCAAGTGCATCGCCCCACCGCCCACCACGAGAAAGATATGCTTGACACCCTGCTCCGCGATACAGGCGAACAGATAATCCGCAAGTTTCATAAGTTTACGAACCGGGCCGTTAGGAAGCAGAGGCTAAGCGCCTACGCGGCGCAATTTCTTGATAATCGGCAGCTCGCGCTCGATTACGCGTTTTTCGCCGTCTCCCATCGATTTTTCCACCATGCGGATGTAACTCACGAGCTTGGTAATTCCGTTCGGCTCAAGAGATGCCGCTTGATCGCTCCCCCACATTGCGCGATCCATCGTAATATGCCGTTCCACGCAGCAGGCGCCGAGCGCCACCGCGGCCACACTCGACGGCAGTCCGGTTTCGTGGCCGGAATAGCCGACCGGAACTCCATAGCGCTGCTTAAGCCTGGGAATGACATTCAGATTGAGTTCTTCGTAGTAAGCCGGGTAGGCGCTGCAGGCGTGCATCAAAATTAAATCCTCTTTGCCCAGAACGTCGACCGCGTGATCGATTTGCGCCAGAGTACTCATTCCGGTCGAGAGGATGATTGGCTTGCCTTGGCGGCGTGTATGGCGCAGCAAATGGTCGTCCGTGAGGCAAGCCGAAGCGATTTTGTAACACGGCAAATGAAATCGCCGCATGTCGTCGACCGCGTCTTCGTCCCAGGCGGAAACAAACCACGGGATCTTTACCTGCTTGCAGTATTCGTCTATCTCTTCGTAATCCTCGATATCGAATTCGAGCGCGCGCTTCAGATCGCCGTTGGTCGTGCCGAAAGGCGACTCGCGCGGCGCGGCCAGCTCCTCCGGTTTATAGACGACCTCCACCGTGCGCTTTTGAAATTTCACGCCATCGCAGCCGGCCACTTTCGCGAGGCTGATCAGCCGTTTGGCAAGATCGATATCGCCGTTGTGGTTGATTCCGATTTCCGCGAAGATGAGAGCCGGCTGCCCGTCGCCACAGAGCCGGTTGCCGATTTGTACTGTATGCGCCATTGCAAGCACAATTTTAGCGGACCGGCCCGCTTGCTGACGCGCGCGGTTCAGTTTCGGTCAGAACCCCGACTGTCAAGGAGGGGACACGATGCAGATAGTCGAGTACAATTTTGACATGAAAGTTGTCATCCTGTGCGGTGGATTGGGCACACGCATGCGTGAGGAGACGGAATTCCGGCCCAAGCCGCTCGTCGACGTAGGAGGCCGTCCGATCCTCTGGCACATCATGAAGCTTTACGCTCATCATGGTTTTCTGGACTTTATCCTCTGCCTCGGATACCGCGGAAACATGATTAAAGAATACTTCCTGAATTACGAGGCAATGAATAAGGACTTTACCGTCCGTTTGGGAAAGCAAGCCGGAATCCGTTACCAGGGCGATCACGAAGAGCAGGATTATCGGGTTACTCTTGCCGAAACCGGACCGGAGACGATGACGGGCGGCCGTGTGAAGCGCGTGGCGAAGTATGTAGGAGACGACGAACGTTTCATGCTGAGCTACGGCGACGGGGTGAGCGATGTCGATATCTGTAAACTGTTGGATTTTCATTGCAGCCATGGCCGGCTGGCGACCGTGACCACCTTCCGCCCGGCGTCGCGTTTCGGCATTCTCGACATCGATCGGGAAAGCCAGGTGAAGGCGTTTATCGAAAAACCGAAATCGGATGCCTGGGCCAGCGCGGGTTTTTTCGTGTTCGAGCGTAAGATTTTCGACTATATCGATGGCGACCAATGCACACTCGAACATGAGCCGCTGGAGCGGCTGGCGGCGGAAGGCCAGTTGATGGCGTACCGGCACGAAGGCTTTTTTTACGCGATGGATACGTTCCGGGAATACCAGATTCTGAACGATCTGTGGAAGTCCGGGAATGCGCCGTGGAAGATATGGAGCGCGGGAAAGAATTGCGGGCGAGCAGGGTTGAAGCCCCGTGCCGACTAAAGTCCACCCTCCGGCGCGATCAGTTTTCCATGAAGTAGTAGCAGATCATATGGCACACGACCATATGCCCATCTTCGATGCGCCCCATGTGGGGCTCGGCCACGCGGATCTGTAGCTGCGCCATGGGACCCAGTTTTCCTCCGTCGCGTCCGGTGAGAGCGATGGTGCGGCAGCCGAGTTCGCTGGCACACTCCATGGCGCAGACGACATTGGGAGAATTTCCCGAGCCGCTGATGGCCATGAAGACATCGCCGGGCGCGGCAAAGTTCTTGAGCTGCTCGGCAAAAATGCAGTCGTATCCCACGTCGTTCGAATAGGCCGTAATGGTGGCCATCGAGTCCGTCAGGGCCATAATGCGGAAGCGCTGCGTACGTTTGTAGCTCGCTCCTTTCACCATGTCGGTGACAAAGTGCGAAGCTGTGGAAGCGCTGCCGCCGTTGCCGCAAACGAAAATATGCCTGCCCGCATCGCGAGCCTCGCGCAAGACGCCGATGGCTTCCGCAACCAGATGCGGTTCCACGGTGTCTAGAGCATGAAGCAGCTTGGATTTGTAGGCAATGGCAAAATCGGCGGCGATGGGAGCAATTAAGGTATCGCTCATGTTTATACTCTACCGATACGGTAGAGTATAATCCAGCGGCGCAAAACATTGAAACGGCTGGGAAGTATACGGGAACTAACTCCTATGGCGCAAACGAACACAGTTCCAGTGGGCAAACGGCTGATTGGCGATGGGCAACCCTGTTTTGTGGTCGCCGAAATCGGAATCAATCACAATGGCGATCTCGATCTGGCGAAAAAGCTGATCAGCATGGCGGTCGCCGCCGGCTGCGACGCGGTAAAGTTGCAAAAGCGGACAGTAGAAGTGGTGTATTCCGCCGAAGAACTGGCGAAGCCGCGTGAAAACCCCTTCGGCGCCACCAACGGCGATCTCAAGCGTGGCCTGGAATTCAGTGCGGCGGAGTACGGCGAGATCGACGCTTATTGCAAGGCCATGCACATGCCATGGTTCGCCTCTTGCTGGGACGAGGCTTCGGTCGATTTCATCAGCCAGTTCGACGTGCCTTGCTTCAAGATCGCTTCCGCCTCGCTCACCGACGATCGTCTGCTGCGGTACACGCGCGGTACCGGCAAGCCCATCATTCTGTCGACCGGCATGAGCACGGTGACCGAAATCGATCGCGCGGTGGAAACTCTCGGCACGGAAAATCTCGTAATTCTGCACGCCTGCAGCACGTACCCGGCCTACTACAAAGAATTGAATCTGCGCGTGATTCCAATGTTGCGAGAGCGTTACGGGGTTCCGATCGGCTATTCGGGCCACGAGACTGGAATTCCGTCAAGCGTGGCTGCCGTGGTCCTCGGGGCTTGCTGCGTAGAGCGGCACATCACCATGGATCGGGCGATGTGGGGCAGCGATCAAGCGGCTTCGCTCGAACACAATGGCATCGCGCGGCTGGTTCGCGACATACGACTCATCGAAGAATCCTTAGGCGACGGCGTCAAGCGAGTGGTGGAGCGGGAATACCCCATCATTAAGAAGCTCCGCCGCGTGGGCGCCGCAACTTCGGCATGAACGAAGTTAAGGCGATCGCGCTGGATGTGGACGGCGTGCTCACCGATGGAGGTATCTGGTGGGGGCCGAACGGCGAAGAATGGAAGCGGTTTTGCTTTGCCGACATCATGGGCGTTTCTCTGGCACGGAAGGCGGGGTTCATCGTAGCGCTGATTTCGGGAGAAGACAGCCCTCTGGTTGACCGTTTTGCGGCCAAGATGGGCATCGCTCACGTGGAAAAAAACTGCAAAGATAAAGCGACCGCGCTGCGCCGGTTCGCGGAAAGCGCCGGGTTGGCGCTCAGCGAGATTTGTTTCATGGGCGACGATGTGAATGATGTGTCGGCGATGCGCCTAGCTGGTTTGGCCGCCGCTCCGGCCAACGCTCAGGCCGCCGCCCTCGATTGCGCCGCTTTCATCAGCGCCTGCAATGGGGGAAACGGCGCCGTTCGCGACCTGGTGAACCGTTTGCTCGCCGCCCGGAATTCCAACAGCCTGTAATTGGCCATGAAAACGATCAGCATCGTCACGCCCTGCTACAACGAAGAAGCAAACGTCGAGGAATGTTACAACCGCGTGCGCGCCGCCATCCTGCAGTTGGGCCGCTATCGCTACGAACACATCTTCATCGACAACGCCTCGCACGACAATACGGTTGCCGTTCTGCGGCGCCTCGCCGCCAAAGACCGGAACGTGAAGGTCATCGTCAATACACGGAATTTCGGCCATATCCGCTCGCCGTTTCACGCGTTTTTGCAAGCCCAGGGGGATGTCGTGATCGGGCTGGTCGCCGACCTGCAGGATCCTCCCGAACTCATCCCCGAAATGGTCGCCAAATGGGAAGAAGGCTATCCCATGGTGCTGTGCCTCAAGACCAGCAGCCAGGAGAACCGCGCTATGTTCTCCGTCCGCACTTTGTATTACCGGATCGTGCGGCGACTTTCTTCCATCGAGACCTTCGAGAATTTTACCGGCTTTGGTTTGTACGACAGAAAGGTTGTCGAAATCATCCGTTCCTTCGGAGATGCATATCCCTATTTCCGCGGAATGATCGCCGAGATCGGACTGCCTCATTACGAGATCGAATTCCATCAGCCGGTCCGCAAGCATGGGATCACGAAAAACAATTTCTATTCGCTGTGGGATCTGGCGATGCTCGGCATCACCAATTTATCTAAGGTGCCGCTTCGGATCGCCACCTTTATAGGCTTCGCCTGCGCGCTGCTTTCCATCCTGACGGCGTTCGCTTATTTGCTCTATAAGCTCGTTTTCTGGAGCAGTTTCTCGGTGGGCATGGCGCCGCTCGTGATTGGGCTGTTCTTCCTGGGATCGGTGCAATTGGTTTCGCTCGGGATTCTGGGCGAATACGTCGGCGCCATCCACACGCAGGTTCTGAACCGGCCGCACGCAATAGAGAGGGAGCGGCTGAATTTTGAATTTGCGCCTGGCGAACCGTTACAGGAATTCGCCCCGGCGCGCGCGATGGGGAGCGTCCCTGGAATCGAAGTCTAGCGTGATGCTGAAGGAGCCGAGCGTCGCCGCCGAAATGCCGGGCGCGCTGCCGCCCGCGAAGCGAATCTCCCGTGCGCGCATTCTTTATTCGGCGATTGCACTGGGGTTAGCCGCGGTCCTGCTTTATTTTTCTCTACGCGGTATCGACTGGCGTCAAGTCTGGACCATCCTGGCCGGCGCCGATATCCGCTTCATCCTCCTCGGAGCGGCACTTTCCACTTGCTCCCTGGTTCTGAGATCGCTGCGCTGGCGTGTGTTGCTGCGCTCGCACGCCGACGTCGATTTTCCCACCGCATTCTGGGCCATGTCGGCTTGCTATTTCGGAAACAATTTTTTGCCGGCACGCGCGGGCGAACTGGTGCGGACATTCATCGTCAGCCGGCGCACGGGACTGAGCAAAACGTTTGTCCTGACGACCGCTCTTTCGGAGCGCCTGTCCGACGCTGTCGCGCTGGTGATCATCGGCTCGATCGTGTTGCTCACGCTGCCGGTGCGCCCCGGCTGGTTTGCTCATGCCGCCGAGCCGTTTGCCATCGTTGGCCTGCTCGGCGTCGCAGCCATTGCGGTGCTGCCGCGCCTGGAGAACTTGTGGAAGGCTCTGCTGGTCCGCATTCCCATTAAGGAGCGCTTGCGTGGTAAGCTGCTGGCCGTTCTCGATCACATCCTCACCGGCATCCGCGCCTTCCATAACACTGGACGATTGTCCCGCTTTGCTTCTTTTACGATTTGCATCTGGTTTTCCGATGCGCTGGGCACTATAGCAGGGATGCACGCGCTCGGGTTCCACTGCACGTTGGCGGTGGCATTTCTGCTGCTCGCCGGGCTTGGATTAGGCAGCGCGGCGCCGTCCACGCCGGGCTATCTCGGGATTTACCAGTTCGTGGCGGTCAGCGTTCTAACGCCGTTCGGCTTCAGCCGCGCCGGCGCCATCGCCTACATCCTGCTGGCGCAGGCGGTGCAGTACGTGCTTATCGGATTCTGGGGATTTTTGGGTTTGGTTCGTACGCGATCTCTGAACGTCTGGGCGCGGGCTGAACAGCCATCTCCCCACATCGAGCAGTTCTAAAATCCTAGAATACGCATGATCAAATGGATCACGACCGGATTCCGGATATTTTGGCAGTGGAAGTTGGCGGTAGGGCTCTGGGAGAGCCTGCACGGTTGCGCCTGGGTGATCGTCCGGAAAGCGCTCCCTCGCCAGAAGACGCTCGCGAAGGCTATCATGCCGCGCCTAAGAGTCGTGGAGATCCGGGTCCCCGGTTACCAATCTCCGCTTTATGCGCGATGGCCTGCCTCCGATCTTCACATACTCTACACGATTATTACTTGCAAGGAGTACGCGCCCATGATCGAGCTCTTAAATGGCGCGGAAGAAGTCGCCCTCTTGGACATTGGGGCCAATATAGGCATGGCATCGCGGTATCTGCTCGAAGCGTTTCCGAACGCAAGGGTGGTGGCCGTGGAACCTGACCCCGGCAACGTCCAGATGTGCCGCAAGAATCTCGAGTGTTACGGCTCGCGAGCACAGGTCATCGAGGCTGCCGCCTGGAACAGGAACACATCGTTGGTCTTCGAAGAGGAGACAACTCAGATAGGCTTGGAGGCGGGCGTTCGGGTTCGGCCGCTTGGTAGCGGCGAAACTTCGATCCCTTCGATTATTGGACTCGATATCCCCACGCTACTCTCGAAGGCGGGCGCCGCGCCCGGCATCCAGATTGCCATTAAAATTGACGCCGAAGGAAGCGAGGAAGACATATTCCAGGGCCATGACTTACCTTGGTTAAATGATGTATCTTGCATCGCAATCGAGCTTCATGATAGCGTCCGCGAGAATTGCAGCCGGAATTTCTTTGCCGCTGTAAAGAGCCATTTGGCCGAGCCTCCCAGGAAAATCAGTGATACGGTATTCGTCCGTCTGAAAAACAAAGAGATCTAGAGGTCTTTACTTCCGGGCGGAACGGCGTAACAAACCACATCCCAGCCCTCTATGAGGTGGGGCCGGAGATACATTCGATAATCGGGATGGATGGAGCGGATCAATAAAGGAATCAGCCAGAGATCGGACTGCCGGTGATAACTGCAAATCGCGAGGATTGGTGCGTTGCGTGCGATCAAGTTCCTGCTGCCGGCCAAAGCGTCCAACTCCGCCCCTTCGATATCCATTTTGAGATGTGTTGGGCGCACCTCTTTCGGCAAGATCTCATCGAGCGAAATGCATTCCACTTCGATCTCGCCCTTCGAGTCAAGAGCCGAGCCGTCCGATCCCAACGCGGCAAAGCGCATGAGACAAGAGGCGGAGCCAATCGCCTTCCTTTCGGCGAGTATCCGGTCTCTGGCGGCCGGCCTAAGCGCTGCTACGAAGCTTTTCAGTTTGGCGAAATTGGCAGGATCCGGTTCGAAGGCGAAAATCCTCTCGAACCGAGAATCGGTGGCTTCGAGGAAAGATTGGATCGTATCGCCGTTAAACGCCCCACAGTCGACAAACACCTCTTGTGAACCAAGCGTAAAGAGATCCTGGGGAAAGTAGATGCTCTCGGGCACGGGATCGGCCATTGAATCGAAATCACCACGCAGCCGCCATCTCAGCTGCGCAACATACTCGCGGCGCGAGAACTCGTCCTCCCAAAGCATGCACGCCGCCTGCACGGCCGCCGCATCCTTCAGAACCTTTCGGGGTTGATCGATTACATGGTAAGGCAAGAAAAGATCAGGATATTTCCAAAACAAGGCCGCAAAGGGGAGTACACTGCGGCATCCTAGATCTCTCAATTGCTTTACGCGAGAACCCATTCGATCTCTCGATCCGACACCCCAAATGGCAACAATAAAAGCAGCGCTCGATCCAAAGCGGGCAGCGGCATCAGCCGGGGATAGCACACGGATTCCCTCCACGGTACTTCCCCAGAGTTTCGGATTGTTGTCCGTGAATGCCAGGGGCTCGATACCTAGCGGTTGTAACTTAGTCCGTATCACGCGGCCTAAATTGCCCGCACCAAATAATACAAAAGCTTCTTCCGCGAACGGACGACTGAGGCGTTCAAACTCGTTTGCTTCGCGTTCGAGCACGCTGCTCATGGGCTCACCTAGGAGCTCATCCAGATCCTCACTCGCGGGTCTAGCAATCGTATCCTGGATCGACATCGGTTAGTTTGTTACGTCCTCCTTTTTCCTGAAAATGCTCCAGAAGCGAGATTCACCAAGCTTGGTGAAATGGCTCTCCAGGTAGAGTCCATAAATTCGGCCGATAGTATCCTTCAAAGTAGGGTCGGAAAAGTTCTTCGGAAGCATAACGAAATCGGCCTTTCCGAATAGCCGTTCAGCGGATAACCTGTGCACATTATCAAACGTGCTTCCGTACTGGAGAACCGTCGCTCCTCCCGGCGCCGGCGGCATGGCTAAACCGTAAGAAAACGGATTCGTAAAGTCGAGCGACATCACGGTGTCGCCGGGCCGCCGATATTTCTTTACCAATCCGAGCCCGTCGTTAACAAAGTTTGTGTATGGCTGATCCGGACCGACCGGGACAAAGCCGCTGAGGAGTCGCGAATGCATCTCTGGCGCGAATCTCGCTTTCCATAACGCGCGATACAGCCCGTTGGAGGCAGCCATGGCGCCGGACGCCAGGGATCCGATAATGAATGCCGAGCCAAGCAGCAAAATTGAGGCGTGGAACAGTCCGAACGGATGCGGCCTCCCGATCGGGCGAGCATTCACTCTTTCGATGACCAGAATAGCCAGGAATATCGCTAACGGGCATCCGGCCAGCTCATAATTCCCCAAAATCAGCAGTGCTCCAGCGATGGAAACGGCTATTCCCGCAACCGCGATTGAGCGAAACCCTCTTCGATCGTTGCGCGCGTATAGAAGAAGGGCAGCGGCTATGGCGAACGCGCATAGCAGAATCGCGCTCTGGAAAATCGCGTCGACTCTATAGGCAAACCAGAAGTGTCTCGCGCCGGCGAGGATGCGGAGATCATGTATCATCGGCCGCATATCGAATCCAACGTACGCGCAGAACGCGGCCAAGCAGGCTGCGAAGCCCGCCACCAAGCCCGCCCAGCGATGCGTTGTTTGACGCTGACAGGGAATAAGAGCCACAAGCAGGAAAATGGCACATGCAAACGCACTGATTTTGAGGAACAACAAGATCGCAATCACCGCACCGGTCGAAATTCCGCCCCAAAACCGGGCTCGGTTGCTCAGATCGCGCCAGCCGATCGCTTCGAGAAGAAGCAATGCCAAAAGGGCATAAGCATAGCGGTTGTATGTCATGCCCGGAGCGGTTCTCAGGGGCGAAAACCCGAGTGCGGACGGAGCAGTAGCGACAAAAGCGATTGCGATGCAAAAAAGGGCAAGCGGAAGACCGGAAAGGCGTTTTCGACCCAGAAAATAAGCCCATGCGGCGAGGAGAAATCCAGCGAGCGCTTGTCCATACCCGAATCCTTGCGCATGGTTGTGCGCCATCCAGAGTCCGACGGCGGTTGGAGCGTACGCCAGCATGCCCACATTGGTAAAAAAATCGATATGAGGGCGCTGGCCGTTCAGCATGCGCCATGCTCCGTCAAGCATCATAAATGCGTCGTGGCAGTACTCCTGCATTCCGGCCAACCCGATCCAGGCTCGGCAGCCGCAAATTGCCACGACGATGGCGATTAGAACTGCAAGCCCAATGGGAGACCTTAATATTGGATAGTTCCAAAGGGCGATGAACTTGGAGACGATTGCGCTCGGAGCATCCGCGGCGGCAGGTGTTGTCATTTCCCGGTCAGGGGCACCCGGCAAAGGGTCGGGGGCCGGTACTATTTCGGGGGGCGTAGTGGTCGCCATGCTCTCCTACTTGACTCGCTTGGTTGTGTTTAGTTTCCGGGACTGTGCGCGGTGTCCGCTTGACTTGGCGCGGGCTCGCTGCCGGCGCGGGTATCTTTCCAGAGGGTCCGCGCAGGCACGAAAAACACGGTGATCGCACAAAGCGCGGCTGCGACGAGCACCACGAACGTGCGCACGACGGAAGTGATCCGTTTTGCCCTATTTCGCTCGGGCAGCAGAGGATCGATGACCGCGGCTCCATAGAAGAGAACTTGCGCGGCCAGCACGGCATCGCGCCCTGGCTGAGGCAGTCCGAAGCTGCCCACGGCGATGGCCATTAACCCAAAAGGAAGCAGCAGACGCCCGCACTTATGCGAGAGAAAGTGAAAAAACAAGCGATTTCCGGGCCATAGCAGTTGCGGAAAACGAAAAAGGATTTGATAAACGCCGGCCTGTGTGCGCACTTTGCGCCAGAACTCGAGGTCCAGCGAGGCAGGCCGGTCATAGACCTTTGCCTGGTCCTCGAAATAAATACGAAAGCCTTTAAAGGCGGCACTCAGCGGGAGATATACATCGTCAAGCAGCGTGCCTGCCGGGACCGCCGCAGCCAGTTCCCGCCGAATCGCGTAGATGCATCCGGTTGCGCCGGGCATAGCATCGATGCGGTTGAGATTGCGCCGAATCCATTTCTCATAGCGCCAGTAAAGGCCAGTATTGCGCTCTTCATGGTTGATGCCTTCCGCAATGATAAGCTCGCCCGTAACTACACCGACCTTTTCATCAGCAAAACAGGACACCAGGCGCGTGATCGCGTCGGGGGCGAAGGCCTGCCGCACATCGGTGAGCACGACGATTTCCCCCCAGGCCGCCTGCAAGCCGTGGGTCACGGCGATCGCTTTTCCACCGGCCGGCAGCGCCAGAAGACGCACGCGGCTGTCCGGATAGGCGCTGACAAATTCATTCGTGCCATCGTCGGATCCGTCGGAAACGATCACGATTTCGAGCAGCTCGCCCGGATAGTTCGATTCGAGGATGGAGCGGATTTTCGCTTCGATCCAGGGGGCGCCATTGCGGACCGCGATCACAACCGATACGCGCCTGGCCGCCGCCTGCTTTTCAATAGCTTTGGGAAAGAGGTGAGCGTAAATGGCGAGCAGCAGCGGATAGCCGATCAACACGTAGACCAGCAAGGCGGCGCCCGCAATAAAAGCGATCGTGAGAGGATTCATGCCCGTTGCGGCGCGCGCGCCGCACTTTGCTCGAGAGCGGTTTCAAACTGGCGCGCCACTTGCTCCCAGGAAAATTTCGCACGCACCAGATCCAGCGCCCGCACCGCTTGAGCACTACGCAATTTTTCGTTTTCCAGCAGGTCGATGCAGTCGGCCGCAAAGGCTGCCGGAGAATCCGCAATGCGAATGGTCTCCTCGTGCAGCAGCGGCAGCCCTTCGGCGCCTATTGTGGTCGAAACCACCGCGTTTCCGGCCGCCACGGCTTCAAAAATCTTCAGGCGCGTTCCGCCTCCCACATGCAGCGGAACGATAGCTACTGCCGATTGCCAAAGATAGGGGCGGACATCGGGAACCGTGCCTGTCACCGTCACCAGGGGATCCTTGGCTTCGGCAATGATCGAAGGCGGCGGAGTGCGGCCGACAATCGCGACCCGGCAATCGGGTTTTCTGCTTCGAATCAGGGGCAGCACTTCGGCGAAAAACCAGCGGATTCCCTCGATGTTCGGCATCCAGTCCATGGACCCGACAAACACCAGATCGTATTCGCGCGTGGACGCCGCCGGAGGCGCAAAATACTCCAGATCCACGCCTGTTGGGATGGAAGCGATGCGATCCAGGCCAAATCGCCGGCGCATGGTTCGCTCGTCCACATCCGAAACCGCGATCACGTGCGCCGCTTCCCGGCACACCGAACGCTCCCACGCAAACATCTTGCGAGCCTGCATGCGAAAGTAAGCACGATGAACGGGCGTGCGGCCGGTCTGCGCATGCCTTTCCCAGATGTTGGTTTCCACGTTGTGCTGGAAGAGCACCCAGTCGCTCATCTGCCCGATGTTGACACTGGGCAGGAGGAAATCGCAGACTTTGGCGTCGAAATGCCGGCGAGAAACCAGATCGGCAATGGTGGCGCGCATGGCAGCGGAACGATAGCGCGCCAGGGGGACTGGCAGCCGCGAAAACAACCCTTCGGCGAGCTGCAGGGCAAAACGCGGAGAGCGCTTCGGCACCAGATGGAGCGGCACAGGATAGGAACGCGTCGAGTATTCCGGGCTGCGGCGCACTCCTTCCGGGATCAGCGAGTCTTCGAAGGCTACGTAATGAATCTCGTTACGACGGTGCAGCCGGCGCAGCATTTCGAGCGTCCGGATCTGGCCGCCGCGCGTCGTGGGGTGCAAGAAATCGCTTTTGACCCAAAGGATTTTCATGCTTTGGAGGGCGCGCTCATCTCTTAGTATCGGTTCCGCGGCCTGCCGGAAAGATCGAAGCGCCGCGGTTTTCGGGGCGCCAGCGGAGTCCTCGAAGCGGGCAGCACCGCCGAGCCAGCTAACATCGGAAGCGCGGGCGCGGTTTCCGCCACTTTCGGATTCTCCCGGCGTGCCTGCACAACGTTGTGCAATGCCACGGTCAGCCCCAGAAGCACGGGGATCTTCAGGCCGTAAGCGAGACTGAGAAAACAACTCCCCACGGCCAGGGCTATCATCGCTGCCAGCGTATCGCGCGCGGCGAAGGCTAAGAGGTCGTCCAGGCCGGACATGGATCGGTATGCCTGAAGAGCGTATCGGATGCAGAAAAAGAGAGTTCCCGTCCAGAAAACGAAAGCCAGGACACCTGCCTCGGCGGAATACTCCGTATACGTGTTATGCGTTACCAGATTGGCGCCGCCAGATTGGTGATTCGCAACCCGCTGATGCCTGGCAACCGTGGGGAAAACGCCGGGGCCGACTCCCAGCAGCGGATGCTGGGCGGTGATCTGTAAACTTTGAATCAGAAGATCCTTTCGGCCTTCGGCAGAAGCAACTGCCGAGTCGAGATGGCTCTCGGTAGCGTTGCTTACATTGTCTTCGTGGACGGCGAAGAAGGTGGTGAAGCGATCGGTAATCCCGTGCGGCAGAAGTACCACCCCAGCGGCAATGCCGACGACGCAAGCCACGATCATTGCCATTTTCTGCGTGGTCTTGCCCAGAATGAAGAATACGAGCAGCATCGCCATCAGAGCGAGCAATCCACCGCGTGACCCGGTTCGCGCAAAGCTGTAGAGCACAAGAATGGAGGAGGCGTAAAGGACGATTCGCTTCAGGCCTTTTGAAAGCGCCGCTGTATAAAGCAGGAACGGCAAGCCGATCACGAGCGACAAGGCAAGTTCATTGGGATCGGTTAAAGTGCCCCCGCGTCCGATGACCAGCCGGCCCCCCACGATGGTTTTGGCAAGAAAAAAACTCACGATGCTCGCGCACAAAGCCCCATAGCCGAACCCGGCGGCGATCCAGCGCCAGTGCTTCTCCGTGCTGCCAAGCTGCGCGACCGCGACGAAAAGAATGAGGCCCTGAATCGTCTTCTCAATTAACGGAAAGCTAACCGCTCGCCATTCGCTTAACGGGAAGGAGATAACGACCCACACGGTAAGCGCGGCGAAACAGAAGGAAGCTTTGTTGTCGAGAAATCCATGTATGCCGCGCTGGATCAGCATACCCAGCGTGACGAGAGCGAGTATCACGAATAGGAACAGCGGAATGTGAAGCTTGTAAATAGAAGAAAGCTCCAGAATCCGGCTGGCCTCGATAAAGGCGTAGATCGCGACCAGGATGGCGCCGAATTTACTGGATTCGCGCGCCGAGGCAGCACTGAGGTCGGGAATGCCGCCGGTCGTGTTTTCCACCGCCGCCGCGCTGTTCCCTTTCCGGGTTTCCATGATCACTCTAAGTAGACGCCATCCCTACCCCACCATAGTTCACGGAAAGCAGTGGCCTTACGGATACAATGCACATGCTGTATACGTCGGCAGATAGAGCCAACCTCTTTATAATAAGAGTTTGCAGAAGCGCAGCCGCGTTTGCGGTCCCGGAGGAGAGAGATCGTGCTAGCGAGACCGGCTATTGGCACGCTTTTACGAGCCAGCAAAGCGGAAAAGATCGCTCTTGCGGTCTTGTGGTCGGGTTGCCTCATATACGGGATCGGCGCCGGTTTTCTGATTGGCGGCGATGTTCACCACTTTGGACTGGCCGTCATCGCGCTTCAGATTTTCGTTTTTCTCCCCGCCGCAGTATACGCGCTGCGTTTTCAGGGGAAGGCTGCTGGCGCGTCCTCGACACTGCACTTCCGCCCTATCGCAAGCCCTTTCGTGCTTCCCTTCCTGGCCGTGATGCTGGCGACCGGATATGTGGTCGCGCGCGGAGTATTGGAACCGGATGCGAGCGCGTATCGCTTCCAGGCGACGATCTTCGCTAACGGTGAACTGTCGGCTCCCGCACCGCCCGGCGCGGTCAACACGCCGGATACGCCGCAGCCCATAGATTTTACGCACCATATCGTGCACGATGGCCGCTGGTTCTCGAAATATCCCGTTGGATGGCCCGCAGTGCTGGCGATCCCGGAAAAACTACATTTCGGCTGGGCGGCCGCGCCGCTGCTGGGCGCCCTTCTGCTGGTGATCGCCGGATGGATTGCTCGCGAGGCGTTTGGAGCGGCGACGGTGGCGCCCTCGCTGTGGATCGCAGTTTTGTCGCCTTACTGGCTGGCGACCTGCGTGGAAGTGCTTTCCGACGCGCTCTGCGCCGTGCTCGTTGCCGGCGCTTGCCTGTATTGCCTGCGCGCTCTGCGCGGGCGAAGTGCGCGGAACTTCGCGCTGATGTATGCTTTTTTGGTTCCGGCCTTCCTCGTCCGGCCCTATACCGCGCTGGTTGCTTCGGTGGTCTACGGCATCGCGGCACTTCTTTGGTCGTGGAGGAATCGCTCCTTATTTATCCGAGTCGCCTCCATCAGCGTGCTGGCCGGCGCGGCCGCGATCGCACTCGTGCTGCTGTTTAATTTCCTGTACACGGGCAGCGCCTTACTATCTCCCTACGCTCTTTACAAGGGCCGCGCGGTTCCCAACGAGATTACCGCCAGCCCGGCGCTCATTTTCGAGAATCTGCTCCAGGGATGGCGGTTTACCGCGCAGTCTGTCCTTGCCTTTAGTTTCCCGCTTGTTTTTGTGCTTGCCGCGTACGGTTTATGGTCCCAGCGCCGCTCCTGGCAGGCTTGGCTGCTGGCTCTGCTCTTCCCCGCCCTGGTTGTAGCCTATCTTGCCGATTCCGGCGGTCCCTCCTCCGTAGTCGGCGAACGCTATTGGTTCGAGGGCTTTGTTGGCATCGTCATCTTGGCCGGCCAGGGACTGCTGGCGCTCGCCTCCGCATGGAGCCCCTCCAGACGGCTGGTGGCGGCGGGCATCGCGGCCATCACGTGCGCCCAGATCTGCCTGACGGTGGCGGCGATCCAAGTGCTCGCTTCCCGTGGCCGGCCCTACGCCGTTGTGCGCGCCGCTGCCGAAAAATTCCAAGACTGCCGCTGCGCTGTTTTCGTCGGCGACGCCCCTCCCGATTTCTACAGCCGCAATATGGATCTGAACACCGCCGGTTGGCAGAGCGCCAAGGCGTTTTATTTCAACGATCCCGGACCGGGGTATCGACAGACTTGGGCCAACCGGTACGGCTGGCGAAGCTGGGCCGTGATCGATTACGACCCCCAAACGGAAAAGGCGGCCACCCGCCTGTTTCACGCCGCCGCGAGCCCTGCCGCTTCCTCCCAAGGCGTGCGAAACTGACGGTTAAAACGGCTAAACGGCTAAACCGTAGTAACTCTGAAAGCCGATAGATCATTTCATGTTTGCCAAATGGAAAAGCGGGGCCGCATACGCTCTCCTCACGTTAGCTTTTCTCCTTACACTCGCTTGGATCCAACCCGAATACGGCGCGGATCCGCTTGGGTATGCAGGCCAGGCTTTCGCTTTTCTGCAACACCACGGCTTGGCGCAGACGCGGGCAGTCCTGGAGTTCGGGCATCTGATTTGGCGGCCGATCGCCGTAGTGACGACGGCCTTGTCGCCTCAATGGGCGATCGCTTTCACCGGGATCGATTTCAAGCTCGTTCCGCTGGCTTGGCTCATCGCAATCGGCGCCCTGTTCGCGCTCATCGGTTTGCTTCTCGTCTACCGCACCGCACGCTCGCTGTCCGGTTCCG
>DASVGP010000132.1:0-9411 GCA_036379475.1 Bryobacteraceae bacterium | reverse complement strand
ACAAGAACCTGGCAGTCACCGATCTCGGGTCGCCGTTCCTCGATCTGAGGACGGGAACTCCTTTGCTGGTGATCCCATTCATTTACCGCAACGATGCTGGTGCGCAGGATTATGGCGCGGAGGCTGCTCTCGATTTCGATTTCAGCAAGCGCTGGAAATTGCGCGGAACCTATTCCTGGCTGAAGATGAACGTCCATCCGTACCCGATGGCGCCGCCGAATCTCGGCAATCTGCCCGCCGGATTTGCCGGTCTTCTTAATAACATCTTTTCCGGCCCTTCCGCCGCGGTGCTCGCCCAAATTGCGAATTTCAATCCGAGTGCAGCTACCGCCGAAGGCGGGGCACCTGAAAATCAGGCCGGCCTCCGCTCCTATTTCAATTTGACGCAAAACATCATGTTCGATAATTCCGTGTACTACGTCGGCGGCTTGCGCGGCCGGAATATCCCGGCTTACGTCCGGCTGGACAGCCGTCTGGCATGGAAGATCAATCGCAAGCTGGAGGCCAGCCTGGTGGGACAGAACCTGCTGAGCCCGCATCACCTGGAATTTGGAAATGTCGATCAGGTGGTCGGCACGCAAGTTCCCAGGTCCATCCTTGGAAGAGTTATATGGTCGTTCTGAAAACACCATGGAGTGCGTATCGGAGCTTAGCGAGACAGCGCCCCGGCAGCCATCCGGAGAGACACAGCGCCACAATGGTCCTCCGCCGGTATTTTCAGCCGCGCTTCTCCTCTGCACGATAGCTTTGATGCCGGTTATGGCTCACGGTCAAACCGTATCGGAATCCGCGTTAAAAGCTGCATTCCTATACAATTTCGCCAAATTCGTCCAGTGGCCGGCCGCCGCGTTCCGCAGCCCTTCCGCGCCTCTCCTTTTATGCACCTACCAAAGCAACCAGATCGGGAGTGCGTTGAAAGACATCGTGAAAGAAAAGACGATTCATGGCCGGAGTCTTGCCGTTAAGGAGATCGAAGACATCTCCCAGAGCAAAGGCTGCCAGGTCCTCTTCGTGGGCCGGTCGGCCAGCGGGGATGAGGAATCGATGCTGGCCAGGATCCGCCGCCAAAGCATACTCGTCGTCGGAGAAACGCCGGGCTTTGCGCGCGAAGGAGGAGCCATCAATTTCGTGATCCGCGACCACCGGTTGCGCTTCGTGGTGAATCTAAGCGCCACCGACATGGCCCGATTGAAGCTTAGTTCGCAGTTACTTAGCTTGGCGATTCTCGCCGGCAACTAGGATAGCCGGCATGCTTTCGTTTCGAGACTCCTCTATCAAGCGCAAGCTTCAAATCATCACCCTGCTGACCTCGAGTGCGGGGCTGCTGCTCTCCTGCGCCGCGTTTTTCGTGAACGATGTTTATGTGCTGCGCCAGCGCCTGACGAACGACCTTTCGATTCTGGCCGATGTCATCGGGTCGAATAGCACGGCCGCTCTTGTGTTCGACGATCCCCAAGCCGCCACCGACACCTTAAAAGCGCTCCGTGCGCAGCCCCATCTTATCTCCGCGTGTATTTACTCGAAGGATGGCAAACCATTTGCCGTCTATTCCCGCCGCCCGGGGGAAGCGCTGCATCCGCCGCCGGTGCATTCCGCCGCGATCTCGTTCGGCTTCCGCACCCTGACTCTGTTCCGGCCCATCGTTCTCGACAGGCAGATCATTGGGACGCTCTATCTCGAATCCGATGTCGACGAGCTCTATTCTTTAGCAGGGCGCTATCTGATCATCGGAATCACCATTCTCGGCTGCTCGCTGCTGACCGTTTTCCTGCTGGGAGCGAGGCTGCAAAAAGTCATCTCCGAACCGGTCCTTTCGCTGGCGGCCACGGCCAGGATGGTCTCCGAAAAGCGAGATTACTCGGTCCGGGCAAGCAAGAGTAGCGGGGACGAGCTCGGACTGCTCGTGGATAGCTTTAACGGCATGTTGCAGCAGATCGAACAGCGCGACGAAGAGCTGAACCGGCACAGGAATCACTTACAAGAAGAAGTCGGCGTCCGCACTTCCGAATTGGTGGCCCTCAATGCCGAACTGATAGCAGCTAAGGAGCGAGCCGAACGCGCCAATCACGCCAAGAGCGAATTTCTCGCCAATATGAGTCATGAAATCCGCACTCCGATCAATGGCATTCTCGGAATGACCGAGGTCGCCCTGTCTACTGAACTGGATGCGGAGCAGCAGGAATATCTGGAAATCGTAAAAACCTCCACCGATTCGCTGCTGACGATCGTAAATGACATCCTCGATTTCTCGAAGATTGAGGCGCGCAAGCTGACGCTTGAAGACGTTCCCTTCGATTTGCGGCGATTGCTAAAGGATCTTGAAAAGTCCGTCTCGCATCGGATCACTGAAAAGGGGCTCTCGACTGAGCTTTACCGATCACCCGATCTGCCGGGTTGGGTAAGAGGAGATCCTATCCGCTTGCGGCAAGTCCTGCAAAACCTGCTGGAGAATGCCATCAAATTCACCAGCGCGGGCACAATCACCCTGTCTGCCGGATTGGAAGAGGCTGCCGAGGCCGGCATTTTGCTGCGCTTCTCGGTTACGGATACAGGGATTGGCATTCCCCTGGCGAAGCAAGAAACGATCTTCGAAGCGTTTTCACAAGCAGATACATCTTCAACACGGCGGTTTGGCGGAACCGGTTTGGGGCTGACCATCTGCTCTCAGCTTGTCTCGCTCATGCAGGGGCGTATCTGGGTGGATAGCGAACCCGGCAAGGGAAGCACCTTTGCATTCACTGCGCGCTTCCGCCGCCACCGCGATCTACTTACCGGATTCGGGCACACCGCGGAGCACGGGCTCGATTCCATCGAGTCGGAAAGCTTCCAGTAAAGCGCCAGCGGCGGGAATGAATAGCGGGGGCTGGGGAGCGCACCCCAGCGACTGGCCAATGCGCTGAGTAAAGGCAGCCAGCAGGCGCGCGCTGCGGAATACGCCGCCTACGTAGGAGATCGCCGGGAAGTCGCCCTCTGAAAACAGTTGCATATATACGCCTCCCGCATAGTGGGCTAGTTCTATTCCGGCGCGGTTCAGTATTTTGCGGGCGACCCGGTCGCCGGCTTCGGCGGCCTGGTCAACAACGGGAGCAAAAGAGGCAAGCAGTTCACGCGGGAATTCGCCCGCATAGAAACGCCGCATGAGCACGTCGGCGCTGGCGGAACCGGTCGCGTGCAGCAACGCCGCGTGCAGAGCCGTGGAAGGCCCCCAATGCTCTTCCAATTGCAAGGCCGCGCGCAGCGCCCGCCGCATCAGATCGAACGCCCCGCCCTCGTCGCCCAAAACGTAGCCCCAGCCGCCCGCCCGCGCCATCGCGCCAGTCTGGTTTCGCCCAAAAGCGATAGACCCCGTCCCCGCGATGACGATAATGCCGGGCTTACCGCCGGTAGCTCCCGCCAGCGCTATTTCCGCATCGTGCGTGATTTTGAATTTTGCGCTGCGAATCAGTTCGCGGGAATATTGCTCTTTATCCGCGGCGCCCCCGCTGAAGCCCAGGCAGGCCGCTTGGAAGGCAATCGCCCCGGCATCGAGTCCGGCGCCGGCGGCAGCTTCGGCAAGCGATTCGGAGACGGCGCGGAAGAATTTGGCGCGGCGATCCGCGGCGCCGGTATGGTTGCACGGCCCCGAGCGGCCGATTCCCACGACCTCGCCGGTTTCGTTCGCGATCAGCGCCGTGGTGCCGGATTGCCCGCCATCAATGCCCAGATAGAAGATTTTCATGTGGAGCAGCCCTCAGGCTGCCGGCAGGCCGAAGGCCTACTCTACTAGGCGAGCGTTTTGTCACTCGCATAACAGATCGGATCGAGCGGGCACACAGAGCAGCGAGGCTTTCTGGCGATGCAGATCTGGCGCCCGAAATGGATCGTCTGATGCGAAAACAGGATCCATTTTTCTTGCGGGAGGATCTTCATGAGATCCTGCTCGATCTTCACCGGCTCGGTGTTTTTGGTCAGGTCGAGCCGCTGCGAAACGCGCTGCACGTGTGTATCGACCACTACGCCTGCGGCTATGCCGTAAGCCGTGCCCAGGA
Source organism: Bryobacteraceae bacterium (assembly GCA_036379475.1). Classification (GTDB taxonomy): domain Bacteria; phylum Acidobacteriota; class Terriglobia; order Bryobacterales; family Bryobacteraceae; genus Bog-105. The sequence goes on along the minus strand of DASVGP010000132.1, from coordinate 5,383 downwards.
CAACATTAGCGGTTTTTCTCGCCGCGCCCGGCACGGTCAGCAGTTCCTCCATCGTGCGCGGCACCCGGCTTCTGTGGTCTTCCTGAATCTTGCGCGCGGCGCCGATAAGCGCCTTCGCTTTGTTGTTAAAGAAACCAGTGGAGCGAATATCCTGCGCCAGCTCTTCCTGCGAGGCATGGGCAAAATCCTCCATCGTCGGATATTTCGCGAACAGTCCCGGAGTCACTTTGTTTACGCGCTCGTCGGTACACTGCGCCGAAAGGATGGTCGCCACCAAAAGTTGCCAGGCGTTCTTATGATGCAAAGCACAAGTCGCACTCGGGAAGAGTCTGTCGAATTCAGCCAGGATCTGCGCCAATCGCTCCTTGCGCTTGGCCGCTGTCTTCGGTTTGGGGACTCTTTTCGGGAGGGTGACAGGATGAACCGGCGTTATGTTTGCGGCCTGGGTGCTTGCCATGCTAATGCGTGCCGTTTTCGAGGAAGTTGCGCAGGCGATGGCTGCGGCTCGGATGGCGCAGCTTGCGCAGCGCCTTGGCCTCGATCTGGCGGATGCGCTCCCGCGTGACCGCGAAGTTCTGGCCGACTTCCTCCAGCGTGTGCTCGCTTCCGTCCTGCAGCCCGAAGCGCATCTTCACAATCTTTTCTTCGCGCGGGCTCAAGGTTTTGAGCACTTCCGCGGTCTGTTCGCGCAGGTTTAAATTCACCACCGCGTCGGATGGGGAGCCAATGCGCGTATCGACAAGAAAATCGCCCAGATTCGATTCTTCCTCTTCGCCGACCGGCGTTTGGATCGAGATCGGCTCCTGCGCGACGCGCAGTACGCGGCGAATCTTGCCGGGAGAAAGCTCCATGCGCGCGGCGAGCTCTTCGGTAGTCGGCTCGCGCCCCAGCTCCTGCTGCATCAGCCGCTGCAAGCGCACCAGCTTGTTCATGGTCTCGATCATGTGTACAGGAATGCGAATCGTCCGCGCCTGGTCGGCGATCGCGCGCGTCACCGCCTGGCGCACCCACCAGGTGGCATAAGTCGAGAATTTGTAGCCGCGTTTGTAGTCGAACTTATCCACCGCGCGCATCAGACCGATATTGCCTTCCTGGATCAGATCGAGGAACTGCATGCCTCGATTGGTATAGCGTTTCGCCACTGAAACCACCAGCCGCAGATTCGCCTCGATCAGGCGCTGCTTGGCGGCTTCGGTTTCGTATTCGCCGCGCTCCACGATTTGCAGGGTACGGCGCAATTCGGCGGCGGCGCAACCGCAGTGCGCTTCGAGCGATTGAAGCTGAGCGGTCACGGCTTTCAGTTCTTTCTTCAGCGCCGTGTCGGTGACGGGCGATTCTTCCAACTTACGCTGCAGGCGCGCAATCTCCTGCTCCACCGGCTTGATGCGCTCCACCGTGTTGCGGATCTCGGCGGCCAGCGAGCGCTGGAAACACGGCGCGAAGGAGATATCGCGGATGCGCCGCGAAATGCCGATCATCAATCGCGCGTACTCAAAACGCAGCTTGCGATGCTGCCTGGCCTTCATGGTGCGCGCGGTGCTCAGCAGCCGGGACTGGGTTTGCTGCGCCTTCCGATGCAGTTTCTCAAGCTCTTGAACGTGGGCGCAGAATTCCAGCTTCCGCTCGCGCGCAATAGCTTCTTCTTCGCCGGCCTGCGGCTCGGGCGCCTGCACAACCTCGAAGATGCAAAGCGAACCGCGTTCTATAGCCCGCCGGGTGTCGAACAGCAGGTGGATCGTCAGCCGCGAACGCGAGAGCGCTTTTTTTACCGCCATCTGGCCGTGCTCGATGCGCTTGGCGAGTTCGATTTCGCCCTCGCGCGTGAGCAGCGGCACCATCCCCATCTCGCGCAAATAGACGCGCACCGAATCGTTGCTCTTGTCGAGCGATCCCGGCGACAGATCGAGATCCGAAAGATCTTCGCTCTCTTCCTCTTTCTTCTCGAAGTCCTTGGGTTCGTCCAGAATCTCGACCGGAGCGTGCTCGAATTCGCGGAACAGCTCCTGCAAGTGGCCGGCGTTTATGTCTTCGCGCGCGACATCGGCGGCATCGTAGAACGCAAACGCCTTGTCGTGATCGTGCTGCATCATTGCCGTCACTTGCGCGTGAAACCGACGCGACACGAGAAGTTCGCCCTCTCGAAAGGCCAAACGGTTGCGGAGTGCACCCCTGTCAGTTCCTCGATTCCCTCATGGTACAACACGATTTACACCCCCGAGGGACGCCTCTGCAGGCGGCCCAGCTCCTCGGTGAGACGCAAAGCTTCCCCGAAATCCTGTCCGGCCTCCAGCTCCCGAATGCGCCGGCGCAGTCCCTCGCAGGCTGCCTCGGTTGATTTCTTCTCGAGCGCTCTTAAACAATGTAGAGCCTGCTCGGCCGCATTCTCTTCCCGAATCCCCAGGTCCGCAAAAAGTTCCGCAAAGCCGATTCTCGCAACGAAGTTCTGGTCTCGCGCTTCGAGCCGCGCGTTCAGGGCATCGAAGGAAAAAGGCGCGCCCTCGTCCTCGAGCGCGAGCGAAGCTTCAAAAATCGTCCGCAGAGCAAGAATTTCGAGAACGCGAGAGCTCCGAAGGTGGTGATGAATGGCGCCGCGCGCTTCCGTACTTGACAGCAGACACGCCACGAGCAGTTTCTCGTTCGGCGGGATGGCTGCGGAAAGATGTCGCGGCGTTTGCGGCACGGCCGAACGTGGCGCCGGGCGCATCGTCTGTGCAACCACGTCACGGTCCACCTGTAGAAGATCGGACACTTCCCGCACAATCGCGGCGCGTTCCAACCGGTCGCTGACGTGCTGGATGGAGGGCAGAATCGAACGGAACGCATCTACGCGCCCTTCCATGGAGCGCATATCGAAATTTTGTTTGGCGCGCTCGGCGAGCCACGGGAAATACGAACGCGCCGCCTCCAGCAGCATCTTGTACGCTGCCGGCCCCTGCTGCTGGATGTATTCGTCCGGATCGAGCCCGCCGGGAATTTCCAGCACACGAACGCGCAACCCCTCGGCTAGCAGAGCCGAAATGTATTTCTCCGCCGCGCGCCCTCCCGCCGCATCGGGATCGAAATTAAGAATCGCCTGCCCGGCGCTCGCCTGCTGCGCGGCGACCTGGCGCTTGATCACCCGCACGTGCTCCAGGCTCAGCGCGGTGCCGCAAACCGCAACTACTTCCTGAATCCCGGCTGCATAGATTCCAATCGCATCCATGTAGCCTTCGACCAGGATCATCCGATCGCTCTTACGCGCGGCGATTTTAGCGCGATGCAGATTATATAGGATTTTCGATTTCTTGTAGATCGCGGTTTCGGGCGAGTTAAGATATTTCGGCTCGTCGCCGTCCCGCAACGCGCGCCCGCCGAATGCAACTACTTTCCCCGATTCACTGTGGATCGGAAACATGAGCCGGCCTCGGAAGCGATCGTAAAAACCGCCGCTCTCCCGCTTCGCCACCAGGCCCGAGACTTCGAGCAGGGCTGGACCGAATTTCTGCAATCGCGCAACAAGCTGCTGGCCCGAGCCATCGGAGATCCCCAGGCGAAATTCGCGGATCGTGTCGGCCGAAACCCCTCGGGAGGCAAGATACTCGCGCGCCGCCGCGCCTGCCGTGCCGCGCAGATTGGCTTGAAACTGATCCGCGGCGATTTCGTGCATCTCGAGCAAAGCTGCGCTTCGCTTCGCTTCGGCATCGCCTTCCGGCCGGCGCTCGGGCATCGGAATGCCGTAGCGTTCGGCGAGCAGCTTCAAGGTCTCGGAAAAGGTGAGGCTCTCCACCTCCATCACGAACTTGAAAACATCGCCTCCGGCGTCGCAGCCGAAACATTTATAGAACTGATTGACGCCGTGGACGTGAAACGAAGGCGTTTTCTCGGAATGGAACGGGCACAGCCCGAGGTAGGAATCACGGCTGCCGCCGGAGCGCTTCAGCCGCACATACTGGCCCACCACATCAACGATGTTGAGCTGGCTCTTCAGTTGTTCGGCGAAACCCATGGACAGCGAGATTGCCTTTAAGGTAGCAGGACTGCGAAGTGGACGGTGGCGGTCCTCGCCTCTCTCACGCTCCGGGTTCTGTTGCTCGGCCGCGCGTCATGTAGTAGTAGATCGCCGGCGTAATCATCAGCGACAACACGATCGCAATCAGAATGCCGCCAATCACAGCAATCGCCAGCGGCTGCAGCATCTGCGATCCCGCGCCGATTGCCAGTGCTAAGGGCAGAAATCCGAGAGCCGCCGCCAGCGCCGTCATTACTACCGGGCGCAACCGCCGCCTGCCCGCTTGAATGATGGCCTCCTTGGCACTGAGACCGGCCGCGCGAAACTTTCCATCGGCATCCAACACCAGAATGCCGTTTTTCGCCACGATTCCGATCACCATGATCAGCCCCATAAATGAGGACAGGTTAAGCGTTTTGCCAGTAATGAACAGGGCAAGAAAAACTCCCGAGGTAGAGAGAAGAGCCGAGACGAGAATAGCGACCGGCGCGGAAAAGTTTTTGAACTCGAACAGCAGCACCAGAAAGACGAATACGACCGCCAGGGCGAGCACGATCAGGAGCTGATGGAACCACTTCTGCTGTGTCTTATAGGTCCCGCCATACTCAACTCGGATGGAGGAGGGAAGATGGAGACCGGCGACCGTCTTCTTCACCGCCGCGATGCCATGCCCCAGGTCCAATCCCTCCAGCCGCGCCGTGACGGCAACATAGCGCTGCTGGTGGTCCTGCAGGATCTCCGTCTGGCCAGGCAACTCCGCGATCGAGGCCAGTGAACCCAGAGTCGCGGTTTGTCCGGTAGGGCTAATCATCATGGTGTCGTTCATCGACTGCAGCGACGAGCGGACCGCTTGAGGGAAGCGGATGCGCAGGGTATAAGGACGGTTATTCACAACCACCGGCTTGGGGACGGGAAGGCCATCCAGCATCGCGGTGGCCTCGTTGGCAACATTCTGAGGCGAGAACCCGACGTGAGCCGCGTTCGCTACGTTGACGTGGAAAACGAAAGCCGGACCGCTGGTGGTCGAAGCAACGCCGTCGTCGATGTCCACCACGGGATGCTTGCCTCCCACCTGTATGTTGCCGATGGCGTCCGCCACTTTGGGCGCCCACGAGTCGATCAGTTTGGCGTCGGGGGCGAACAGCATGATGAAGATCGGCTGTGGAGCGCTGGTCAGGTCTCCAATCATGTCCTGCAGCTTCTGCGTGAAATCCACCGTTACGGCGGGCTCCTGCTGCGCAATCTTGGCCCGGATTTCATCCATGATGCTCCAGATATCGCGGCTGCGATGAGTCTTAAGCTTTACGGAAATATCGCCGGTGTTCGCTTCGGTGACCGCCGCCAGCCCCAGTTGCAATCCGGTGCGGCGCGACGTGTTCTGAACTTCGGGAACGG
>DASVGP010000131.1:0-3542 GCA_036379475.1 Bryobacteraceae bacterium | reverse complement strand
CGTTCCTTTGGTGTGGATAATAGGCCGGACTTGGATCTCAATCGCTATGTCGCCTCTCCGCGTGTGCTCGTAATGCACGGTGACGTGCGATTTCACTTGCACCGCTTTGCTGATTTTTGTTTGCGGAGTGATGCGAAAGGTCCGCTGTTCGTGTGAGGTCTCGGCGACTTCGCGCGCCACGGTGATCTGGCTGCCGCTGAGCGCGACTACCGCCCCGGCGAAAAACAATCCTTTGGTCTGTGGTTCCGTACTCCCGGCCGGAGGCTGATTTGAATTCTTTAAAGGCGTAGATTGGGCGAAAGCAAGCCCCGTACACAGGAGCGCAGCTACCAACAGCAGCACCACATTACGCCACATAATTTACTAGCTCGTTACAGGTGTAACACATAGAGTACCGACTCCTGCTCAATCGAAACTATAAAACTGTAGCAGAATGATAGACATTGGGGAATTTTAACTGCCCAATTGCGATGAGCGTCCCCGATTGTGAAAGAGCCTTCACGAACGCCGCTCCGGGCGGGACCACAAAGGGCGAGGTGCGGAACTCGCGGCCCTGCCGGATCTGGGCTTCGATTTCGGGGGCGAAATGCTCGGCGGGAAATTGCGGCAAGAGGCTGGCGGCGGGAATCACCGCTTCCGCTAGGCGGCCGGTTTCGGCGAGTGCGGTCAGTTGCTCCATCGTTTTCGCCTGCTCGACGAGATAGCCGCCGATCCGGGTGCGCCGAAGCCGGCTCAGCAGCGCCCCGCAGCCGAGCCGCTGCCCCAGGTCGTGCGCGATGCTGCGAATGTAAGTTCCGGAAGATGACCTGATCCGAACCTCGGCTTTGCCGCCTTCGATTTTCAGAATGTCCAACTGTTTGATTTCGATTTCGATCGGCTTTAACTCTATGTGCACACCTTTGCGCGCCAGTTTGTACGCTGGCACGCCGCCGATTTTTTTCGCCGATACAGGCGGCGGAGTCTGAAGAATGCGCCCGCGAAACGAAGCCAGCGCCTCTGCGATTGCTTCCGGCGCCGGAACTGCGATGCCCGTTTCTATGACTTCGCCGTCCGCATCGTAGCTGTCCGACACCAGCCCGAACGCGATTTCGGCAAGATATGTTTTCTCTTCCCTGCCAAAGAACTGTGCCAGACGGGTCGCCGTCCCGGTCACCAGCGCGAGCAACCCGGTCGCCATCGGATCGAGAGTGCCCAGATGGCCGGTTCGCTTGACGCCGGAGAGTTTGCGCCAGCGATTCACGATGTCGTGGCTCGTGCAGTGGGAGGGTTTGTCGATGAGAACCAGTCCGTTCATGGGTTAGCCTGATATCAGAACCGCGACCGTCAGGGAGCGGACCTGCGGGGGCGATCAACTATTGGAAGAAGAGGTACTCGGCAAAGCATACGATTCGCGGCTCATGCGCCGGCTTCTTGCCTATTTGAAGCCGTATAAACGTGTGGTCGCGGTTTCGCTGGCGCTGCTGCTGATCGATTCCCTTCTACAGATTATCGGACCGCTGCTCACCAAGATCGCCGTCGATCGCTATCTGGTTCCGGTGACGCACCCGGGCACGATTCCGCTGATTGGCGGTTGGCTCGCTAAAGATCCCTGGACCGGCATTTCTCAACTGACTCTAATCTATTTAGGGGTCATCGTCCTCGGCTTCTTCTTCAGATTCGGGCAAACCTATCTCATGCAGTGGACCGGCCAAAAGGCCATGTTCGACCTGCGCAGAAAATTAATGGTTCACCTGCAAGGCCTGGACGTCGCCTATTACGATCGCAATCCCGTGGGCCGCATGGTGACGCGCGTCACCACCGATGTCGGCGTGCTCAACGAACTGTTCGCTTCGGGCCTGGTGACGATTATCGGCGACCTCGTCATGCTGTCCTTCGTGATTGCGGTGATGCTGCGCCTCAGCCCGGGTATGACGGGGCTGATGCTGATCGTGATGCCTGTCGTCGCTTTGGTGACTCTGCGCTTCCGCCGCACCGCCATGCAGAGCTACCGCCGCGTGCGTGTGGCCATCGCCAAGATCAATGCGTATTTGCAGGAGCACGTGACCGGCATTGTCGTGCTTCAGCTTTTCAATCGCGAGGAGCGCAGCAAGCAGGAGTTTGAAAAGATCAACCGCGACCACATGCTGGCGTTCAAAGATTCGATCAACGCCTATGGCTGGTTTTATCCTGTGGTCGAATTCCTTTCCATGCTGGCTTTGGCGCTGCTGCTGGCTTACGGCGGGTTCCGGATTATGGGGGGCGCGCTTACGCTCGGCGTGCTGGTGGCGTTCTTTCAGTACGGCCTGCGGTTCTTCCGCCCCATTCAGGACTTAAGTGATAAATACAACATCCTGCAAAGCGCCATGGCGGCTGCGGAGCGCATCTTCCGGTTGCTCGACACGCCGGCGAAAGTCATTTCTCCGCCGCAGCCGCTGCCGTTTCCGGAAGGGCCGGTCGAGATCGAATTCGATCATGTCTGGTTCGCCTACAAGGGAGAGGACTGGGTGCTGCGCGATGTCAACTTCCGCATCGAGGCCGGCGAAACCGTGGCCATTGTCGGTCATACCGGGGCGGGGAAGACCACGCTCACCAATCTGCTGCTGCGCTTCTACGATGTGCAGCGCGGCGCGGTCCGCGTGGGCGGAATCGATGTCCGCGAGTTCGATGTGGTCGAATTGCGGCGGCGTTTCGGCGTGGTGCTGCAAGATCCCTATTTGTTCACTGGCACGATCGAGAGCAACATCAGCCTCGGCACGTCCACGATTACCGAGGATCAAGTGCGCCAAGCCGCCGAGCGCGTGAACCTCATCGATTTCATCGCCGAACTGCCCGAAGGCTTTGAGACGCCGGTGCGCGAACGCGGCAACGGCCTCTCCACCGGCCAGAAGCAGCTCATCAGCTTTGCTCGCGCGCTGGCGCACGATCCGCGCATTTTGATCCTGGACGAAGCCACCTCCAGCGTGGATACCGAAACCGAGTTGCGCGTGAGAGAAGCGCTCGAACTGCTCATCACCGGCCGTACTTCGATCGTGATCGCGCACCGGCTTTCCACCATTCAGCGCGCCGACCGCATCGTTGTGATGCATCGCGCGCAGTTGCGAGAAATGGGCACGCATCAGGAACTGCTCGCCCGCCGCGGCATTTACTGGAAGCTCTATCAGCTCCAGTACAAGGACCAGGAACTCGAGCGCAGAGAAGAACTCGCGCCGCGATAGGTTCCTGAAAAGCGTGGCGCACGCACACTTGCGTGCCGCGTCGCGACTCATCGCGACGCCTGCCTTCGTTGCAGTTCTTAAGCGATCACTTGGGTGTCACATGGATCAAGGCGCCGGGATTGGCGTCCTCCAGCATCCAGAGCGAGCCATCAGGGCTTTCTTCCACATCGCGGATACGATGGCCCACATCCCAGCGCTCGGCGGCCTTGGCGCCGCCGTGGCCGTCAAAGGCGATGCGATTGAGCGTCCTGGTCCCCATACCGCCAATGAAGCCGCTGCCGTTCCATTGCGGGAAGGTCTGGGTGCCTGTGTAGAACATCAGATTGCCTGGCGCGATCACCGGCGCCC
>DASVGP010000130.1:0-7014 GCA_036379475.1 Bryobacteraceae bacterium | reverse complement strand
GCAAAGTATCTATTGGCTCGTGGTTATCGGTAATCGCTGTTCATACGCTCATGTCGTGATCCCGTCACACGATCGGGTCGGAGGCGGCAAACCGAATTGCCATTTCGTAAGTGTCTGATTTCCGAATCACCGCCGACCCTCCCAGAAAATCCCCCCGTAGCGGCCGTATTCAATAACAGTTCAGATGTTATAGACCACTCCATTCATCCGAGCGCAAGCCGAATCCAGCAACAGTTGCCGGCAGACTAGAAGCTGTGTTCGCGGCCGGATCAACCATCGTAAGCGGAAGTCGCCAATGTCCTTTCCTTTAAGGATGTCAGCCGGGTTAGGTCGCTTACGCTCCCGGCCCAGATTCAAGGTTTCGGACAGAGGGGGGGGCTCGTGCCGATCTCGCCGGCTACCTTCTAACCGAGCCGCGACCGCCAGGGAGGGTATATAAATAAGATCAGCTACGAACATGCGAATTGCCTTCCAAGCCGCGTGTAGTCTCGTCGCCATAGCCATTGCGCCCGCGCTTTCGCAGGCGGTTCGATCGGGCTCCATTGGCGCCGTCATCCCCGCGATCGGACCACCCCACGAGATGGTGATGCGGGGCGGGCTAACTTTTGGAGAACCCATGGGCCGTCCGGTCGTCGGCATGCCCTATTCGGCGGAACGGATCGTGGAGCATACCCAAACGCTCGCTGACGGTACTCATATTAAACAGATCGTTCAGAGGGTCAAGCTGTACCGAGATTCCGAAGGCAGGACCCGCAGGGAGACCATTCCTACCCTGCCGAATGGCGCCACGCCTCGGACTGTTTTCGTCATCATCAGCGATCCGGTCGCGGGCTATCGCTACATACTGAATGCAGGTGCGCACACCGCCCGCCGGATGCGCTGGCCGCCTGGCAACATACTGCCACCGCGCCCGGCTGCCGGATCTGAATGGTTCACAAAAAGCGGTCACGTCGTCAAGGCGCCCGCCACATCGGCACCTGCGCAACCCTCCGCGCGGCCTCATCTCACTATGAGTCGTGAGCGGCTCGGCCCGCAAGAGATCGACGGCGTAACGGCTCAAGGCTGGCGCATCACCACCACTTATCCGGTGGGATACTTCGGAAACGACGGGCCGGTCACAACCACCTCCGAAACCTGGACCTCACCCGAATTGGGCATGGTGGTCCTGTCCAAGACCTCGGATCCGCGATACGGCGAGCAGACGTCGAAGCTGACCAATATTTCTCTGGAGGAACCCGACCCAGCGCTGTTTCAGGTTCCTGCCGATTATAAAATTGTTGGCCAGCCGTGATACGCGACCCCGAGCGTTGGGGAGCGGAAGACTCCGCCATGCGTCGCGAAGAGTCGCGACGCGGCACGCAATGAGTGCGTGCGCCACGGCGTTTGGCGTCGGTTAAGTATCATCGGAACGGAGCCGGCCAAAGGGCCTATTCCACATGCGATGAACATGGAAACCGACATCGTCATTGCCGGAGGCGGTCCGGCGGGCCTTGAAGCCGCAACCGCCGCGGCCCAAGCCGGTTGCCGTGTCACGTTGCTCGAACAATCGAACCAGATCGGTACGCCCACTCGTACCAGCGGCGGCAGTTTCATCGCCGAAATGAAGGCGCTCGGCGTTCCCGCAAGTCTGTATCATCCGATCCGCCGCTGCCGCTTCGTAGCGCCCGGGCGCTCAGCCGCATTCGTATACCCGGAGCCTGCGTTATGCGTGCTGGACGTGCGCGGGGTTTTTCAATTCCTGGCCGAGCGCGCGGCGGCGGCGGGTGCGACAATCCTGGTCGGCACAACGGCAACGGAACCGATTTTCAGGCAGACCGCGATGCGAGGTGTCCGCGCGAAAGGTCAGGTGCATCAAGAATTTGCTATCGATGCGCGCGTGGTTATCGATGCTACCGGATACCGCTCGTCACTGCTGAAACAGACGCCTGCCGGTCCCGGCTGCAAACGCTTCGGCGTAGGGGCCGAATACGATCTGTTTGCGCCGCATTACAACCAGGATGAAGCGCTTCTCATCGTCGGCAATCGAATCGCTCCGGCCGGATATGCCTGGATGCTGCCTTGGGGCGGAAACCGCGTGCGGGTTGGCGTCGGCATCATCCACCCGGACGCGGGCGCCCGCCCGGAAGCGCACTTGGACGCAGTGGTAGAAAATGCGGCGGCATGGGGTGCGGATTTGAGCGGCGCGCAGCCGATGGAATATCATTTCGGGCTGATCCCCTCCGAAGGCCTGGCCGAAAGCTTTGTCTCCGACGGGATTCTGGGCGCCGGAGATGCCGCGGGGCAGGCGTCTGCGCTGGTTGGCGAGGGAATCCGTTGGGCGATGAAAGCCGGGCGGATGGCCGGGGCGGTCGCCGCAGATGCAGTCAATGCCAACGATTGCTCGGCGCATTTTTTGCAACGTTACCAATCGCAATGGCATTCCGAATACGGAAAAAATCTGGCGATTGCCTACGAGATCAACAAGCGGATCTCCGCCTGGCATGACACCGACTGGAACACCGGCACGGAATTGCTAAGCTTGTTGACATCCGAGCAGTTTGCGCAGGCGCTCGCTTCTCATTTCCTGGCGCGCTGGACGGCGCGATTTCTCCTAAAGGCAGGCGCACGCAAATTTATCGGGCAAGTGGGGCAGACGATCGGTTTCCGTCGTCTGCCGTGGTGAGACAAACAAGCCGGCAGACCAAAAAAACGATAGTCTGCCGCGCACGAGACATGAGGCGGGGCTCATGTTTGTAGAATATGAGTGTGCCCTCGCATTTGTCGGTTGCGCGCCGACGAAACCCGATCCAGGAACGTGGCGAGCGCCGTGTCGCCGCGCTGCTCGATTCGGCCGCCGCCGTGATCGCCAAATCCGGATACGAGGCTGCTACCATGAGCGAAATCGCCGGCCGCGCGGGCGCCTCCATCGGCTCGCTGTACCAATTTTTTCCCAATAAGGAATCGCTCGCCGAGGAGCTGCGCGCCGAATATTGCCGCGAGCTGCAATTACGCTGGGAGCCGCTAAAAAGAGATGTGCAAAATCTGAACCTGCGGGAACTGGTGGACCATCTGATTAACATTATGGTGGGGTTCTACGAAGATCATCCGGCATTTCTAAGACTGCTGGATGCGCCGATAAGCCCGGGAAGATTCTCAGCGCGGCTGCGCTTTCGCGAACAACTGACAGACTTGTTCACCCAGCGCAAGCCGCGCATGCCGCGTCAAAAAGCGCACCGCCTGGCCGTGGTCACCCAGCAAATCATGCGGGCCCTCCGGGTGGTTTACGCCGAATCCAAGCCGGCCGAGAGACCGTATTTCGTGCAGGAGTTTAAGACGCTTCTGTTGTGTTATTTCCGGGCGCGGACCAAGGCGCCCGCTCTGGAAGGGAGAGGTTTGAAGTAGATGCGGATGGTTCTTGCGGCGAGCGCCGCGCTGCTGTTTCTGCTGCTGGCCGCCTGCGGAGGCAGCCCCAACGCCAAGCCGGGGCCACCTCCGCCGCCTATCGTCGGTGTCGCCAGTGTTCAGCAGCAAACTGTGCCCGAGTACGGCGATTGGGTCGCTACGCTCGAAGGCTACGTCAACGCAAACATCCAGCCGCAAGTCACGGGATACCTCATCAAGCAGCTCTATCGTGAAGGCTCGCAAGTACACAAAGGTCAGGTGCTGTTCGAAATCGATCCGCGGCCTTTTCAAGCGGCTGTCGACCAGGCCAAAGGGCAATTGGCGCAGGCGCGCGGGCAACTCGGGCAGGCTCAGGCGCAGCTTGGCCTCGCCCAGATCAACGTTAAGCGCGATTCGCCGCTGGCTGAGGCGCACGCGGTTTCGGAAAGCCAACTGGATAACGAAATCCAGGCCGAAAAGCAGGATCAGGCGCTGATCACCTCCGCCCAGGCGTCCATTGCGGGGGCGAAAGCGGCCGTGGAGACGGCAAAATTGAACCTCGGCTTCACCAAAGTGCGATCGCTTGTAAACGGAATCGCCGGGCTAGCCACGACGCAGATCGGCAATCTGGTCTCGCCCACAACTGTGCTCACCACGGTCTCTCGAGTGAATCCGATCAAAGTCTATTTTTCGATTAGCGAGCGGGAATATTTGAGTCTGGCGTCGAACATCAAAACCAGGCCGCGCGGCTCCGACCCGGCGACGCTGCTGGGGTCTAATAATTCAGTCCCGCTTCAGCTGACGTTGTCAAACGGCGAGGTTTACCCCCATAAGGGCCGTGTGCTGTTCGCCGATCGCCAGGTGAACAGCCAGACCGGCACCATTCTCATCGTGGGTGCCTTTCCGAATCCGGAAAGGATTCTGCGCCCGGGCCAGTTCGGCAGCGTCCGCGCGCTCACAGCCATAAATAAGAGGGCCCTGCTGGTGCCCCAGGAAGCGGTTTCGCAATTGCAAGGGCGCTACCAGGTGGCCATAGTTGACCAGCACAATCAGGTTCATATTACGGAGATCACACCAGGCGAGAAATACAAAAACATGTGGATCGTCGAAAAGGGCCTGAAGCCGGGAGACCGCGTGGTTGCTCAAGGCACAGACAAGGTTCGCGATGGCGAGACTGTGAATCCGCAGCCGGTGAGCGGCCGAAAACTCGAATCGCCTTACGAGGAGAACCAGGAAGAGTAGTCCATGGCGAAGTTTTTTATCCGCCGGCCGATCGTCGCGATCGTAATCGCCATTTTCATGGTTATCGTGGGGGCGATTTCGGCAGGCCGTCTCCCGGTTTCCCAGTACCCAAGCATTGTGCCGCCGGAGATTCGCGTGACTGCTAACTATCCCGGCGCCAACGCCGAAGCCGTAGCGCAGTCGGTATCCACGCCACTCGAAGAGCAGATCAGCGGCGTCGACAACATGGACTATATGTATTCGGTCAATTCCGCTACGGGCCGGTCGCAGACTCTGATCGATTTCGACGTAAAGACCGATCCCAATCTCGACCAAGAGCTGACGCAAATGCGCACCTCGCAGGCGCAAACGCAGCTCCCTGCCGAGGTAAACGCTACCGGAGTGACGGTGCAGAAATCGCTCTCCTCTCCGCTGATGCTGATCGCGTTGTATTCGCCCCACGGAAGCTATAACGGCACGTTCCTGGCCAACTATGGCTACATCAACATGGTCGATCAGATCCAGCGCATCCCCGGTATTGCGGAGGTCGTCATTTTCGGCGCCGGGCAATATGCCATGCGTATCTGGGTGGATCCGCAGCGGCTCGCGGCCATGCAGGTCACGGTGCCCCAGATTATTTCGGCGCTGCAGGCGCAAAACACCATCAATCCCGGCGGGCAGATCGGCGGAGAACCGGCGCTCAATGGAACCCAATTCACCTACGCCGTGCAGGCGCAAGGCCGGCTGATTAGCAAACAGCAGTTCGGCAACGTCATCCTGCGCACCAATCCCGACGGGTCGACTTTGCGTTTGAAAGATGTCGCACGCGTCTCGCTTGGAGCGCAGAACTATAACAGTTCGGGACGCTATAACGGCAAACCCTCGGCGATCCTGGCTATCTTTCAACTCCCCGGCTCCAACGCGGTTGCCGATGCCCAAGCCATAAACGCAAAAATGAAGGCGCTGGCCGCGCGCTTTCCCCCGGACTTGGCTTACAAGATCAGCCTCGATACGACTACCGCCGTGAGCGATAGCATTAGCGAGACTCTGCAGACTCTCGCCGAGGCGCTCGGACTGGTGATCCTGGTCGTCTTTATCTTTCTGCAGGACTGGCGCGCCACGCTGATCCCGTTCGCGGCCATTCCCGTTGCGCTGGTTGGCGTTTTCATCGTTTTCCCGCTGGTCGGATTTACGATCAACACGCTCACTTTATTCGGCCTCGTGCTGGCCATAGGACTGGTGGTAGACGACGCAATTGTCGTGGTGGAGGCCTGCCAGCGCCATATTGAGGAGGGCATGACGCCGCGCGATGCCGCTCTTAAGGCCATGAGCGAAGTGGCCGGGCCGGTCGTCGCCACAGCACTTATTCTGGCCGCGGTGTTCGTGCCGACGATCTTTATTCCCGGCATCACCGGCCGCCTATATCAGCAGTTCGCGATCACCATCGTCATTTCGGTGCTCCTTTCCGTTTTCAATGCGCTCTCGCTCAGCCCGGCGCTGGCCTCGCTGCTGCTGCGGCCCAAGAAGGAACATGGCGTGATGGCCCGTGTTTTCAGCGGATTCAACCGCGGCTTCGATCTCTTCCGGGAAGGCTATCTGAATGTATCCGGCCGCCTCATCCGCAAAGCGGTATTTTCGCTGCTGTGTCTGGCCGCCATCGGCGCCGCTGCCGTTTTCATCGCCGGCAAGCTCCCGACTTCGTTTGTTCCGGAAGGAGATCAGGGCTATCTCTTCATCTCCATGCAGTTGCCGGATGGGGCTTCGATGCAGCGCACCTCTGCCGCGGCCCGCCAAGTGGAGAAGATCGTGATGAACACGCCGGGTATCCAGGGCATCACCTCGGTCATGGGTTTCAGCCTGCTCAGCAGAGTCGAGTCCAGTTATGGCGCTTTCTTTTTCGTTACGGAGAAACCCTGGGGTGAGCGCACCAAGCCCGCCGAGCAATTCGATGCGATCCGGGCTCATATTACGCGAGAGCTGCAAACCGTGAAGGACGGGGTCGCGTTCTCCTTCTCGCCGCCGGCGATTCCAGGTGTTGGCACCTCGGGCGGCATCACCTTCATGTTGGAAGACCGCTCCGGCAGCGGGCCGGCGTTCCTGGGCAAAAACTTGCAAACGTTCCTGGCTGCGGCCCGGAAACGCAAAGAACTGACCGGTGTGATGACTACCTACGATCCCGATGCGCCGCAGATGCTCGCCCAGGTTGACCGGGCCAAGGTAATCCGCCAGGGTGTCAATATCGCCGATGTCTATCAGACGCTGCAAACGTATTTAGGCGGATTCCTGGTCAATTACTTCAACCGCTTTGGCCGCCAATGGCAGGTGTATGTCGAAGCTGATGCCAATTATCGACAGAATGCCCGGGATATCTCACAATTTTATGTTTCCAATAACAAAGGTGGCATGGTCCCTCTCAGTGCCTTCGTTCATCTG
>DASVGP010000129.1:0-12944 GCA_036379475.1 Bryobacteraceae bacterium | reverse complement strand
CAACCGTTGTGGCGAGCGGCCGGCTAGGTCTGCTCTTTAAGGGGTTCCCGAACGTCCGGATCACAAATAGGACCAACGTCTGGGTCGCGAGAGACTCGACGAACCATCCGGTGTGAAACTCAGCCTGGCTTGCATGGAAATACCGCAGCAGAATAAAGAAGGTCAAGAAATCGTAAATGGAGCTGATCGGCCCAATCAAGACCATGAAATTGCGAATGAGAGAAATGCTCCAGCGCTGTGGCTTGCGCAGGTAGCCAGGATCGACTGCATCGGTGGGAATGGTGATTTGCGCCATGTCATATAAGAAATTATTGACTAAAATCTGGGTGGGCAACATGGGAAGAAACGGCAAGAACAGCGACGCACCAGCCATGCTCAGCATGTTCCCAAAATTGGAACTCGTGCCCATAAGTAAATACTTGAGCACGTTACCGGATGCTTTGCGACCTTCGAGAATTCCGGCATGAAGCACGTCCAATCCACGTTCGATGAGAATGATATCCGCTGCATCGCGCGCGACGTCGGTAGCTCCATCGACAGAAATGCCGACATCGGCCGCATGCAGAGAAGGGGCGTCGTTGATGCCGTCTCCCAAGTAGCCGACGACATGGCTGCGCCGCTTGAGAGCGATGATGATGCGGTTCTTTTGCGCGGGCGAAACGCGTGCGAACACGGTTGCCTCTTCTACGACGTGTTGCAGCGCCGTATCCGTCATTCGCTCGATTTCTTCGCCTAAGACGAGGTGGGAATGATCAATACCGACCTGTTCACAAATGTGACGGGTAACCAGATCGTTATCGCCCGTTACGATCTTGAGTTGAATTCCATCTTCCCGAAGCGCAGCCGCTGTTTTTGCTGTATCGGGCCTCGGCGGATCGGCGAAGGCCAAATAGCCGGCAAGTATGAGATCCGATTCGTCGTCTACGCTGTAAGCGCCCCGGCTCTCGATTGGACGATAAGCAACGGCCAGAACGCGGTCACCTTGGTCGCTCAGTTGGTGGAACATCTTCAGGCACTCTGCTCGTCCTCCAGGAAGGATCGAGATGATTCGTCCGGAGGACTCATAGGTGGAACATTGCTGAATTACCGATTCCGGCGCGCCTTTCGAGATCAAGAGATTGTGACCGTCACGTGTCACCACAATCGAAACGCGACGCCTTTCGAAGTCAAAAGGGATTTCGTCGCACTTCGTATATTGATCGGCTCCGCTGCATCCGGTCTCCATGATCGCCGAGTTGAGCGGGTTCCGAACACCTGTCTCGAATCTGCTATTCAAATAGCCCCAAAATAACGTATTTGCCGAATCCGCACCATCCGCATCCAGGCTTCGAGTGAGCTTCATTATGCCCCCTGTAAGCGTCCCCGTTTTGTCGCTACAAAGGACGTCGATGCTGCCCAGGTTCTGAATGGCGGGAAGGTGCTTCACAATGACTTTTTGGCGAGCCATCCGCACTGCGCCCTGAGCGAGCGTGACGGAAGTGATCATGGGTAAGAACTCCGGCGTCAACCCAACCGCCAGGGCTACAGCGAAGAGCAGTGATTCGAGTGGATTATGGTGCAGCGCAATGCTTACAACGATAAGAAAGAGAACGAGAAAGAGCACCACCCGCATAATGAGAAAGCTGAACTTCCGCAACCCTCGCTCGAATTCGTTCTCTTGCGGATGCAGAGCCAAGCGAGCGGCGATGCCGCCGAACACGGTGGCGGCACCGGTCGCGGCCACTTCTGCGATTGCCGTTCCGCTAACAACGGAAGTGCCAAGGAATACCATATGTGTCGCCTCCGGGCTAGCTGTTGCCGCTTCCCGAGTGCGAACTTCTTTTTCCACGGGAAGCGATTCGCCCGTGAGGGCTGCCTGCTGGACGTATAAGTCTTTTGCCTGGATTAATCTGGCATCTGCGGGAACGAGATCGCCAGCAAACAGCCGTACGACGTCGCCTGGGACAACATATTGCCGTGGGATTTGCCTCCATTCGCCGCCGCGAAGGACAGACGCCGTGCTGGTTACGGATTGCCGCAACCGCTCGACGGCGTGTTCCGAGCGGTAGGTCTGCCAGAAATTGATGGCGCTGCCGATGAGAACCACCAGGACAATAATGGCCGCGTCGACGCGTTGACCTAGAAACGCCGAGAACACGGCTGCCACCAGAAGCACGATTGCGAGTGGGTTCAGAAATAGCAGCAGCAAAGCGAATACAGTCGAGCGCTTCCGAGAGGGTGCCGGATCATTGGGCCCAAATTCAGCGAGCCGACGTGTGGCTTCTGCTTCCGATAACCCGTTCATCGGAGTAGCGGTCTCGGGCAGGGGCAAGGTCGTGGTCGGCATTTGTCATGCGGTTAGGATGCAGTTCGCTTGCCATAAAGCGATCGCAGATGACTCCGTCTGCCTGGCCGTCTCATGGACCTCAGTTGCAATTTTCTCGAGTTACTTATGTCCGGAGTGACGCTGCAAAATATCCAAAACCAGCTCGGATCTCTGACGGGCCCGCCCGTGCGTGTGCTTGGCCTGACTCCACTAGCACGTGAATATCAAGAGATGGCGATTAAAGTTTGCGGGTATGGCGAGCCAACTGATGTCGACTATCGAATTCCCGGAAACCTCGTATTGCATACCATGCGCGACCGTGTCCGCAACCGCACCTTCCTTCGCTAGGCGCACGCAGGATAATTTGTGTAAAATGCCGCTCTCCAAACTTGTCCAGCGATAGCACCTGGCGGTTGCAAGTGTCGCGTAAAGCTTGATCTCCGAATCAGGGGGTGGACGAAGTTCAGTGGCGCTGTATCATCCCGACAGCCAAGGCACAATATGCAGGAGCGTGACAGTAACTCCACCAATATCGGCCAGCGCGCGCACATAGAGCGTCCTGACATCGCTCATCGGAGAGGAATCAACCCGGAGCAGAATGGATTGAAAAGCGCCATTTGCCATATAACGTCCTCCGGCCCAATCGAGCCACTATATACAGTGCAACGATCAACCCACCGTCCCGACCCGCGTGGTCACACCAGATTGGGGCAATATAGAAAACGGTTCCGCACGGGGCAGGGATCGCTGGCCTGTGGCTGGTCGGGATCGGGACTGCAGCACGGAACTCATCCTTGCGCAAGCCTGTGGCCGCTTGGAAACAGGCTCTGACAGGGTATTGCGGGGAATTAACGGGGCCGGGTGGGCGATTTCACCCGCACTGCGCCATTTGGCACTCTTTAGAGCCGCAGTGCAGTCTGGCAAACTCGGGTTCCGGGTGCTGCGTGAAGAGGATCTCCTGCTTCGGTGGCGTCTATATTGCTTCAAAGTTTTGACACATGCATCGCATGCGGGCGCACAATTGAGCGATCCTGCATCGAGGCGAGCGCCGATTAGAATGTTTCAACCCAATTTGGTCTCAAAACTGTTCTTATCAGGAAGCGTGCATGTGCGGCGTAAATTTCTGAAGCAGGCGTAAGGGCACCATTTAAGGAGAAGAATCTAGATCATGGCAACCGCGGTCATCGACAGTCCGAAGGCAGAATCGATTCTGCTTTCCGAGCTCAGCCTGAATGTTTATCGAAAGCTCGTTACCGTCTTCTATGTTGAGGAGCGCATGAAGACATTCGCCAAGCAGGGCAAATGCTCCTTTGTTGCTTCCAGCCGCGGACATGAGCTCACACAGGCGGCGATGGTTTCACTTTTGAGGCCCGGTCACGATTGGTTCTTTACCTATTACCGATCGAAAGCCAGCACGATCGCGTTGGGGGTGCCGCTCAAGGATATTTTCCTCGGAATGCTCGGGCGCGCGGGCGATCCGAATTCAGAGGGCCGCAATATGCCCGAACACTTTTCCTCGCGGGCACTGAATCTGGTGTCGCAAACCGCATGTACTGGAACACAGTACCTGCCGGCCGTCGGGGCGGCAAAGGCTCTGAAGCGTGGAGGAACGGATGCTCTCGTCTACGTGGAATCGGGCGAAGGAGCCACCAGCGAAGGCGAGTTTTTCGAGTCTTTGAATTGGGCGGCTCGGGAATCGCTTCCTGTTCTTTATGTAATCCAGAACAACGGATATGCCATCAGTGTTCCACAGCATACGCAAACGGCATCTTCGGTGCATCGGATCGCGGAGGCTTTCGGTGTCCGCGCTGTCGAGGCGGACGGCACCTCTCTTGATGAGATTTGCCGCACAGCCCCATCCCTGATCGGAGCCATTCGAGCGGGTAGAGGACCGGCGCTGATGGAAGCGAAGGTGCCCCGGCTCGATCCGCACTCCTCCTCGGACGACCAGCGGAAATACCGCAGCGATGAGGAGCTGCGAAGTCTGGCGGAGCGCGATCCGCTATTGAAACTTGAGGCCCAGCTATTGAGATGTGGCGCGTTGAACGGTGCTCAAGTCGAAGCCATCCGAGAAGAAGTGAAGAACGAAGTCGATGCCGCTGCGGATTGGGCCGACCGTCAGCCCGAACCCGGCGGGCACGACTTGCTCGCACAGATCTACGCGGAATCTCCAGCTGCGCCTGAATCTCCACCGAGCTATCTTTCGCAAGAACCCATCGCGATGATCGATGCAATTAATCATGGCTTGCGAGAAGAAATGGCGTCGAATCCCAAAATCGTCATGTGGGGTGAAGACGTCGCAGATCCGAAAGGCGGGGTTTTCGGAGTCACGCGTGGCCTCACGGATGCATTTGGCGACCGCGTGGCCAACTCACCGCTGGCCGAAGCCAGTATCGCGGGCGTTGCGGGAGGAATGGCGATTGCAGGCTATAAGCCCATTGTCGAAATTCAGTTCGCCGATTATCTCTGGCCGGCTGCTTTGCAATTGCGTGACGAAATCGCGACGGTTCGCTGGCGCAGTGCCGGCGTCTGGACGTGCCCAGTGGTTGTCCGGATTGCCGTTGGGGGCTACATCAAAGGCGGACCGTGGCACTCCACGTGTGTCGAGAGCTTTTTCTCCCATATACCGGGATGGCGTGTTGTATTTCCAAGCTGCGCCGAAGATGCGAAAGGCCTGATTAAAGCTGCAGCGCGTTCGGAAGATCCTGTCATCTTCCTGGAGCATAAGGGTTTGTATCGAAAAATTCAGGCGAGGACTCCCGAGCCCGATGCCGATTACGTGCTGCCATTCGGGCGTGGGCGCATATGGCGTGAAGGCCGCGATGTGACCGTTATCACGTGGGGGAGCACCGTATATCTGGCGCTCGAAGCCGCCAAGCAGCTAGAGGCACACGGATACGCCGTGGAGGTGATCGACTTGCGTTCAATTGCGCCTCTCGATGAGGAACTGATCTATGCCAGTGTGCGCAAGACGAACCGTGTAGTCATCGCGCACGAGGATTCGCTACTGATGGGATTCGGCGCGGAGATTGCCGCGCGGATCGCAACCAACTGTATTGAGGCTCTCGATGCGCCGATCGCCCGCGTCGCAGCAAAGGACTCCTTTGTACCCTCCGCAGCTAATTTGGAGCTGATGGTGCTGCCGGCAGTCAAGGATGTTCTCGAAGCCTGCGAGCGCACGCTGAAGTACTGAGTTCGGAGCCGTTTTAGGCTCCGGACAACGGACCAGTCACCGAGGGTCTGATTACATCGTCTTAGGTGGTATATAGATTATGGCGAATTCTTCTGCTGCGACTGCTCGAACTCCCGACAATCTAAGTGCCTTCGGGCCGGCACGATCGACCGTTCAGGGGGTTCCCCTTGCTTTCCAGGAACTGCGCGCAATGGATGCTTACTTTCGCGCGAGCCTGTACCTGTGTTTGGGCATGATCTATCTGCGCGGTAATCCGCTCTTGCGCCGGCCGTTGCGAGCGGAGGATACAAAGATTCGGCTGCTAGGGCACTGGGGTTCCGATCCTGGAATGAGCTTCATTTACTTGCATCTCAACCGTCTCATCAAGCAGCGCGATTTGAATATGATCTTCATTGCGGGGCCGGGACACGGAGCACCTGCGGTTCTCTCGCACGCGTATTTGGAAGGCACGTATTCGGAAATTTACCCAGAGAATAGCGAAGACGAAGAGGGCCTCTGCCATTTTTTCCGCCAATTCTCGTTTCCGGGAGGCATTGGCAGCCATTGCACTCCCGAGACTCCGGGGTCCATCCATGAAGGCGGTGAATTAGGGTACAGCCTGTCACATGCGTTTGGGAGCGTTCTGGATCGTCCGGATCTGCTCAGCGTCGTGATGGTCGGGGACGGCGAAGCCGAAACGGGACCGCTGGCGACGGCATGGCACTCCAATAAGTTTCTGAATCCGGCCCGCGATGGTGCAGTGCTTCCGGTGCTCCATCTGAACGGTTACAAAATCAACAATCCGACCATTTTGGCGCGAATCAGCCATGAAGAATTGGAAGATCTCTTCCGTGGCTACGGGTATAAGCCCTACTTTGTCGAGGGATCGGATCGCGAGAGCATGCATCAGGCCGTCGCCGCGACACTTGAGCACTGCATCGGTGAAATTCTTTCGATACAGGACGCTGCGCGCAAAGGCGAGAACGACAAGCGGCCGCGGTGGCCGATGATCATCCTCCGGACTCCGAAAGGCTGGACCGCGCCTGCCGAAATCGATCATCACATGGTAGAGGGCTCATGGCGGGCGCACCAGGTGCCTGTGGCGGACGTAGCGCACAATCCCGAACATCTGCAAATTCTGGAGCACTGGCTGCGCAGCTATAAACCAGAGGAACTATTCGACCAAGCCGGACGCCTGATTCCCGAGCTTAAGGAACTGCCTCCGAAAGGCACGCGGCGCATGAGCGCGAACCCGATCGCAAACGGCGGTTTGGTACGAAAGGCGCTCCGTTTGCCCAATTTCCGTCAGTACGGCGTTGACGTGACAGCACCCGGTACAGTGGAAGTAGAAAACACGCCGCCATTAGGCCAGCTGCTCCGGGATGTGCTTCGCGACAATCCCGGCAACTTCCGCGTCTTCGGACCCGATGAGACCGCTTCGAATAAGCTGACCCCGGTCTACGAAGCGACCAAGAAAGTCTGGATGGCCGAATACTTTCCCGAAGATCAAGACGGTGCGGAGCTTTCACCGGACGGACGCGTGATGGAGATGCTCAGCGAGCATACTCTGGAAGGCTGGCTGGAAGGGTATGTGCTTACGGGCCGGCACGGCCTTCTCTCGACGTATGAAGCTTTTGTTCACGTGATCGACTCGATGTTCAACCAGCATGCGAAATGGCTGGAAATTAGCAAAAAGCTCTCCTGGCGAGCACCAATTTCGTCGCTGAACTTGCTGATCACATCCACGGTATGGCGGCAGGATCACAACGGATTCACGCACCAAGATCCGGGATTTCTCGACCTGGTTGCGAATAAGAGTCCCGAAATTACGCGGGTCTATCTTCCTCCGGATGTGAACTGTTTGCTTTCTGTGGCAGACCATTGCCTGCGAAGCACTGATTATGTAAACGTGATTGTTTCGGACAAGCAGTTGCACCTGCAGTATCTTGACATGGAGGCGGCCATCGCGCACTGCACGAAAGGGCTCGGCATTTGGGAATGGGCCAGCACGGATAAAGGGTGCGAGCCGGACGTCGTGCTGGCCGGCTGCGGCGATATACCGACGCAAGAGGCGTTGGCCGCGAACGCTTTGCTTAGGGAGCAGTTCCCCGATCTCAAAATCAGATTTATCAATGTGGTAGACCTCTTTCGTCTGGAGCCGGATACAGAGCATCCGCATGGGCTATCGGATCGTGACTTCGATTCTCTGTTTACAGTCGATAAACCGATCATTTTTAATTTCCATGCATATCCCTGGCTGATTCACCGCTTGGCATACCGGCGTACGAACCACCATAACCTGCATGTGCGCGGATACAAGGAGCGCGGGAACATCAATACTCCGCTCGAACTCGCGATTCAGAATCAGGTGGATCGTTTTAGCATCGCGATCGATGTGATCGATCGTGTTCCTCGTCTGCAGGCGGCCGGCGCCCATGCCAAGGAAGATTTCAAAAATCAGCAGATCGAATGCCGGAGCTATGCGTACGAGAACGGTGTAGACAAGCCGGAGATCCTACATTGGAAGTGGCCCTATTAGATCCATCGAGCCGAACCTGAAATGAACGTCCTTGTCTTGAATGCAGGAAGTTCGAGCCTCAAATTTCAGCTCATTGCAACCGATCTGCAACGGATGGAGGAGAATCGGGACCAGCGATTATGCCGGGGCTTGATTGAGCGGATTGGGGGCGATGCCGTTATTAGCATTCGCGGCCGCCAAGGGACACAAACGTCTAATGCCGCCCTGACGGATATCGGGGCAGCAGTTGCCTATATAATTCGGCTGCTGCTGCCCGATTTTGACATTCACGCGGCGGGACATCGGGTGGTGCACGGCGGGGAACTGTTTTCGGAGTCTGTCGTGATTACCGACGTGGTCATAAAGGACATTCGAGACTGCATCGATCTTGCCCCCTTGCACAATCCGCATAACATCGCCGGAATTCTTGCGGTTCGGCAAGAATTCGGCAGTAAAGTGCCGCAGGTAGCCGTCTTCGATACGGCTTTTCATCAGCGAATCCCCGAACCTGCCTACCTTTATGCAATTCCGTATCGCTTTTATCAGCGATATCGTATCCGACGCTACGGTTTCCATGGGACCTCTCACCGCTATGTCTCTCATCGCTATCGCGTGCTGCGCCAGATCACTCGCGAACAGACCAACGTCATCACGCTTCATCTCGGTAACGGCTGTTCCGTTGCCGCCATTCGTGGCGGTTACCCGGTCGATACATCGATGGGCATGACACCATTGGAAGGTCTGGTAATGGGGACGCGATCCGGCGATATCGATCCTGCCATTATGACCGTGATCGCTTCCAAGGAAGGGCTTTCCGTACACGAAGTAGAGAATGTGCTGAATACACAGTCCGGCTTGCTCGGGCTCTCAGAATTGACGAACGACATGCGGGAGTTACAGCAGAGCGTGATCCAGCAAGGCAGCACGCGTGCACAGTTGGCAATCCAAGTGTTTTGCTACCGGGCGCGCAAGTACATTGGGGCGTACTTGGCTGCGATGAGCGGAGCCGACGCTGTGATCTTCACCGGAGGAATCGGCGAAAACTCACCGGAGATTCGGGCGGCGATTTGTGGGGGGTTGGAATGGGCCGGCCTAAAGCTTGACGAAGAGGCCAACCATCACGCCGTTGGCGTCGAGGCGCGCATCAGTCGCGAACCGTCGCACATAACCGTCTATGCCATACCGACGGATGAAGAACTGCTGATCGCGCGCGATACGGTGCGCTGCATATTGGGTGAGCCGCATCCATCGTAGTGGAATGTGAAGGAAGCCCTCTATCGCAGAGTGCCATGAATTCTCAGGTCCCGCTGATATACCTCGTCCGCCACGGCGAAACTGCATGGACGATTTCCGGCCAGCACACCGGTTTGACCGATCTTCCGCTCACACCGCTGGGCGAGCGGCTCAAAGGCTTAAGCTTTGACGCCGTATTCGCCAGCCCGTTGCAGCGGGCTCTGCGGACCTGCGAGCTAGCTGGGTTTGGTACCGGAGTACAGATCGATCGCGACCTCGTTGAATGGGATTACGGCGTCTACGAAGGGAAAACGACCGACGAGATCCGCCGGGAGCGGCCGTGTTGGGATCTTTTTTTGGACGGGTGTCCCCATGGGGAATCGGTGTCGACGGTTTCAACTCGGGCCGACGGTGTCATTCGCCGGCTTCGCGGAATCAATGGCAGTACGCTGCTTTTCTCGAGCGGCCATTTCCTACGCGTCCTCGCGGTGCGCTGGTTGGGACTGCACGCCGCAGCGGGGCGGTACCTTTTGCTGGGCACTGGTGCCTTGAGCATCCTCGGTTATGAACACGATCTGCAGAATCCAGTAATCCACCTTTGGAACGATCGCTATCGGTAATCGGTTCCTGCACGTAGAAGCTGGAATTACGACGGACACGGCCGACGGCAAGCCCGTCCTCACATCCCGCTCGTAAGGCACTCTCGAATTCTCGTCCACCGACTTCGGATTCAGCAATGCAGAGCGCCGGAAAACGTCGGCACTTCCTGACGGCGTCAGACTAGCACCGCATCGCTCGCGTTAGAGGCGGGTTTAGATCCTTCAAGACCTTTGACGGCAACCAACCGGATCAGATCTGCGATGGGACATGCGTAGCCCCATTCGTTTTCGTGCCAGACCACAACTCCGTGCCATTCGTAGCCCAGGAATTCGTCATCGGTTTCGAGATTCGTGTTGCCGATCGGCGAGCACGCGTGTCCTCCAGCGGCACTGTGGCTTGAAAACGCACAGGTGCATCCCGTGGCCGGTGAATCAGAGAATAATTTGAATCAATTCTTCAATCGGGGCGTAGCTCGCCACTGGGTAGCGCTACTCGTAGCGCATTGAGTACTGCCGCAAGATCGAGGATCTCCTGGGCGATTGCTCCGATGACTGGTGGAAGGTAGCCAGCCGCCGCGATCAGCATCCCAATCATGCTGAGCGCCATGCCGCCGACAGCGCTTTGGAGTGCGATTCTTCGCATCCGGCGACCAATATGAATGAGTTCGTCGACCTTGCTCAGCGATGATTCCAACACAACCGCGTCTGCCGCGCCGGCCGTAACCTCGCTGTTTTGGCCAAACGCAATGCCGACCGTCGCCGCCTGCATGGCCGGCGCATCGTTAATTCCGTCGCCCACGAACACTGTGGACGCGCGGCTGGCTTCTTCGCGAACGATAGCGAGTTTCTCCTCGGGGCTCTTGCCGAATAGCATCTCGGAAATGCCAACTGCCCTTCCCAGGTAGCGCACCTCGGTCTCTCGGTCTCCGGACAACAGCAGAAGACGATCGACACGATGCTTCGGTACCAGATGTCGAATGAAGGACCGGCTTTCGGCGCGCGGCTCGTCCCGAAACCGAAAAGTAGCGCCATAGCGGCCGTTTATGAGAAGAACACATTCCATCCCCGAAGTGGCTGGCGGGAGTTCTGCCGCAAGCTCTGAATTTGTTTCCTGTACTTGTTTGCGGCCGGTGATGTGGACAAGTGTCCCTTCGACTCTGGCTTTCAACCCCTCACCCGGCTTCTCGCTGACCTCAATGGCCGGCGCCAGAGCGATCCTGTCTTTCCGGGCCCGTTGTAGAATGGCCTGCGCCAAGGGGTGCCGGGAGTATTGCTCGACGCTGGCCACGATCCGGATCGCTTGTGGCGCGGTTAGCGGCGGAGCGCATAAAATCTCGGTCAATGCGGGTTTGCCATAGGTCAGCGTGCCAGTCTTATCAAAGATCATGGTCCTGCATCGGGAGATGCGTTCGAGCATCGCAGGATCCTTGATAATAATTCCCCGGCTAGCCGCAATCGAGATCGCCCCGATGATAGCGACTGGAATGCCAAGCAACAACGGACAAGGTGTAGCGATGACCAGAACGGCTAAAAACCGTGTCGGGTCACGCCCGGCAATCCAACCGATCATAGCCACTCCCATTGCGAGAACGGTGTACCAAGCACCCAGGCGGTCAGCAATCCTGCGGAAGCGAGGCCGGTTCTTTTCCGCCTCCCGCATAACCTGCATAATCCGCGCATAGCGCGAGTCTTTAGGCAGTCTGGTCGCGGAAATAGCTAACGCACTATCGCCGTTCACAGCGCCGGAGAGTACGGCTGAGCCCACGGTTTTCGAAATCAGGTACGGTTCGCCTGTCAGATAGGATTCATCCATTGTCCCGCGGCCTTCCAAGACCACTCCGTCTACGGGACAAATCTCATGAGGAAAGACCAGAAGTACATCGCCCGTTTGCACCTTGTCCAGAGAAACGTCGAGGATCTGGGAGCCAGCGCGGCGGTGAGCAATACTCGGTAAGCGTTTCGCGAGCGCACCCAAGGCGGTCGAGGCACGGCGCATCGCGTATTGCTCGAGCGCGGTGCCACCGGAAAGCATCAGTACCACGATGGAACCGGCAAGATATTCACCTACCACGATGGACGTAATAATCGAGAGACCTGCCAAGAGGTCTGAACCAAACTCGTTGCGCAGAGCTTTCTGCGCTAGATCGGCAACCAATGGTCCGCCAGCACCGAGGAGAACGGCGATCAGAATCCAGTGAGAATGCTCGGCAGCACCCGGGATCGCGTATCGACAGATAAGATAGGCAGCGATACCAATTCCGGAAGCGGCCGCAATCCACACTGCTTTTGAGCAGGAGAGCCGGCGGAGGAGCGCGAGACGACTCGGTGCATTGTCCCTTGCCTCGACGCTTCTCTCTGCAGAACTGGAGGCTTCAACAGCGGGGATCATTCGTGTCCTCATTTGTTGGTAAGCTTAACGCCCCGGCAGTGGAAGTGCAGCCCTTATCTGTCTCCGGTCTCCTGGGATATCAGCAGCACGCACAGCTTGCCGCGGGTCGGCGGCGCGGGGAGGAGACATCCTCGCGAAAGACGAAATAGAATTTTCCGTGCCAGCGGACTCTTACCGTCTGTTCATTAAACCCCGGGCCACAATATTCAATCTCGGAGTCTTCCGGAATCCTGGACATCGGACCCAGATCTCGTTTACCGGCCACCGACGAAATCTCCTCAATCGCTGCAATGTCGGCAGCCAACAAAGATCTCTGCTCAGCAGAAATATCTTCCGGCGTCCGTGTATTCATATTCCACATGGAATGCCTCTGCGACTATGCTTTCCGGAGCATTCTTTGGTCCGTTTTGCCGCGGGCCGGTTTAAGCGTGCTCCATTAATGAAACAAGTCTCGGCTTGGGTAATATCACGCAGACGTTGCGTCAAATAGCCGAATACTCGCAGAGTGGGAAGAGAGCAGTCCGATGATTCCGCCGAAAGAAGTTCAGTTTCGTGGCACCCGTATTGCTTGCCTGCATAGGGGGAGGTTCCAATGCACGAAGCGGTTCGATCCGTTATGCTCGCGGGCAGAGGCCTCCTGCGCTGGCCTGGAGGGGAGGAACGTGTCCACTACCGGGTCACCATCGGACTCGATGGTCAGATCAGCACAATCCACATCGGACTGCGGA
>DASVGP010000128.1:0-2832 GCA_036379475.1 Bryobacteraceae bacterium | reverse complement strand
TGAACACCGTTCTTGCCTGGGCCGGAGCGCCTGTGGCTGCGCGCCGCATGCGCATCTCGCCGCTCCAACCCGCCGCCTCCATCCGCATCTTCGATTCGCTGCAGGACAACCGCTCGCGCTTCTTTGCAGAAATTACGCGTCTGCGCCAGATCGTGGACCTCACTCATGCCGGTCCGCCCGTGCTCTTTCTGCTTGATGAATTATTGAGCGGAACCAACTCGCACGACCGCCGCATCGGGGCGGTCGGCATCGTTCGCGGCCTCATCGATGCCGGAGCCATTGGCCTGGTGACCACCCACGATCTCGCCCTTGCTGATATCGCGTCCGAACTCGGCTCGCGCGCCGCGAACGTACACTTCGAGGACCGCTTCGTCCAAGGCCGAATCGAATTTGATTACCGCCTCCGCCCCGGCGTGGTGACGCGCTCCAACGCCCTCGAGCTGATGCGCGCGATCGGCTTACAGGTTCCTTCCGAATCGATTCTTGAAGAATGAAATGGCGGTGTAAGCTACGATCATGTCTCTTGGAGTTGTGCTGGCCGCAAGCAACGAGCAAGGCACTTCCGTAGCGGGAAACCTGAGCCACAATTGATGTGATTGGCACAACGGCGGCTGGCCAAGGGCCGATCACGGCGCAAGGCTCCTTACATTGCGGCGTATCGGATCGCGGGTGATCCGTGCGGATTTAGCGCGTGCTGCACGGCGCCGGCGCTGGCCAGAAGAAATGCCCGAAGAGTCCCCGGCCTTGAACCCTCTCCCGGTAGTAGGCGCAGCAAGCCAAATTCTGCAACAGCTTGTTGCAAATTTGCCCTGCGCCGAGAGCCGAAATCGTAAGAGAGCCGGGAGCCAGCCGCCGCACTTTACTCTCGGGAGAATATCTTGCTGCCTGCCGAGCTTTTGTTTGTCTGGCCGTACCTTCTTGGCGCGCTGGCGGGCACGCTTCTGCTTAGCGGCATCGACGATTTCGTCCCTCTCGCGATTTGGCTTTGGGGCCGGCGTGCACACAAACCCGCGGAAGTAGGGCGCGAGCAGCCAGGCAGAAAAATCGCGATCTTCACTCCTTGCTGGCGGGAAGCGGCGGTGATTGAGGAGATGATCTGCGACAACATCGCCGCCATCCGTTACCGCAATTACGACTTCTTTCTGGGAGCGTATCCGAATGACCAGCCGACGATCGAAGCGGCAGGGCGCGTCGCCGCCAAGTTTGGCAACGTACACGTGGCGATCTGCACCCGCCCCGGGCCTACCTCCAAAGCGGATTGCCTGAACGAGATCTACCGCGGCCTGCAGCGCCTGGAGCAGGAACGCGGCGTCCGTTTCGACACCATCGTGCTGCACGACGCCGAAGACATGATTCATCCGGAGGCGCTCTCGGTGATTGATCGCGAGCGCGTGCGCTACGCCATGGTGCAAGTTCCCGTGCTGCCGCTCTCGACTCCGCTGCGCGACATCACACACGGCGTTTATTGCGACGAGTTTTCCGAGTACCAGACGATCGATATGCGCGCCCGGCAATTCATCGGTTCCTTTGTGCCCTCGAATGGCGTGGGCACGGGATTTGCGCGTGAGATCCTGGACCGCATGGCGGCCGACCGCGGCGGCTGCGTCTTCGATCCCGAAAGCCTCACCGAAGATTACGAGATCGGCGTGTACGCGCATCAGACCGGATTTTCGCAGGTTTTCGTTCCGCTCAAACGCGGCAAAGACGGTTTCATGGCGACGCGCGAGTATTTTCCGCGGGCGGTCCATTCCGCGGTCCGGCAGCGTACGCGGTGGGTGACCGGAATCGCGCTGCAATGCTGGGAACGAACCGGCTGGCGCGGGTCGTGGGGCACAAAGTATTGGTTCTGGCGCGACCGGAAAGTGCTGGTCGCCAATCCGCTCGGCTTTATCACTAACTTGCTGTTTACCGCCGGCGTAGCGGATTGGATCCAAAGCGCCGCCGCGCATCGCGCTTGGGCTTTCGCGGTCTCGAACCCGCACGTGATTACGCTGTGCTGGATCACCCTCGTTCTGCAATGCTTCCGTCTGGGGTTGCGGACGGTTTGCGCCGCACGTATTTACGGAACCCTATTCGCCGCGGGTGTCCCGCTGCGGGCATTCCATGGGAATTTCATCAATTGCCTGGCGTCCTTTAGCGCGGTGCTACGCTATGCCAATGCCCGGCTGCGCGGACGGCCGCACGTTTGGCTGAAAACCGAGCATGCCTATCCGGACCGCGCACTGGCGCCGGAAAGGCGCG
This sequence comes from Bryobacteraceae bacterium, assembly GCA_036379475.1. GTDB lineage: Bacteria > Acidobacteriota > Terriglobia > Bryobacterales > Bryobacteraceae > Bog-105. The sequence goes on along the minus strand of DASVGP010000128.1, from coordinate 591 downwards.
ATATCGGCGACGTGCTGGTCGCCTGCGGCTATGTCTCCGAGGCAGACCTGGCACGCGCGCGCAAAGAGCTGCCGGAGGGAGTCGGAGTTGCCGAGTTCTTGTTGAAGCGAGGACTGGTCTCCGATGATGATCTATGCGCCGCAATCAGCGTGCAATCCGGTTTGCCCAATGGTCTTATCGATCCTGAGCAGGTGGATCGGCGCATCGTGCGCAGCCTCCCGCGCCACTTGGAAAAGCGTTTCGGCGTGCTGCCATTTGCGGTGAAAGAAGGTCGTTTGCGCATTACCGGGCCGGAAGCGCCGCCGTCGGCGTTATTTGAGGAGCTAAAGAGCTTCACCCGCCTGCCGGTAGACTTCCAGTTAGTCACGCGGCGCAATTACGAAGAGCTGCGCAAACTGCTCGATGGCATTAAAGGTCCGAGAGCTCAGGATTGACGTTCTCGATATGATAGAGCCTCGGCCTATATGTCCTTCTAAGTCCGGTAACTGCCATTAATTTGTATGTAGCCTTCGGTCAGATCGCAGGTGAAGAAACGCGCTTCGGCTTTCCCGCGCCGCTTGAGAGCCAGTCGGATCTCGACCCGACTTTCCC
>DASVGP010000127.1:0-2404 GCA_036379475.1 Bryobacteraceae bacterium | reverse complement strand
CTGTGGCCGGAGGCCGCAGACCCAGCCAGTCGCCAATTTGTGTCGCAGTATCCATGCTCTCAACACCTACATTATGCCATGAAATCAGCGGCAGGATGACGCGAACAAGGCAGCGGTCACGTTACAGCGATTTGCGCTGGATGGTGGTCGAAAACGTGGAGCCAGAACGCCTTTCTAATCGTCGGACATGGTGATTCATCAACAGCACTTAGTCGCGAAGACGATCAGGGAAGAGTGAGCTTGTGGCCTAGAAGCGGGATTACCGGCCGAGGATGCGCCGGTCAAAAGGGAAACGACCAACGATCTGGACTACCAAAGAGCGGATCTCAGGCGCAGCCGGGTTGAGCAGGCAGTTCACCGAAACCGGAGCCACCACGGAAGGCACCAGCAGACCACCTTTACGGGAAGCCAGCCAGTCATTACCAATCCGCTGAGTCACTGTGAGGCGGTTCTGCCATCCGGGAGGCAACGCATCTTGTGGAAGTTTCCCAATCAGCCGATTCGGCACGTTCACCGACAGCAGTTGATAGGAGTCCGGCAACCGGCTCTTTTCCTTGAGATGTACAAGCATTCCAAGGAGACAGAGAGCGGGGTGGTCGGAGAGATATACGATGCGGCTGCCCAACTGACGCGTATGCCAACGCCCGTCCGCCAACTCACCGCCTTTGCCCGTGAGGTCCGCACGGTTGCTGACCCGATAGAGGATCAAACGTAGATCCCCTCGTCGATCTGGTACAGCATCTGGCGCACCAGATCACCGCCCGTCTCACTGCGAAGCAGTTCGATGGGGAACCAGCCTCCGAGCAGCCGGTTCTCATCACGCGGCCAAGAGAGAGCCTTTTCGTGATCGCCGAATACGTGATCGGCAAGCGTGATGATTCGCGCAAGCGCAGGGTTCTATCGGATTCCTCGGCGGACAACGCCTGTTTCTTGTCCTTCCGGTACTTCAACGTGCGTGCCAGTAGTACAACCTCATGAACCTCGGTGAAGGAGGCGCCTTCGCTGCGCAGAAAGTCCACCGACTTGACCGGAAAGCCGTGCTCGACTCCTTGAGCAATCTCCAATTCGCTTGGGTGCTTTCCAAATACGCCATTCAAGAAGCGCTCTTCGAGCGCCCTGGTGCTGGTGGTTGGCCTGGCTTTCGTGGAATGGATGGAAGTTTTCATCAGAAAAACCCTTGGGCATTATGCCATGTATGTTTATGGCATAGTGCAGCCAATTGCTGATCATGTGGTCTATACCCGCCACTCGATGAGCGGGGCCTATTCTGAGGTGGAATTCTCTCCACTTGAAGCATAGAGACATCCGCTCTTCAAGGCCCGCTCTTTCAGCATGACGAAGAAGACGGGGACAAGAATGAGGACATTGATGCTGGAAGTGACCATGCCGCCGACGATGGGTGCGGCAATGGGCCGCATCACGTCCGAGCCGATGCCGGATTCCCAGAGCAGAGGCGCAAGGCTGGCGATCACGGTGACAACCGTCATCAGCTTGGGACGAAGACGCAGCACCGCGCCCTCAATCGCCGCGTTTTCAAGATCGGCCCGCGAGTTCGCCTGACGCGCCTCAATGCGCTTTTCGAGTGCTTCGTTCAAGTAGATGAGCATGACGACGGCGGTTTCGACGGCAATGCCGAACAGGTCGATGTAGCCGACTGCGACGGCCACGCTGAAGTTATCGTGGAGCAGCCATTGCAGAAGCAGTCCACCACTGAGCGCGTAAATCGTGGGGAAAATGAGCATCAGTGCTTCCGAAGTGGAGCGGAACACGAGGTAGAGCAGGACCAGAATCACGAGAAAGACAATGGGGAGGATCAGCTTGAGCCGCTGCTTGGCTCTCTGCTCGAATCGGTACTCGCCAGCCCAGTGGAATGTATAGCCGGGGGGAAGTTTGAGCTTTGCCAGCCGCTGATTCGCCTGATCGACGAACCCTCCATAGTTCGAGCCTTTCAGGTCAATATAGATATAGCCGGTCAGTGCGCCGCCTTCATCGCGGATCATGGCCGGCCCGTTCGAGAAGGAAATACTTGCGACCTCGCTGAGGGGAATCTGCGCGCCGGACGGCGTCCCGATCAGCACGCCGCCCATTGCCGCAATGTTGTCGCGGAAGGCTCGCTCGTAGCGAACGTTGATGGGAAAGCGTTCGCGTCCTTGAATATTTTCCGCGACATTTTCGCCGCCAATCCCGAACGCGACCGCGTTCTGCAAGTTGGCGACCGTGAGGCCATACTTCGCCAGCGCCTGCCGGTTGGGCTTGATGTTGATGTAGGTTCCCTGAGCCACCTTTTCCGCGAAGACAGACCGTACCTGCGGCATTTCGGAAAGTACACTTTCGATCCGCGCGCCTGCCTGCTCAATGCCGTCGATGCTTGGTCCCTGAACCTTGATGCCGACTGGGGTCTTGA
>DASVGP010000126.1:0-2998 GCA_036379475.1 Bryobacteraceae bacterium | reverse complement strand
GCCGCGCGGCCGCGGCTCAGAATGTGGAGCAGCGGTCAGGACGAACCTCGGTTAATCTCGCTGCTGCTTTGTGGTTTCACGCCGCCGTTTGGCCCAACCGGGCTTTTCCACCTGATAGGCGCGCCCGATGGCTAATGAATCCGGCTCGACATTTTTCGTGATCACCGAACCGGCCGCCACATAAGCGCCCTCAGCAATCGCAATCGGAGCAACGAGGGTGGAGTTGCTGCCTACAAACACATTGCCCGCGATATGCGTTGGGTGCTTGCGTTCGCCATCGTAGTTGCAGGTGATGGTTCCGGCGCCGATATTCACTCCTGAGCCGATCGTCGCATCGCCCAGGTACGCCAGATGGCTGGCCTTGGACCCGCTGCCCAAATTCGTTTTCTTTAGCTCGACGAAATTTCCTACGTGCGCGCTTTCGCCTATTTCCGCATTGATGCGTAAGCGAGTGAACGGGCCTACAGTCGCGCCGGGACCGATGAATGATGATTCCGCAACGACGTAAGGAAGAACGGCGGCGGCATCGGCGACTTCGCAATCGCGCAAAATAGAACCGGCGCCGATGCGGCAGTTGGCGCCGATCTTTGTTTTGCCGCGCAGCTGCACATGAGCCTCGATCACAGTGTCCTGCCCGACTTCCACATCTGCGTCAATGGCGACGGTTTCGGGATTTTCAATCGTTACTCCGTCAAGCATCAACTGGTTGGCTTTGCGCCGCCGTAGGAGGGCATCCGCGACGGCAAGTTCGAGGCGCGTGTTGATGCCCAGGCACTCGGTTGGGTCCGGAATCAGGAACGGCGCGACACGATAGCCATGGCGCGTCAGAATGCCGGCCATATCGGTCAGGTAATATTCGTGCGCTGGATTGTTAGGTTCTATCTCGCCGACGTATCGCCAAAATAGCGAGGCGTCGAAGCAGTAGATACCTGGATTGACCTCGCGGATGCCGATCTGCTCCGGCGTCGCGGCTTTTTGCTCGATAATTTCGGCCAGCATGCCTTGGCTGTTGCGGATCACGCGACCATAACCGGTGGGATCGGGAAGCTCGACCGTAACAATGGCAGCGGCGGCACGCTCGCGGGCGCGGAGATCGATCAAGGCGCGAAGCGTTTCCGGCCGGATGAGCGGCCCATCGCCGTTGAGCACCAGGAGGTCTCCATCGCAAGCGGTAGCCTGTTCGCGCGCACACAAGACGGCATGGCCGGTTCCTTTCTGCTCGCGCTGTTCGGCAAACCGGATCGGCTGAGTGACGCTGGCGCGCACCTGTTCGGCCTGATGTCCGATCACAGCAACGATCCGTTCCGGTGGTGCGAGATGCAAAGCCGCGCGGACGATCTGGTTCAGCAGCGTATCGCCGCCCGCCTGGTGCAGAACTTTCGCCCGAGCCGATTTCATGCGCGTCCCCAGGCCCGCGGCCAGGATCACGACGGTAAGATTCTGTTTCATTGAGCCTTTCGTCCACGCAGATCCAGCGCGGCCCGGCGGACTTGATAGGCGCGCGAGCGGCTGGCCAGATCGATCACCACGTCGGCAAGCGCCGCCGCGTTGTGGCGGATCTTGCGCGGTGCGACCGCCGGGTCGCCCAGCAGATCGGCCGTGACCACCTTCACGCGCAGCGCTTCCAGACGGGCAATGTCGTTCTCCACCGGCTTCACGTGCGCTCTTGCATAGACGCGCTGCAACGCCGCTGGAATGGGGGTCGTGTTGACCACCGCGCAATCCACCAGCTTGCGCCTGGCGTGCGCCTGAATCGCCTCCAAGTGCCTCGATGCCGAAAAATCGATGGTCTCTCCCGGCTGCCACATCAAATTCACAAAGTAAACCTTCATAGCGGGCGAGCGTTCAATTGCTTCAGCAATTCCCTTCACCAGCAGATTCGGGATGACGCTGGTGTAGAGCGAGCCGGGGCCGAGCGTGATGAGATCGGCGCTGGCAATGGCCTCCAGTGTCTCGCCGAGCGGCTGGCAGCGGCGCGGGCACAGGCGGATCTGCTTGATCGGCTGGCGGCTTTTGCTGATTCTGCTCTCTCCGCGCACAATCGATCCATCGGCCAGAACCGCCTCCAGCGTCACGTTCGCCGAAGTGGCCGGAAAAATACGGCCGCGTATGGCCAGAATCTCGGAAGATAGTTGGACCGCATGGGCGAAATCACCGGTAACCTGATGCATCGCGGTCAAAAACAGATTACCGAAGCTATGCCCCTTGAGGCCGCGGCCGCTGGCGAAGCGGTGCTGAAACAACTGGGCGAGCAGGCCTTCGTCTTCGGAAAGCGCCACCATGCAGTTGCGAATATCGCCCGGCGGCAGGATATCGAAATCGCGCCGCAGCCGGCCCGAACTTCCGCCATCGTCGGTCACCGTCACCAGCGCCGCCACTTCGAGAACCGGCTGGCCGGGCTCCGGCTCCTTCTGCGAACCGCGCGCATGCCGCTTCAGGCCCGAAAGCAGGGTCGACAAACCCGTCCCGCCTCCGATGGAGACGATCCGCAAAGGCGCTCGCAGCAGATTCCGTTCCAGGGGAGAAACGCTGACAAGGTTCGACATGCTACCCGCTTCAGGATCTCACGAGAAGCCTGCGGATCAGCGTGCCGGTCGCTTACGCTCCCGGCTCTGTTTTGACGGTTCTTCTTCGTCCTCGTAAACCGGAACCGAGTCCAGGTCCTCCGCCTCCAACACCTGGCCACAATCGAGGCAGCGGACGTAATCGACGCCATCGCGCCGGTAGAGGAATTCGGTTCGCTCGTGCTGACAAGCTTGCATAGCGAAATATGACCTATTCTAGACTGAGCGGAGACGGTGTCAAGTGCCTGCTGTTGAGTGCGTGGCTCAAAACGGAACCGCGACCGTCAGGAAGGGGTATACGCGCTGCCCTCGCTAACGCTCGGGGTTCTGTTGGCTCGTTTGCTCTCCACATACTCATGAGATCCGTACAATTCAATCGGAAATCTATCGGCTGAGCTTGTGAAGAACTTTACGCCTCTTGTTCTCGATCCGCA
>DASVGP010000125.1:0-79178 GCA_036379475.1 Bryobacteraceae bacterium | reverse complement strand
ATTACCCAGGAATTCCTGTTTTTCAGCCTCGCCAATTTCTCCGATGTATTCGACCCCGGGCGCCTCAAGCAGCTTGCGTATATTCGCTTCAAAATATTCCTGGTCTACCGCGTCCACTTTCGCAGCGATCCTGATGGGCATGCCTGCGCGCTGGGCAATTTCAACCGCCCGGTCCACCCGCTTTTCGGGAGCGATGCGGCCCAAAAAAGCAAGATACTTCCCCGGCGTCTCATGCAGCCGGTATAAATTTCTCGGCAACCCGTGATGCACTGTCGCCACCCAATTGGCCCATGACAGCGGAGCGCGCTGAGCATCCGAAATCGAGACCAGATGCATCTCGTGAAACTCCCGATAGAGCGGCTCCACATCGGGAATGTCCAGACGGCCGTGCAGCGTGGTAACAGCCGCGATGTTCTGCCGCCGAGTAACTGGGAAATGTAAGTAGTCGATATGAAAATGTACGATGTCAAAGTCCTCCACCTCGCGCGCGACCATTTCGATCATGCGCACGTGATGCGCCAGCGGATCGACGATCTTTTTCCCTTCCAGCCGCAGCGAGCGTTCGCAAACCGGGCGCAATCGGGCGCAGGAAAGCGAATCTCCGCTGGCGAAGAGTGTAACTTCATGCCCTTGATGAACAAGCTCCTCGGTAAGATACGAGACCACCCGTTCGGTTCCTCCATAGAGTTTCGGCGGAACCCGTTCGTACAGAGGCGCGACTTGTGCAACTCTCATCGGAACCTCCAAGCTTTATGATAGAATTTGCTCCTGAAAACTTTCGCCGTTTTTGTCCTCGCTCTTGCTACAGCGGCGCTGCCCGCATTCAGCCAAACCGGCCCCCAGTACACGATTTCAGTAGATCTTACGGGAGCGCCGCGTAAGTTCATCCGCGCGCACATGACGCTTCCGGTCCAGCCCGGGCCGCTGACCTTGGTCTACCCCGAATGGATTCCCGGCGAGCATGGGCCGACCGGCCCCATCTCCGATCTGGCCGGCATTCGCTTCACCGCCAACGGTAAGCCGGTTCGCTGGCAGCGGGACAACGTTGATATGTATGCGTTTCATCTGACGGTTCCCGCGGGCGTCAACACACTCGATGCGCGCGTCGATTTTCTCGCTACCGCTCCGCCAACCGGCTTCACCTCAGGCTCCTCCACCAGCCCGAACCTGGCGGTTTTGAATTGGAACGAGTACGTGCTCTATCCGGCGCATGCGTCCTCGCACAGCGTCGTTTTTCAGCCCTCGGTCACGCTGCCGCAGGGCTGGAAATTCGGCACCGCGCTCACAGAGACATCGAGGCAAGGCAACACGATTCATTTCAAAGCCGTGCCGCTGAACATGCTGGTGGATTCGCCGCTGCTCGCCGGCCGCTTCTTTCGCGAAATTCCGTTGGCCCCCGAAATTACTCCCAAACACTATCTGGATATCGCTGCCGACGGGCCGGAAGACCTGGACGCGAGTAAAGAGCAGATCGCCGCTTTTAGCAACCTGATACGCGAAACCGGTGCGCTCTATAAGTCGCGTCATTATCACAGCTATCATTTCCTGCTGACCCTTAGCGATAGCGTTTCTCATTTTGGCCTGGAACATCATCAATCGAGCGACGACCGGGTAAGCGCCCAAATGCTGATCGATCCTGATCTCTACATGCTGGACGGCGACCTTCTGCCACACGAATTTACCCATTCCTGGAATGGTAAGTACCGCCGTCCGGCCGGTCTCTATACCACTAACTTCCAGCAGCCGATGAAGGGGAATCTGCTCTGGGTGTATGAAGGTATGACCCAGTACCTGGGAGATGTTCTCGCCGTGCGCACTGGCATTTGGACGCCCAAGGAGTACCGCACTATGCTGGCTGCCTCGGCCGCCTTTCTGGATCACCGCCCTGGCCGCACCTGGCGCGATCTTGAAGATACCGCGGTCGCCGCGCAGATCCTCTATAGCACTGGCAGCGAGTGGGACAACTCGCGGCGCACCGTCGATTACTACCCCGAAGGCGAGCTGATCTGGCTGGATGCCGATACCACCATTCGCCGCTTATCGAACGGGAAACGCTCGCTCAACGATTTCTGCGCCCGATTTCTGGGGCTTAACGGAAATACCGGGCCGATCACCATCACTTACACCTTCGACGACCTGGTGAAGGCGCTCAATGCCGTTCAGCCTTACGACTGGGCCAAATTCTTTCATCAGCGGCTAACTTCGCTGTCGCCGCACGCGCCTCTCGACGGCATTACCAACGGCGGCTATCGAATCGAATACACAAGCAAGCCGAACCGGTTTATCAAAGCGGCGGAATCGAGAGTGGATGGCGTGAACGCCTGGTACTCGCTCGGATTCCGCATGGGCAGAGGCCACAAAATTACGGATGTGCTGGTCGGCTCGCCCGCGGACAAAGCCGGCATGGCTCCGGGAATGAAGATCGTGGCGGTCAATGGGCGAGCGGCCGATGACGATCTGCTGCGCGACGCCATCGCTGATACCGCGAAGAAGCGAAATTCGGTGAAATTGATCGTGGAAAGAGCGGGCTATTTCCGCGTCATCACCGTCGATTACCATGGCGGTGAAAAATACCCGCATCTGGTGCGCGAGGCGAATAAGCCCGAGCTGTTGGATAACATTTTGAAGCCGCTCGCCAAACATCCTGCTACGCAGACTTAAGATGCAGATCGTCACTATCGACCCGTGGCCGGCCGAAGCGCCCGCCGATTACCGCCCAGCACTCGAGGCCGGAAACGTGATCTTTTTCCCAGTCACGCCGTTCCCGCTGCCGCAGGACGCGAAAGATTTTCTGCGCAATCTGGACTTTTCCGGCGGTGCAATTCACAAAAATATCGCCTACCGCCCCGCCGGCGATCGCGTCACCGGCATCGATTCCCATCACCCCAGTTACGAACGGCTGCGCGAAGTCCTCGGAAACTATTCCCGAACGGTCGTCCAATTCACCGCCGAGCTTCTGCCCGAATATGCGCGCTCGTGGAAGCTGGATTACGCCAGCTTTCGTCCGATCGAGGAAGAAAACCGCAATCTGCCCCTGAATAAGCGCAACGACCTGATCCACACCGACGCATTCCCCTCGCGTCCCACCAACGGCAATCTCATCATGCGCGTGTTCACCAATATTCATCCGGCGAAAACGCGGAATTGGGTGACGACGGATCCGTTCCGCGCGGTGGCCGAACGCTACGCCCGCGATGCCGGCCTGGAGAAAATCGCCGCGGCCCGCTCCCTCCATACGCCGGCCCGCCTGCTCCGCGGCCTGGGGCTTCCGATTGTGCCGCGCTCTCCGTATGACCTCTTCATGCTGCGTTTCCATGAGTACTTGAAGCGCAATGCGGATTTTCAGGCGAACTGCGCCAAATACAAATTTGATTTCCCGCCCGGTTCTACCTGGCTCACGTTTACCGACGTGCTGCCGCACTCAGTCCATTCCGGCCAGCACGCGCTCGAACAGACGTTTATCATCGACCGCCATTCACTTTCGAATATCTCCAGTGCACCGCTGTCGATCCTGGAGCGCCTCTGCGGACGTCCTTTGGTCCGCAACTAAATGTCGTAATACAACGCGAATTCGTAGGGATGGGGGCGAAGGCGGACCGCCTCAGCTTCGTTTTTTCGCTTGTAGTCGATGAAGGTTTCGATTAGTTCCTCGGAAAAAACATCGCCCTTAGTCAGAAACCCGTGATCTTCTTCGAGGCAGGAGAGCGCTTCGTCAAGCGTGGCGGGCATGGAGGGCACTTTCCTGAGCTCTTCAGGTGAAAGATCGTAGATGTCCTTGTCCAGCGGCTCGCCGGGATCGATTTTATTGACCACTCCATCTAACCCCGCCATCATCATGCCGGCGAAGGCAAGATACGGATTCGCGGATGGATCGGGCGGACGAAACTCGATGCGCTTCGACTTGGGACTACTCGAATACATGGGAATGCGGACCGCGGCGGAGCGATTGCGGCGCGAATAGGCGAGGTTGACAGGCGCCTCGTAGCCGGGCACCAGGCGTTTGTAACTGTTGGTCGTCGGCGCAATCAGGGCCGAAAGGGCGCGGGCATGCCGCAGCAGGCCGCCGATATACCATAGCGCGGTCTGGCTGAGCCCGGCATAATTGTCTCCGGCGAACAGCGGCTCGCTGCCGGCCCAGAGGCTCTGGTGAGTGTGCATGCCATTGCCGTTATCGCCGAAGATCGGCTTAGGCATGAAGGTCACCGTCTTTCCATATTGATAGGCGACATTGCGGACAATGTATTTGTAAGCCATCATGTTGTCCGCCGACTTCACCAGCGTGTCGAACCTCTGATCGATTTCGCACTGGCCGCCGGTGGCAACTTCGTGATGATGGCATTCGATAGAGAGACCGCATTCGGCCATAATCGAGACCATTTCGCTGCGCAGGTCCTGATAATGATCGGTGGGCGGCACCGGAAAGTAGCCCTCTTTGTAGCGCGGCCGGTAGCCCAGGTTGTTGTGTTCGCGGCTGGAATTCCAGCGGCCTTCTTCCGCATCGATGAAGTAGAAACCGCTGTGCTGGTTCTGGTCGAAGCGGATGTTGTCGAAGATGAAGAACTCGGCTTCGGCGCCGAAGTAAGCGGTGTCGGCAACGCCGCTATTTTTCAGGTGCAGCTCCGATTTTTTCGCGATCCAGCGCGGGTCGCGGTCATAATGCTGGCGAGTGATGGGATCGACGATGTCGCCCAGCATCACCAGCGTCCGGGTTTCGGCAAACGGATCCATGAAAGCGGTCGAAGGATCGGGAAGGATCAACATGTCGCTCTCATTGATCGCGGCCCAGCCGCGAATGCTCGAACCGTCGATGCCGAAGCCGTCCTCGAAGGAAGATTCGTCGAGCATGGCAATCGGATAGGTAATGTGCTGGCTCAGTCCGGGCAGATCGGTAAAGCGCAGGTCCACTTGCCGGGCCTCATTTTTCTTGGCAAATTCAAGTGCCTCTTTGGCGGTCATGCGATTCTCCAGATATAACGGGTATGAATGCTAGTCTGGCATGAAGCTGCGTAAAGCGCCATGCACGACGGTTCGGCCAAAGCGGCAAATCCTTAACTTTCGCTCAGCCGCCCCTGCACATACTTGTGCAATATGCTAGATACCAGCGTCTGGTACGGAATCCCTTCAGCTAGCGCACGCTTTTGCAATCCGCGAAGATCCCGTGAGGACAGCCGGATATTGATCCGGGAATCTTTTCTGAACGTCGCGCTCGCGTAAAGCTTATGCCGTCCCAGCAGTTCGTCCGAATCTTTGACGCGTTTGACTTTGCCCGCTTCGAAGGCTTCCAGAATCTCGCTTTCTTCTTTGTTGAGTTTACCCATTGTGGACACCTCTATATCTTTCCGTCGCCTTTCGGCTCGGAATGATGGTTTTGAGAAAGACCTCTTCTTCTGATTCAACAAACGGCACCAAGTAAACGTATCGCTCGATGTCGATGACATAGATCATCTGCCCAGGGTAGCGTTGCTGGTTCGGGTGGAAAATGACATCCAGCACGTCGCCCACCTCGATATGAAAAACGACCTCTTCAAACGAGACGCCTCGCTCTTTCTTAAGGAGCGCGTTTTTCTCAGCACTCCAGGCAAAGGTCTTCACCCAATAATTATGTCACAATGTGTGCCTAATGCATTCTGAATCCGCGGCAAAGATTAAGCACGCCGAAGCCAATTTCGTACCTTTCCGCTGCCGCGCTAAAATAGTATTGCCTTCCTGTTTTTCCCAATGATTTCAGTCAGCAATATAAGCATGCGCTATGGCGGCAAAGTTTTGTTCGAAGACGTCTCGACGGCGTTTCTCCCGGCCCGCCGCTACGGTTTGACCGGCCCGAACGGCGCCGGCAAATCCACTTTTATGAACCTGCTCTCGGGAGAGTTGGAGCCGCAAAAGGGCACGGTGGCTCGCCCCAAGAAAGTCGGGGTGTTGCGCCAGGACCAATTCGCCTTTGATGCCTTCCGTGTCATCGACACGGTCATTATGGGCAATAAACCGCTCTGGAACGCACTCGAAGAACGCGAGGCGCTGTATAGCAAGCCTGAGCTGACAGACCAGGACGGCATGCGGCTCGGCGAACTCGAAGGCATTGTCGCCGAAGAAGACGGCTACTCGGCCGAAAGCAGCGCCGCGGTGCTGCTCGATGGACTGGATATTCCAGAGCCCCTGCACGAACGCAAAATGAGCGAACTGCAAGGCGGCCAGAAAGTGCGGGTGCTGCTGGCGCAGGCGCTGTTTGGTAACCCCGCGGCGCTGCTGCTCGACGAGCCGACGAACTACCTCGATCTGGAATCGATTCACTGGCTGCAGAATTTCCTCACCCATTACGAGGGCGCGCTGATCGTCATTTCGCACGACCGTCACTTTCTGAACAGCGTTTCGACGCACACCGCGGACATCGATTATCAGACCATCATTACCTATCCGGGCGGCTACGACGACATGGTTCTGCAGAAAACGCAGGTTCGTGCGCGGATCGAGGCTGAAAACGCGCAGCGCGAAAAGAAGATCGCGCAGTTGAACGACTTCATCGCGCGGTTTTCCGCCGGAACCCGCGCCAGCCAAGTCACTTCGCGCAAGAAAGAGGTGGAGCGCCTGCAAACCACCGAACTGGCGCGCTCCAATATCGCGCGGCCGTATATCCGATTCGAAATGAAGCGCCCCTCCGGCCGGCATGCGCTCGAATTTGAAGGCGTCAGCAAGGGCTACGGCGGCCCGCCGGTGATCGACGGCTTTTCAGGCACCGTCCAGCGCGGTGAGAAGGTAGCGCTGATGGGCCGCAACGGCGCGGGGAAAACCACGCTGCTGAATGCGCTGCTCGCCAACGCGCCCGGCATGGATGACCCCACTACCGGACTCGATTCCGGAATTGTGACTTGGGGCCACGAAGTCCAGGTCGGCTATTTCGCACAGGATCATCGCAGCACGATCCGCAACGGGACGACGGTTTCCGAGTGGCTTCACGAATTCGATCCCAGAGCTGCTAAAGAAGAAATTCGCGGCCTGCTCGGGCAAATGCTATTCAGTGGAGAAGAGGGATCGAAGCCGACCGATGCACTCTCGGGCGGCGAAGCGGCGCGGCTGATTTTCTGTAAGCTGATGCTGCAAAAACCGAACCTTCTCGTGCTGGATGAGCCGACCAGTCATCTCGATTTGGAATCGATTAGCGCCCTCAACGCCGCGCTGCGGAAGTTCGAGGGCACGGTCTTGCTGGTCACGCACGACGAAGACCTAGTCCAGGATGTCGCGACCCGCATCTGGCGTTTCGAGAACGGAGCCATCGAAGATTTCCTGGGCGCCTACGAAGAACTTAGCGCCGTGGTAGTACGGTAGCCGAGCCCTTACAGAGCCACGACCGCGAGGGAGCGGGCTACCGGCTTTCTAGTGGGCCCAGGCGATCTGGATGATCGAATAGAAGGCCACAACCAGAACCGCGAATAGCACAAACTCCAGTCCCCAGCGCATCACTTTGCGCTTAGCGGATCTGCGTACCCGTTTTGCCGATAGATCCATCGGTGGCGGTGCATAGAAGCTGCGGCGGCATTCGTTGCAGCGGTAAGTCCGCAAGCCGCGCCAGCGGTAGACAAAATCGAATGCATGACGATGGTGCGACGGGCGCACATCGCGGCTCTCACATCCCGGACAGATCGGCATTTTGGCTCTTCGGCATCTCCACCAGGGTCAATAGCGCCACGGCCTGGGCCTCGCACGACCGGCCTTCACCCACGGGGCCTGTCTTCTCGGCAGTCTTGAACTTCACACTCACGCAAGCCAGCGGCAGATCCACGGCGCGCGCCAGGCTTTCGCGAATGGCGCCGCGAAATTCCTTCAGTTTCGGCCGTTCCAGGATCACGGTCGCATCGACATTGGCCAGCCGGTAGCCGGCTCTCCCGGCAAGCTCTAAAGCATGCTGCAAAAACCGGCGGCTCTCGACGCCTTTCCATTCCGGCGCCGTATCCGGAAAGTGCATGCCGATATCGCCCAGCGCAAGCCCGCCGAGAATGGCATCGGTCACCGCGTGAAACAGCACGTCGGCATCGGAATGTCCGGCCAGCCCGAATTCGCAAGGAATCCGCACGCCGCCAATGATGAGAGGCCGGCCCGCTTCGATGCGATGCGTGTCCCAGCCCTGGCCGATGCGAACCGGCGGCAAGCTAGCGTCGAAACCGCTCATGGAAGCACCCGTCCCGAAACCGAGCCGGAAGCGTCAGCGACCACGCCAAAAGGCTGCAAGTCAGCTTGGGCCATTTCCCGCAAGTTCCAAAGGCGAATTTTCAAGCGCTAAGTACAGGCGCGCGAGTTCCATATCGCTGGGCTTGGTGATCTTGATATTGCGGTCGGTGCCGAGCACAACGGAAACTTCGATTTTCTCCAAACGTTCGACCAGCGACGATTCGTCGGTCCCTACAAAAGCATCCGCGCGGGCGCGCTCGAATGCCTGCCGCAGCAGGTCCAGACGGAAGACTTGCGGAGTTTGCGTGAGGATAAGCCGCTCGCGCGGCAGCGTCGCGCGCACTTTGTTGCGATGCACCTGTTTCACCGTGTCCACCGGAACAATTCCGACAATGGCGGCGCCGGTTTCGCCGGCCTCGCGCAGAACTCGTTCGATCGTTTCCCGCGCGACGAACGGCCGCACCGCGTCGTGTACGGCGACCAGATCGGTATCGCCGGCCACCGCGGCGAGTGCATTCGCGACCGACTCCTGCCGTGTTTCGCCTCCCGGCGCCGTGCGTACGGGCTTCGAGAAATTTTGCGCCTCAAAGGTCTCTTGTGCCCAGGCCAGATCCTCCGGCCGCAGCGCCACCAGGATCTCGGAGACCGAGGGCGAGCTGACGAACTTGCGAATCGTATGGACCAGAATCGGCGAGCCGTTCAGCAGCATGAATTGCTTTCTGCTGATGCCCTCTTTTTCCGGCGCGCTGCGTCCCATACGGGTACCCAGGCCGGCTGCCGGGATAATGACCGAGACTTTCATGAGAATTTACATCATACAGGCTGGAGGGAACGGAGCGAAATCCGCCTCCGGGCGAATGGCACTAGACCATGCTGGAGGGTGATGTCTGGAATCAGCTTTAACCTCGGCGTAGTGAGCCGACCGACCCTCGCTATCGCTCGGGTTCTGAAACTGCAACGGAACCGCGACTGTTAAAGAGCGGCTGCGATGTACCATCCACGCCAGGCGGCAGGCCGGACCTTTCCAACGGCCTTCAATCGGCCCCCGCCGCACCCGCCGCGCGGCGTTCGCCCGCCGGCTGCTGGCGCTCGTCGTATTTGCCGAAAATCATCTTGCCCGCCGTAGTTTGCAGCACGCTGGTCACTGTAATATCCACCGTCTTTGAAATCAGCCGCCGCGCGTTGTCTACCACCACCATGGTTCCGTCGTCCAGATACGCCACGCCCTGGTTGTATTCCTTGCCTTCTTTCGAGATAAAAACCCTCATCGTCTCGCCGGGCAGCACCACCGGCTTCAAGGCATTGGCCAGTTCGTTGGTATTCAGGACCGAGACTCCCTGCACCTGCGCGAGCTTGTTCAGATTGAAATCGTTGGTGACAATCTTCGCTGTCCGGGCTTTTGCCAGCTCGATCAGCTTGCGATCCACTTCCTTCACGCCAGGGAAATCTTCATTGGAGATTTCCAAATAGATCGTCGGCATCTTTTGCAAGCGCCGGACCAGATCCAGACCGCGCCGGCCGCGGTTGCGCTTGGCAGTATCGGAGGAATCGGCCACAGTCTGCAGTTCGTGCAGCACGAATTGCGGCACGATCAGCCTTCCTTCGAGAAAACCCGATTCCGCAATATCGGCGATGCGGCCGTCGATAATCACGCTGGTATCGAGGATCTTGCCCATGCCCCCGCCGCTGCCCTTGGAATCAAACCGGCCGAAGCGGAACGCATGCGATTGCGCGCTTCCGATCAGCAGCCCCAAGTAAGCGCCGGCAACGGGCACAATAATGCGGAAAAACTGCCCCTGGTCGCCGCTCATCGCCACCAGAACCAGACCGAGTATGCCGCCCGCGAACGCACCGCCAAGGCCGAATGCGATGGCGCCCGGCGCGGCGCGGCGTAGGCGGCGTTCCCAAAGCAAAACGAAAATAGCGACACCGAAGCCGCAAGCCGCACCAGGACCTGCGTCGAGTCCGAAGGGCCGAACAGCGGCGCCTATCCCGGTCAGCAGGGCAGCGAAACAGATTCTAGCGAGGAGGAGTTCCCAGCGTAACCGGTACAAGAGCACCTCTCAGCAGCGCGCGATTCGCACCCGCACACGGCATGGGAGCGAATATAGCACTTTTGTCGAGGAAATGCCGCTGCACTTGCAGTCCGCTGGAGGTCGGTTCGAGGTTGGAGGAACTCTCTTTTCGAACTACAGAGCCTTCGCAAGCTCTTCGGCAAAAGCGCTGTGGCGCGCGTTCGATTTGCCTTCGGGACGGCGGCCGGAATGGCTTCCGGCTTTGCGTTGGTGCTGTGAGTTGTGGCCGCCGGGGGCTGTCGCCGCGGCGCGCTTATGACGCTCTCCGGCAGGCACGTTCTTGCCGGCGCCTTTGGATTTCGGAGGTTGAGCGGGGTTGGCGCGCAAGAGGCGATCTTCGAGCGGCGCGCGATCAAACCGGCGGATGATGGCGTTCATCTCCTCCTGGTTTGGTGAATCGATAAAGGCGAATCCCTTCGACTCTTGAGTTTCAGGGTTGCGAATTACCTTGATCGCGTCGGCGACCAGGTTTTCTGAGGCCAGCCACGATTGGATATCGTCTGCTGTCACCCAGACAGGGAGGTTTCCGAGAAAGACGGTAAAGCTCATTCGTAAGTTTTTTGTGCTCCGTGGGGAAGTAACGAGGCGCACCTCGCGGATTCTTTCAGCCGGAGGCTAATAGCATGCTAGCACAAGGTGAGCAAATCGGTAAACATCAAAATGCGCTGGAATTCCTTGCTGCACAATGGCTACTGCAATCTTTTGATGCGTGTGACCGGCCTTTCGATGTCTCGAATTTCACCTGGGAGAAGAGTCGCTTTTGAGGCGCTCGCCGCGGTGGAGCACGGCGCTTTCGCCTCCGATTCGCTGCGCCACCTGAGCGCCGCGCTCGATTCCCGCAATGCCGGCCTCGCCGCCCAGATCGTCTTCGGATGCCTGCGCTATCGCGCCCAGCTCGATTTTCTCATTTTTCATTATTCGAGCAGGCACGCCGAATCTCTCGACGAGCCCGTTCGCCTCGCCCTGCGCATGGCCATCTTTCAGTTGCGCTATCTGGACCGTGTTCCCGCTCATGCCGCTGTCCACGAAAGCGTCGAACTCGTCAAGCAGCACCGGCGCGCTGCCTCCGGTCTTGCCAATGCCGTGCTGCGGAAAGTCACCCGCGAGCCCGTAGTCTGGCCCGACGAGGCGACAGAGCTTTCCCTGCCAAACTGGCTGCTGGAGCGCTGGAAAGAGCATTTCGGGGCCGAACAAGCGCGCCGGATCGCCCAGGACGGACTCGAAGAACCGCAGAAGTATGCGGGGCAGACCATCGGGGTTCGTGGTCTGCCGGCCCGCTTTCAGGACATCGGCTCGCAATCCATCATTCCCCTGCTCGACCTTCAGCCCGATCAAAGCTACCTCGATCTCTGCGCCGCACCCGGAAACAAAACCCTGCAAGCCCTCGAAACTCCGCTCTCGCTGGCGATCGCTTGCGACATCAGCGAGAAGCGGGTGCGCGAAATTCCCCGCGTCTGCCCGCTCGTGATTCTGGACGCCGCCCGGCCGCTGCCATTCTCGCGATTGTTCGACCGTATTTTCATCGACGCTCCCTGTTCGGGCACCGGCACAATCGCGCGCAACCCGGAGATCAAATGGCGCGTCGAACCCAAAGATTTTGGGCGTTTCGGGAAAAAACAAAGCCGCATTCTCGGCCAAGCCTTGCCGCTGCTCGCTCCGCACGGCAAGCTGCTCTATGCCACCTGCTCGCTCGAACCCGAAGAAAACGAGAATGTCGTCCGGCTCGCCCTTGCGGAACATTCGGAGTTGCGCCTCGAGCGCAGCATCTGGCGGCTGCCCGGAATGGACGAGGGCGACGGCTTTTTCGCCGCCGTTTTCAGCATGATACGATCAAGTGATCCCGAAGCCGGTTCCTAAAGTAGCGTTGTTGTGCTTCAAATCGTTCCCTCCATTTTCGCGGCCGATTTCACCTGCCTGGGCAAACAGATCCGCCGCGTCGAGGAGACCGGAGTGGGTATGCTGCACGTGGACATCATGGATGGCCATTTCGTTCCTAACTTCACCATGGGCACCCCGATTACGGAATCGGTGCGGCGCTTCACGCAGTTGAAGCTCGACCATCACTTGATGATCGAAGACCCGGACACCTACGCGCCGATTTTCATCCAAGCGGGCGCCGATTGCGTCAGCGTCCACTACGAGGCATGCCGCAATCTCGACCGCACTCTGCACATGATTCAGGACCATGGCGCCAGGGCCGGCGTCGTGATCAATCCCGCTACCAACACCGCGCTGCTGAAAGACGTCCTCGATATTGTGGACTACGTTTTGGTCATGAGCGTCAACCCCGGATATGGCGGCCAGAAGTTCATCCCCAACTCGCTGAACAAAGTTCGCGAAATCTGCCGCTACCGCTCCGAGCGAAACCTAGGCTTCGCCGTCGAGATCGACGGCGGCGTCGGACCGGAGAATATTGCGGAAGTCGCCCGCGCCGGGGTAGATTGGGTGGTTGCAGGCTCCTCGGTTTTTTCCGCGCCAGATCCGGCGCAAGCCGTCCGCGAAATGCTGCGCATCGTGGGCGAGGCAATGTCAGTCAAGGTCTAGTTCTATGCATTCATCGAAACTCCGGCGGGCGCCGGCGATTCTAGCCGCAATGGTAATGGCGTTTCTGACCTCCTGCGTGCACCACTACGAAACGCCGATTACCAAGAACACACAGCAGCCCGACAAAGTTCTCTACGACCAGGCGATGAAGGACATCAACCACGGCCGCTACGAGATCGCGCGCATCTCGCTCCAGACGTTGATGAATACATACCAGTCCAGCGAATATCTGGCCAAGGCCAAGTTGGCGATCGCCGATAGCTGGTTTCGCGAAGGCGGCATCAACGGGATGGCGGAGGCCGAAGCCGAGTACAAGGATTTTATTCTGTTCTATCCCAATATGCCCGAAGCCGCCGAAGCGCAGTATCGAGTGTGCAATATCCATTACAAGCAGATGGACGGCAGCGATCGTGACTGGACACAAACCCTCCGCGCCAACGACGAATGCAAGGCTGTACTAACGCAGTTTCCGAACAGCAAGTACGCCCCGATGGCCCTGCAGAAGCTGCGCAACATTCAGGAGAGCCTGGCCGATCACGAATTCGTAGTGGGCCATTTTTATTTCCGGCGTGACATGAGTCCGGCGGCGGCCAACCGCCTCAATGCGCTGGTCAACCAATATCCGCTGTTCAGCAAGGCGGATGAGGCGCTCTATGAAGCAGGCCTCTCGTATGAGCGGATGGGGCCGCGCTTCCGCAAGCGTGCCGGCCAAATGTTTTCCCGCATCGTCCAGGATTACCCGCTGAGCGCGCGCGCCGAGGATGCCAAAAAGAAGCTGAAAAACCTGGAATTGCCGATTCCTCAGCCCAATCAGGAAGCCGCTGCCCGCGAAGAGTACAACGAGAAACACTACCAGGCGCCCGGCATGCTCGCCCGCATGACCGGTTGGCTGCACACCGGCCCCGACGTGCGCCACGCATCCCAGATCGGGCAGCCGACGATGCACCGTCCTGTGCGGACTTATCCGGTGAGCATTCCGCTGGTAAATACCGCCTCAGGCCCAGCAGGTTCAGGTGCTGGTACCGGCACAGCTACCTTGAGCGCTACTACCGTGGGCGCGAGCGATAACGCGCTAGCGCAAAAGCCGGACGCAAGGACCGTCGACGGCGCCCAGAAGCCCACGGCCCGGAAACAGCCGCTCCCCACCAACCACGACCGGGCATTAAAGAAGTACCAGGCCAAGGAAGCCAAGCGGCGGGCCAGGCAGCTCAAGAAAATAGAGCAGGAACGGGCAAAAGCAAAGAAGCGGCAGCACAACAAGAAGGAGCGCGAGGCGGCGAAACAGAATCCCGGCCAGGGTGGCGTCTATTCCAACCCGTCCGGATCCGGTGCCGCGCAGCAGCAATGAGCCGCATCCTGCTCGCTGACGACAGTCCGCAAGCCTTGCGTCTGGCCGAGCAAATCCTTGCAAACCAGAATCTGGAAGTTGTAAGCGTGACCGACGGTGCGGTCGCGTTGCGTCGCATCGCCGACGTGCAGCCCGACGTGCTCATCGTGGATGTCTATCTGCCCACCCAAAACGCCTTCGATCTCGCCCGCTTTTTGCGTGCGCAGCCGCAGCACCGGCACGTCGGCATCATTTTCGCCGCTGGGCCAGCCGACGAATTCAACGAACAGGATGCGCGGAACGCCGGCGCGGATGTGATTCTGCGCAAGCCCTTCGAAGCTTCCGCGCTGCTGGCGGCCGTACACGAATTAGCTGGCCGGAGCGCTGCCGCGGAGCCCGGCGCTCCCGAACCGGCATTCGACCGCAACTCCATTCGCGCCGCAGTCACCCTGGCGCTCGATGCCGCCACGCCCGCGCTCATCGAAGAACTGACCGAACGCGTCCTGCTGGCCCTCTCGCACCGCACCGCCTGAGGCCTACCGTTTACCGGTAACCACAGCATCCTCCAAAACCTCGCGAATGAATCGCTGATACGGGATGCCGCGTGTCGCTGCCCTATCTTTCACTGCTTTTAGCAAAGGTTCAGGGAGCCGCATGTTGACTCGTGCTTCCTTTTTCGCGAATTCGAACCGAACTGGTCTTGCTCCGACAAGATCAAATTGCGTCAGATCGGCGGTATCGACGAAAACTTCCGCCTCTCTATCCGTCTTGAATATCGGGATTCTCTTTTTCATAGTGCTCAACTTCTTTCCTGTGCATGTAGCGTGCGCTTATTGGACGGATATAGTTGTGACCTCTCTTCTCGCGAAGCATGAAGATCAGAAAAACGTGGCGTCCTGCGGCGCTCCTTGCAATGCCCCGAAAACGGACTTCGGTCATGGAATGCGATTCGTCTGGCAAGATCATGATCGCCTGTTGGAACAGGGACTCGATTTCCTCGATGGAAACGCCGTGCTTGAGACACTTGGCTCGGTTTCCCTCATCCCAGTCGAATCCGGCTATCGAGGCATCCAACTATCGATTATGACATTTGTGTGTACAAAAACCGGCCATCAAAACATCAGCTTCAGCGAAAACTGAATCTGCCGCGAATTTGCTGCGCTGTTGATCTCGCCGAAGCCCGAGCCTTTGATCGTATTCGCGGGCAACCCGAAATTAGCAATATTGAAAATGTTGAACAGCTCGCAGCGAAATTCCAGGTCGATGAGTTCGCGCCCGGACTTGGCCGTAATCGGCGTATCTTTGACGACCGCGATATCGAAGTTATAGAGCGCCGGTCCGCGAAACGTGTTGCGGCCGAGCGTTCCAAAGACGCCGCCGTTCGGCCCGGTGCCGCCAGCAACGCCAATCGGAATCTCGAAGAACGTTGCGTTGTCGGCTCCGCGTCCAAAATAATCTTCGCGGATCTTGCGGCTGGTCGAAAGCTGCGGCCTGCCGATCTGATTGGGGCGGTCGACGCCGTTCGATCCCACTCCGGTCTGCTGCACGCCGGAGTACACGGTAAATGGAGCGCCGCTGGTGATGGTGGAGACGCTCAAAACTTGCCAGCCGCGCGTGAAAGTACGGCCGAGCGGCCGCAAAAGCGCCGGACGGTCCGCGTGGAGATCCTGAATCGCAGTGATGCTGAGCGCGCGTTCAATATCAAACGTCGAAGGCCCCTTTTCGGCTCGCGTGTAGAACGGATTCTGCGGCTGGGCAGGCGCCCTCGCTCCCGATGATCCGCTGATAAACCCGCCGCTCACCGTGCTGGCATCGTCGAGCGACTTACCCCAGGTAAAGCTCGCCTGAAGATCAGGTCCACCGTGCGGCACGGTTCCCTGCAGTGAAGTTTGCAGCGCGTGATAAGTCGAATGAGAGCGGTTGGTCATGATATTTTCCGTCCCAAAACCGCCGATGACTTGTCCCGACGGCCCGAAGTCGGTATAAGGAGCGAATGCCGGCGTAGCGCCGGGATACGCATTGGGATAGCTGATCGCGGGAAGGCTCACTCCGGCCGTTCCGACGTAAGCGGCATCCGCGGTCAGGCCGCCAAACGAGCGTTCTAACGCGAACGTCCAGCTGGCCATGTACGCATTGCGAAAATCCTGCGAAATCGCGCTGACGTTCAGCGGCGTGATTTGATGGCCGGGATTGAGTGCCGCGATGCCACGTTCAAACCGGTTCACATCCCAAACCGTATTGGCCGGCACAGCTTTGGAATCGCCCGAAGCGAGAATATTCACTCCGGAAGGAGTGTAAACGCCCGGCAATTCCTGCGGCGTAATCCGTGTTCCGAACAGCAGCGGAACGCCCGGAGAAGCGGTCAAAAGCGGATAATCGACATACGGCGCCGAGCCGGTCAAAAAGTTGTCCTGCCAGACGTTGGGAGGAATCGTCGTCAGCCCGCCGCCGGCCCGTACGGTTAACTTGTCCGTCGCGCGCCAGCTTACACGGGCTCGCGGTCCCCAATTGTTGCCTGTAAACCGGAACGCGGGCTGCGGATTAATCAGATACTGTTGTGCGCCATTGATCAGCGCCAGCCCGCCGGTTCGTTTCGCCCGCTCGCTAATCGGCCAGTAGAGTTCGTAGCGCACGCCGTAATCAAGTGCCACGCGATCGGAAATTTTCCATGTATCTTGAACGAAAAAGTTCAAGTTGTAGCGCGAGATCGCTGCGACCCCGATCTGATCGCCTTGCGGAAATCCGGCCGGCGCCACAGCGGCTGTATAAGAAAACGCGCTTCCCGTCAGCAGCGCGGCCAACGTATCCGGCAGCGGATCGCCCGTTTGGATATCATGAGCGCCGCTCAACGAGCGAATATCTACCGGCGAGTAAGCGGTGCCACCGCCGAAGGTGTAGGCTCCGTTCGGATCCGTGCCGAAATAAGTGCTGTCGCGGTTGGCGCGAAACTCAACGCCGGCCTTGATCGAGTGCGAGCCTCTCAGCCACGTGAAACTCTGACGTCCTTGAAACAGATTGCCGAACGACGCCATCACCGATCCACCCGCGCCGTTGAACGGCTCGTAAAGCCCGTCGCTAAAGGAAAGCTCCGGATCGGTGTGGTCGCTGGTTGGGAACGACGGCGTCGTGCGCGTGAAACTCAACAAAGACTCGGAGGTGAACGTTGGTGATGGCGTGTGGATCCAGGCCAGCGCCGCGTTTCTTTGGTGATCGATATAGGAAATTCCGAACTGCGGCTCAATCGCGGTCTGGTCGGGATTGGTCGTGGGCCCGGTAAGATTATCGATGGTTACACGGGCGAAGATGCGGTTCTTCGACGAAAACTGCCGGTCGATGCGCAAAGAAACCTGATCCGAATCGGTGGCGACTTTGGAAGAGGTCGCGAAAGTCCGAGCGCCAAAAGGTCCCTTCGGATCGTTGGGCAGCGGATAGCGATCGAGCAGCGCGGCAATCTTTGGACTGACCGGCACGAGCAGTGTGTCTCCCGGATACGCCGTCGTGTCCCGGCCCGCACGCTCGCTTGCGGTCGGCACCGGAAACACCTGCGTCGTCCCCAACACCTGCCTGAAGCCCTGATACTCGGCGAAGAAATACGTCTTGCCTGACAGCCGCGGAATCGGAACAGGGCCGCCGAGTGTAAAGCCGAACTCATTACGGCGAAACGGCGGAATGCGTCCGGGATTCGCAACCGATCTCCGGTCGAAGAAATTGCGCGCGTCAAACGCGGAGTTGCGCAAAAATTCAAACAGCG
Source organism: Bryobacteraceae bacterium (assembly GCA_036379475.1). Lineage (GTDB taxonomy): Bacteria > Acidobacteriota > Terriglobia > Bryobacterales > Bryobacteraceae > Bog-105. Next base: position 61,321 of record DASVGP010000125.1, on the reverse strand, counting down.
ATCCATGAAAGCTGCCCGTCCCCGAGCGCGTGACGATGTTCGTAAAGCCGGAAGCGCCGTGGCCAATCTCCGCCGGCATCCATCCCGAGGAGGATTGGATCTCCTCGACCGCATCCACATTGAAGTTGGAAAGCGTGGCGCCCCCCATCTCGGGATCGCTGATATCTGCGCCATCCATCGCAAATACGGCCTCCACGCCGCGCTGGCCATTGATCGCGAACTGCTGCGTGAAATTGGTCGCGCCCGTCGAATCCGTCATGGTGCCCGCGGCGAGCAATAGAAGCTGGCTGAAGTCTCTCTTGTTGAGCGGTATGGAAGAGACAGCGTTGGCGGAAAGCGTTTCGCCGCCACTGCCGGTCTGTTTGCTTCCCATTTGGAGCGATAGAACATCGCCTTCGGAGATGGCGATCTCCGCGGTTCCTTCGCTCGGAAGCTTCACAGGCTGCGCATACGCGAGATAGCGTTTGCCGGCGCGCACGGACAACCGGTATTGCCCCGCCGGAATCGCTTCGAAAGAATAGCTGCCGTCGGCCTGAGTCGTGGACGAGAACTTGGCGTTTGCCGATCGCAGCTCGACCACGGCGCCGGCGATTGCGCTTCCGGCGCTGTCGTGAACCATGCCGCTCCACTCGCTCACGGCTTGCCCTCTTGCTCCCACGGCAATTAGAAAGGCTGCAATGCACAACATGGCACGCATCCTTGCAGGATAGCGTTAGCACCTTGAAATCTGTCAGTTTTCCTTCACTTCACTACTGAAAATAGGGAATTTAGCCCGCGAAATGTTACGTTCTCGCCTTTCGCACTGTCTATGAAGCACATGCGTTGTAGCAAGCTAATATCAAGCTATATTTGTGTCTGCGTGGCAGCCATTCAGCTTTACGGCCAAGCCGCGAAAGCGCCGGCCCAATCGGGGCCGGATGTGCTCGTCTTGAGCGGTGGCGGGAAGCTGTTCGGACAACTGGAGAACGCCACCGGCGCTTCCTTGCTCTTCAAGACCGCCAAAGCCGGTGAAGTCACAGTCGACTGGAAAAATGTCCAAGACCTTCGCGTTTCGGAGCCGTTCGCCGTGGTCCGGAAAGACGTAATGCTGCGCAACGCCTCCGATATGGCATCGGTCCCACAAGGCACAATTACATTGCAAGGGCAGAATCTGCAGGTAAAGAGCGCAAATGGCGCGACTCAAATGGTTCCTCTCAACGACATTGTCGATGTTGTGCCCGAAGCATCCTTCCAAAAGGCCTTCCAGCGTTACAGTTTCGCCAAAGGCTGGACCGGTGGCGCCACCCTAGGGATATCGCTGACGGAGGCCACGCAGACGAACCAAACGGTGAGCGCCGCTCTAAACATGACTCGTACGGTTCCGCAGGTAACGTGGATGAGCCCGCGCCGCCGCACGACCTTCGATTTCAACGATGCCTATGGAAATTTGAAATCGCCCGGTGCACCCGCCGTCAAGACTTCCCTCCTGCACGCCAGCGCCGAGCAGGATTGGTTTCTCTCTCCGCGGCTGTTTGCCTTCGCGAATGCCGCTTTCGACCACAGTTACTCGCAAGGCTTGCAATTACAGCAAACCTATGGCGGCGGCTTGGGCTTTATCGTCTTCAAGACCCCCAAGCAGGAGTTCGACGTAAAGGTGAGCGGGGATTACATCGATCAGCGGTTTGATATCTCCTCTCTGAACAAGCACTTAGTCGGTTCTATTTTTGGCGAGACTTATACCCGAACCTTCGCCCACGGGATTCTGCTCAACGAACAGGGCGGATACACTCCCGCGTGGAACGACATGAGCGCTTATTCCGCCTTCGCCAGCATTGCGCTAACATTCCCTGTCTATCATCACTTCGGTTTTACCTTGGGAGCTTTGGATAATTTCCTGAATGATCCACCTCCCGGATTCAAGAAGAATTCATTTCAGTTTACAGCCGGGGCTACGTACTCGTTCTGACAACGGGCGGCATTCCGGCCGGGCTTTACAAAATAGGAATGTAACGAGGATAAAACACGTATGAAGGGATTCAAGCAATTCATTTTGCGCGGCAATGTTCTGGATCTTGCCGTGGCGGTGGTTATGGGTGCGGCTTTCGGCGCCGTGGTGAAGGCGTTGGTTGCGGATCTGCTAACACCTATCATTGCGGCTCTGGTGGGTAAGCCGGATTTTTCGAACATTTTCTTCACGTTTAATGCGAGCAAGTTCATGATCGGAGACTTCATTAATGCCGTGATCTCGTTCCTCCTGATCGCGGCGGCGGTCTACTTCTTTGTGGTGCTGCCGGTGAACTCCTTGCTGGCTCGTCTGAAGCGCCCCGATGCCCCGCCTCCCGATCCAACCACAAAGAAGTGTCCGGAATGCCTGAGCGAAGTACCTCTTGCGGCGCGGCGCTGTGCATTCTGCACTTCTCCGATTGCGTAAACAGCCTGAAAAGACTGAACCCAGACGGACGTTGTTCAGATGTTGCGAGGACTCCGCTTGCGCCAGCTCGCTCGGAGGTAGTCGCGATTCATGCCCGCTATCACTTCGAGCGGGATCTCCTTCGGGCAGGCGGCGGCACACTCGCCGATATTCGTGCAGCCACCAAAGCCTTCCGCATTCATCTGCGTGACTATCCGCAGCGCCCGAAAATCGCGCTCGGGTTTGCCTTGCGGCAAAAGTCCTAAGTGAACGATCTTGGCGCCGGTAAACAGCGCCGCCGAGGCGTTCGGGCAAGCAGCCACACAGGCGCCGCACCCAATGCAAGCCGCCGCATCCATGGCACACTCGGCAATTTCCTTGGCGACTGGAATGCTGTTCGCCTCCGGCGCGCTGCCGGTGGAAACCGAGATATAACCGCCGGCGGCAATGATGCGATCGAAAGCACGGCGATCCACAATCAGGTCCTTGATGACTGGAAACGGGCGGGCGCGCCAAGGCTCCAGCACGAGTTCCTCGTCATCTTTGAAATGCCGCATGGTGAGCTGGCAAACCGTCGTTGCCGCCAGCGGTCCGTGCGCCGCTCCGTTGATCATAAACCCGCACGAGCCGCAAATGCCTTCCCGGCAGTCATGCTCAAAGGCCACCGGCTCCTCGCCGCGCTCGATGAGCTGCTCGTTCAGCACATCCAGGCACTCGAGCATGGACATGTCGGGTTTCACGTTTTCCAGCGAATAACTGCCGAACCTGCCTTTTACCTGGCTTAGTTTCTGACGCCAGATTTTGAGCCGGATTCGCATTTACTTGTAACTCCTCTGGCTCGGATGCACATACTCGAACTCCAGCGGCTCCTTGAAGAGCTCAGGCCGGTTCCCGTACCCGCGGTACCGCCAGGCTGCGACGTAAGAATAACGCTCGTCGTTGCGCAGCGCCTCGCCTTCGGCGGTCTGGTACTCCTCGCGAAAATGCCCGCCGCAGGATTCGTTGCGCTCGAGCGCATCGATGCACATCAGTTCAGCCAGTTCGAAGAAATCGGCAACACGTCCGGCCTTCTCCAGGCTCTGATTCAGGTCGTCTGCCGAACCCGGGACTTTCACGTTTTCCCAATATTCTTCGCGAAGCTCCCGGATCCGTTCGATGGCTGACTCCAGGCCCGCGGCGGTGCGCGACATGCCGCAGAAATCCCATACGATTTTGCCCAATTGCCGATGGAAGGAATCGACCGTCCGCATGCCGCCGATCGCCAGCAGCTTGCGGGTCGATTCACCCACGCAGGAGACGGCATTGCGGATTTCCGGATCGGAGGGAGCAATCGTGTCGAGCCGCGCATTGGCAATGTAATCGCCAACCGTGTAGGGAATCACGAAATAACCATCCGTGAGGCCCTGCATGAGCGAACTGGCGCCCAGGCGGTTCGCGCCATGATCGGAAAAATTCGCTTCGCCCAGCACAAACAGGCCGGGAATCGTGCTCATCAGGTGATAATCGACCCAGAGCCCGCCCATCGTGTAATGGATAGCCGGATAAATGCGCATGGGCACGTGGTAAGGGTTTTCGCCGGTAATGCGCTGGTACATTTCGAAGAGATTGCCATAGCGCTCCTCGATGGTCTTGCGGCCAAGGCGCTTAATGGCGTCCGAAAAATCGAGATAAACGCCCAGACCCGTTTCACCTACGCCGCGTCCTTCATCGCAGACATATTTGGCATTGCGCGAGGCCACATCGCGCGGGACTAAGTTGCCAAAGCTGGGATAGCGGCGCTCCAGATAATAATCGCGCTCGGTTTCCGCTATCTGATCCGGGTGCCGCTTGTCTCCTTTCTTCAAAGGAACCCAGATGCGGCCGTCGTTGCGCAGCGATTCGCTCATCAACGTAAGCTTCGATTGATATTCGCCCGAAACCGGGATACAAGTCGGGTGTATCTGGGTGTAACAAGGATTCGCAAAGAGCGCCCCGCGCTTGTAAGCGCGCCAGATCGCTGTGGCGTTCGAGCCTTTGGCGTTCGTGGACAGGTAATATACGTTCCCATATCCGCCGGTAGCGAGAATCACGGCGTCAGCAATGTGTGTCTCGACATTTCCGCTCACTAAATGGCGCGTGACAATTCCTCGCGCTCGCCCGCCGATGACGATCAGGTCGAGCATTTCGGTGCGCGGAAACATGGTGACTGTCCCCGCCTGCACTTGGCGTTCGAGAGCTTGATACGCGCCGAGCAAAAGCTGCTGCCCGGTCTGGCCCCGCGCGTAGAAGGTTCGCGAGACCTGCGCGCCGCCGAAGGAGCGGTTCGCCAGCAGCCCGCCATATTCTCTGGCGAATGGCACACCCTGTGCGGCGCATTGATCGATGATCTGGACGCTGGTCTGCGCCAGGCGGTAGACGTTCGCCTCGCGGCTGCGGAAGTCCCCGCCCTTCACAGTGTCGTAGAACAGGCGGTAGATACTATCGCCGTCGTTCTGGTAGTTCTTCGCGGCGTTGATCCCTCCCTGCGCCGCGATTGAGTGCGCGCGGCGTGGAGAATCCTGGAAGCAGAAGCACTTCACCTGATACCCAAGCTCGCCGAGTGTTGCCGCGGCCGACGCGCCGGCAAGACCCGAGCCAACCACAATCACCCCGTGCCGGCGCTTGTTCGCCGGATTGACCAGTTTCATGTGGAAACGCGCCTGGTCCCATTTCTGTTCGATCGGCCCCGGCGGAATTCTGGCGTCGAGTTCCATTTACCGCAGCACGCCCAGCAGAACATTCACCGGAATCGAAATATAGCCGAGCGAAATAAGCAACGCCAGCACCAGCGCCGCTTGCTTCAGGATGGGCGTATGCCGCGGATGATTGATGCCTACCGACTGGAACATGCTCCAGAATCCATGGCGGAGATGAAAGCCCAGCAGAATCAGAGCGAAAACATACGAGGCGGAAATATACCAGACCTGGAACCCGCTCACGACATTGTGATAGTCGTCCATGTAAATGAATCTGCCTCCGGGATGCGAGACTCCCGCGGTCAGATTCAGCAGATGGTAAACGACGAACGCGAGTAAGATCGGCCCACTCCAATACATCGTTCGGGACGCATACGTGGAGTCCGCGTTCTGTTTACGCGCATAGCCGATCGGCCGGGCTTTCACTTTGTGCGTTCCCAGCACAATGGCGGCCCAGATGTGCAGCACGACGGCAACGATCAGGATGGCCCGCGCGATCCAGAGGAGTTCGGGCACGCTATGCAGAAAACGGCCGTAGCCGTTGATCGCCGCCGGCCCGGCGTAGATCTGCAGATTGCCGAGCAAATGCCCGATGATGAAGATGAAAAGAATGCATCCGGTAACGGCCATCACAACTTTCTGGCCATTAGTGGAAGCCCAGAATCGGGCCGCCCGCGCTGGGCGCGCGCCGGTTAGAGTGGTCGCCATGCTTCGAGCATCTTAAGCACTCAGGTTAACGCAGGTGGTCTGTCGTCTCCCCCACGGTGCTATGCTCGGAGCGAGGCGGAAGCGCATGAAGGTGCGGATGCTCGCGGCGCTTGCTGGCTGCACGGCGGCTTTTCTCGGGACCGCCTTCGCCATCGATCACACCCTGCCCCACCCGTTTCGCGAATACCCCGGCGTCGAGTACGCTCTTGGCTCAATCCCCATCCCGCCCGAACATCACAGGCGTACCGAATGGGTGTTCGCGCGCCTCATGTATCCGCCGGGATGGAACGACGGCTACGCCGGCCGCGATAACCCGAACTGGTGGGAAGGCGATTCTCTCTGGACACAGGATTACCCGCGGGCCGACCGCCATTTTTCCGCCGCCGTCGCGCGCCTCACCCGCATCGACACGCGCTTGTTCGAGCAATGCGTCAATTTGGACGACGGCGACGACGTTTACAACTATCCCTGGCTTTACGCCGTGCAGGTGGGCGAATGGGGCATCACCGATGCCGAAGCTAAAATGCTGCGCGATTATCTCCTCCGGGGCGGCTTCTTCATGGCCGACGATTTCTGGGGTACGCAAGAGTGGCAAGTCTTCGAGCAGAGCATGAAGAAGGTGTTTCCCCACCGGCCGATCGTCGAAATCCCGAACAGCGATCCGATCTTTCACACGGTTTACGATCTGGACGGGCGCTATATGATTTTGGGCCAGGAGCACCTTCGCGAAGGGCACAAAAGCGACGGCTATGTGGCGCACTGGCGCGGCATCTACGATGACAAAGGGCGCCTGATGGTGGCGGCTTCCTTTAACTCCGATATCGGCGATTCCTGGGAATGGGCCGACGATCCCGAATACCCGCAAAAATTCTCCGCGCTCGGCATCCGCATCGGTATCAACTACATCGTGTACGCCATGACCCACTGAGCGGCTAGGTGGCGTAGGGTCTGCCGACCAGGCTACAACTTTTGCGAAAAAGCATTCTCTTTTTGCGATAGAGAACTGCAAGAGGAGAGCAGCCCATGAGCACCGCACAGCATGCCGGTAGAATCTTAGACGCCTGGACGCGTGCCGACACCACGGCCTTCGAGACCGAAGTGGAAGGCGCCCTCAGCGCGTGCCACGCCGGATCTTCTCCCCTTTCGGCGCTTGAGCTGGAGCAGCGCGAACTGTTGGAAAGCGTGGCCGAACGCTTCCGTGCCCGCCACGAATTACCTCCGAACGACGCCGGCTTAGCACTCCTCCGCCATTTGAAAACCCGCGCAGCCGCCGCCTGAACGCTGACTTCTTGTGGGGCGGGTTGCTCACCCGCGGCGGATTGGCAATCCGCCTGCCCCGAGACCCGCTTCCCACTCACGGACTACGGCCCCAGCGATACCGCCGGTTTCCCCCGCAGCCGCTCTTCTATATGCGCGCCCAACACATCGGCGAAGCTGCCCTTTTTGCCGATGGTCGTGTTGAAGAGCACGATGGCGGCGTAGCCGTCCTTCGGATTGAAAAACGCAAAACTGCTGTAGCCGCCCGTGGCTCCGTTGTGCCAATACGTTCCCGTTTTTGGTACATACAGCCAGGCAAAGGCAACGCGCATGCCGGCAGGCGCATCGGCCCGCAGCTCGTGCGACATCGCCATGGCCGCAGGTAGAGTTGCGGCCGCGCCCACCGCAGATGCCGCGTGCAGCGCATCGGGATCCAGATTCGCTTTCAGATAAGTGAGCATATCGGCCGCGGTCGAACGGATCGCTCCCGCTCCCGCAAAAGCATCCAGGTCCCATCCGGGTGTCGGCTGGTGCTGCGCGTTGTGCCCCTGGATGACGCGTGCCTTTTGCGCCGCCGTGAGCTTGATAGTTGTATTTTTCAAGTGCAACGGTCCGGTAACCTCCTTCCGCAGCAATTCGGGATAAGTCTCGTGCGCACAGTTTGCCAAAGCCTGCCCCAGCAACCCGAAACCAAGATTGCTGTAAAGAAAACCCGCGTGGGCCGGCTTTTCGACTCCGTGCTTGGCCAGATAAGCGTATAAGTTCGCCGCGTGATAGTCCGCGTACGGATTCTTTGGATTCGCCGGATGAAAGTTGTCCGGCATACGCGGCAGGCCTGAGTGCTGCGTAACTAAATCCAGCAGTGTAATCCCGGGCCCGGCGGGTTTTGCCACGGTTCCCGGCGGCAGCAGCAGCCGAACCGGCTCATCCAGTTTCACTTTTCCTTGCGCGACCATCTGAGCAAGAATCAGGCCGGTAAACGACTTGGTGATCGATCCGATCTCGAAAATCGAATCGGGCTTCGCAGTGCCGTACGCGAGAATGCGCTGCTCACCGTTCTCGATCACGCCGATTGCAACGCCGGCTCCGGTTTGTGGTGCGAGCACGCCATCACGCAAGGCGGGCGCGAGATCGCGGTCGAGCACCGTTTTCAGATCGGCGATGGTCAGCGGCGGCATCGCCGGATCGTAGGCGATCGGCTTAGCGGCGATTGCGGTAGACCGGCGCTCGAAGTTGAGCACCATCGGCATGCCCTGCGACCACGTCCCTTTCAGTTCGTTGCTGTTCGCCGATAGCGTGCCGCTCCAATGCCCATGCACCACAGGAACGTCGAAGGAAAACCGGCTTCCCTTCAAAACGGCGTTGGCGCACTTCAAGCCCATGGCCCCCTGATCCAAGCTGTCCAACGTGCAGGACTCATTGCCGGCGCCATTGCTTGTGACATGAAGCTGAATGCGCAGCGACTGCGTGCCTGCTTTCAAGGTCCCCAGCCAGATTCCGTCAACCGGTGATGTGTGCTGGGCAAAAGTCATGGTCGCCGGAATTCCCAGCATGATCCCTGCAAGGGCAAAAGAACTCCACGCGGAGCGGAAGCCTTCCAGCATGCAGGTATCTTATCTCCCGTAGCGCAGACGATCTTTTTTTGTGGTCTGTGGCCCCAGTCACAGCTTTTATCTAACTGATTCCACGGGAGTTACCTGTAGATCGCTTGCATCGCCATCGTACACTGGTGTTTTAAAGGCTTTCTATTTCTATTTCTGGATTACTCATATAACAACCGCCAAACAAATCGCGGCCAATCGCCGCAACGCACAAAAATCCTGTGGCCCCAAATCCGTTGAGACCAGGGCTAAAGTCGCCCAGAACGGCACCAAACACAGCCTCTGCGCCAAATTCCGCGTCCTTAAAGACGTCGAAAAGCAGGAAGAGTTCGACGCTTTCCTCAACCAGCTCATCGAAGACGAGCAACCTATCGGCCAGGCCGAAATCGAGCTGGTCGTCAAAATGGCCGAACACACTTGGCTCGCCAATCGTGCCCTTCGCCTGCAGAACCTCCGCTTTGCGCTTGATCCGAACCCCCCCGAGCAGGCCAAAATCGGCGCCATCCCAGTCGGCATCGAGGTGAAACCCCTCGAACTGTACATGCGCTATCACACCGCGCATGACCGTGCCTATCAACGCGCCTCCGCCGAGCTTCAGAAACGCAAGAAAGCACGGCAGTTAGCCGAAATTGGCTTTGCTTCGCAAAAACGGGCTCAGGCCGAAGAATCGCGCAAATCCGAAAAGCACGCCGTCCACATCGCCACTGCCCATCTGCGCAAACAACGCGAAGAAATGAAGCTCGGCGACGCCATCGCCAAAATGCTGCCTCCCGATTTCGATATTTCCTCTCTCGATCAGGCTTTTCCCGCAGCCGCGGCCCCCAAAGTCGCGTGACCCGAGCACAGTTTTTACAGACCCCCGAGTGTAAACGAGGGGTGCGGGTACGCTTCACTCCTGCCGCAGCGCCTGCATCGGGTCCACTCTCGCCGCGCGCACGGCCGGAATCGCAATGCCCAGCACCGCTGCCGCCGCCAGCACGCAAACGGCAATCGCAAACGAAGCAGCATCACCGCCGCTCATGCCGAACAGCATGCTCGCGAGCGCTCGGCTGGCAAGAAACGCTCCCAGCGCGCCCAGCGCGCCGAGCGCCAGTCCGCCCAACAGCATGGCCATACTTTGCCGGAAAATCAGTGCGATGAGATTCGGCCTGGTCGCCCCGAGCGCTTGGCGGATGGCCAACTCGCGCGTGCGCTCAGTTACTAAGTAGGACATGACGCCCTAAAGCCCGAACGTGGCGATCAGCAGCGCGAGCACCGCGAACGCAGAGAGGAGCGTCGACATCAGACGGGCATGAGAAACGGAATAGGAGCCTGCGATCACTTGATCCATCGTCCTCACTCCAAAAACCGCCGCCCCAGGTTCGAGATTGTGGACTTCACGGCGTACCGCAGGCACAATCTCGGCGGAGCTTAGGTTCGTATAGATGGCAATGTGCTGCCCCGTTATCGGTTCGGGTATAACCGGAAGCGCCATAAGAATTTCGGATCGCACGTCGAGAAATAATCGGGCGTGACCGCGCCGCCAATGACTCGCCGCGTTTCTCCGCCGGTTGTCAGCAGAAAATTGCTCCCGAAGGAATAGGCATCCATGGATTCGAATACATGGTTCTGCTGCCGGAAATCCTGCTGGTCGAGCCACGACGGAGGGCTGCAGCAGCCTCCCGGCAACTCTTCTTCCATGACGACCAGCCGTCCCGCCTCGGCCAGATGCGTTTCCATCTCGCGCTTTAAGTCGGCGTCCAGGCCGCCCGACCGAAGCGTATTGAAAAAACGGTTCCAGAAAGACATCGTGCGCTCCTATGCCGGCCGCAACACGCGCGCGACGGCGGCGGTCAGCCGGTCCCAGCTTTCTTCTTCGCGTTCGAGCTGCTTGCGGCCGAGCGCGGTGAGTTTGTAAAAGCGCGCCTGGCGCTTCGATTCGGTCAGGCCCCATTCCCCGCTGACCCATTTCTCCTGGGTCATGCGGTGAATGGCCGGGTACAGCGAGCCGTCCTCGATGCGCAGCGCGTCGCCCGACCATTCGTGAATGCGTTTGGCGATGGCGTAGCCGTGCAGCGGCCCGGAGCGGGCCAGCGCTTTGAGGATCAGCAGATCAAGCGTGCCTTGGAGGCGATCGTTAGGCGATTTTGGCATATACCCCGCTAGCTGGGTACGAGAGTATCACACGCCGGCTGAAAAGTTCTACAAATGCATTCGCAACATCGATAAGTCTTGTGTTTCCATGCGCCTGCTGTTGGCTATTCTTGTCGCTTGTCTCACGCTCCAAGCGGCTGCCCCTTCCCTGCCCTCAGACATCATCGATGCGCAATACAGTCAATCGCTCGGCGAAATCGTCCTGATCTCGTCGGATGCAAACGCTCTTTATCTGTACGATCCAGCATCCGGAACCGAGTCGACGATTCCTCTCTCGTATGCTCCGCTTGGACTCTCAGTAAGCCCCGACGGCGATTATGCGGCGGTGCTGCACGACGGGTGGGTGAGTTATGTGAATTTGCAATCACAAGCGGTGGAACTGTACCAAACGGGAATCGCAAGCGGCAGCATTGTGCTCTCCGCGGAGGGTATTTATGTGTTCCCCGATTCACAGGACGAGCCAGTATTCCTCAACTTTGCCTGGGGACCGCCTTTCGGCTCGATGATCGGCGAGCCTCAGTACATCAGCAGCGCGCGTCTCGACCCAGTTTCCGGAGCTATTTACGGCATCAGCAATCCGTCTCCCGCCAACCTGTTCAAGATTGATTTCTCAAGCGGTATTCCGGAAAGTCCTCCCGTCGTGGCGCCCGCCGACACTTACCACCGCGTCTGCGGAAACGTATGGCTGTCTCCGGACGGTAATTCTATCTATACAGGTTGTGGAACTGTATTCAAAGCCTCAGACATGAGTTACTCCAGCAGCCTCGGCGGACTCGGCGAGGTGCAAAGCCTCAGCGTATCCACGACCCAGGTGGCGGCGATTCCGTCGTCCAGTGACGGGCCGGATACCGAAGTATGGCTATATAGCAGCACCGATTTCAGTACGGCGCAGCGGTTCGTGCTGCCGGACGACGGGCACGGGAAATGGGTTTTTTTCAATCAGGACGGATCGGAAATTTATGTGATCGCGGAGGTGGGTTCCTCGTATGAGTTGGACACAATCGATCCCACCGATACATGCACTACTGCCAGCTTCAGCCCGGGCACGGCAGTAACCGTTGCCGCAAGCGGTGCGTTGGAAGACGCGACGATTCAATCGAGTCCCGCCGGCTGCGTATTTCAAGCTACGAGCAATAACCCCGACTGGATTTCATTGGTTTCCGGTAATTACGGCTCGGGAGATACAACGCTTCGCTATGTGGTGCGGCCAAACCCCAGCTCAGCCTCCCGCACCGGTAGCATTACACTCGCTTCTGGCCTGCTCACGATTACGCAGTTAGGGCCGAGCGACTCCTCGCCGGGATTCCAGAACCTCAGCGTCAATGTCGTCGCCGCCGATTACAGCAAAACTCTGGACAAGCTGGTCTATGTCTCGGCCGAACCCAACGAATTGCACCTATACGATCCCGATACACAGGCCGACACATTTATATCACTTGCTTATGCTCCGACCTCGCTTTCGGTGGACCCGAACGGTTACTATGCCGCCGTCGGCCATGACGGCTGGATCTCGTATGTTGATTTGCAAGCGACGCCGATGACGGTTCAAGTCTTCCCGATCGCTGCCGACGTCACCAGCCTGGCACTTGGCGGCGGCTATATCTACGCATTCTCCAGCTGGGACCCGCTAGATGCATATACGCTCCAGATAAGCGACGGAACTATAACATCCTCGCTAAACGTGGTCGGACAAATCTCCCGGCTGTTTGCATACGGGAATACTCTTTACCTCTCCGGCGGCGAGCTCGCAGAATGGGACCTTGCTCAAAATCCGCCGATCGTCTCCACTTCCTCCGCTTCGACCTGCGGCAATCTCTGGCTTTCCGCCGACGCTAGCCGCATCTACACTGCCTGCGCGAACGCCTATAACGCCACAGATTTCTCAACAACCGGGTTGTTACTATCCGAGGCGGGAACGGTCCAGTGGGCAGCCGATTCCACAAGCTTACTTGCGGTAGTCCCATTACACCCGCCAGACACAAACAGCGACTTGATCGATTCGCAGCTTCAGATCTATTCCGATCCCGATCTTTCTTTCATCCGGGAAGAGCCGTTACCCTCTTTCTCAGTAAGCGGAACGGATTACACCGGACACGGGAAATACGCTTTCTGGAATAATTCCCAATCGGAGCTTGTGGTCGTCGAACAGGCCGACAGCAGCGCGCATCTTTTATCGGACTACGGCGTGTACACGACTTCGACCTGCTCGTATTCCGTGAATCCTAGTTCGATCCCGTTCACGGCGGCGGGCGGTTCCGGAACGATTTCGGTTTCCGCGCTCACTGGTTGCTCATGGTCGGCGCAAGCGCCATTTTCGTGGATTCAGATAACCGGCGGCTCGGGAACGGCTAACGGAACGGTCAGTTTCACGGTAGCTCTGAACAGCGGACCCAATCCTCGCAGTGGGACCATCACCGTCGGGGGCCAGAGCGTAACCGTGTCTCAAGCGGCGATGCCTCTTCCCCAGGTGAGCGCATCCGGCCTCAATTTCGGAAGCGAGCAGACCGGAAGTCTCAGCGCCTCGCAAACCGTGACCATCACAAACATCGGTTCCGACGATTGGTCGCTCGGCATCGCGATTTCCGGCAGCGCCGCGTCCGATTTTCAGAAACAGACAACCTGCCCCACAACGCTGCTGGCAACCGCGAGCTGCTCGGTTACCATCGCATTCCTGCCCAGCGCCACCGGGAGCCGATCGGCGACTCTCACATTGAGCGATAACACTTATGGCGGCACGCAATCCGTAGCACTTACCGGAACCGGTGTTCTGCCGCCACCGCCGACCCCGACGGCACAAGTCGCACTGACCAGCCTCACTTTCGGAAGCGAGGCAACCGGGATACCGAGCCCGTCGCAAAGCGTCACGTTTACCGATACCAGTTCCGTCGCGATCTCTTTTGCCTGGATCGGGATTTCCGGAAGTGCTGCTTCCGACTTTCGGATCCAAGGAAATTCCTGCGAGACCTCGCTCCCCGGCGGCGATAGCTGCAGAGTGACGGTCGAGTTCCTGCCCACAAGCGCCGGTACCCGGACGGCTTCGCTCACCTTCAGCGACAATGCTTCCGGATCCTCGCAAACGGTATCGCTGAACGGCATCGGGACCCAATACCTGCGGGTGAGCGACGGTTCGATGGGGCCGATTCTGCCCAGCGGCGATTTCGACGGTGACGGGAGATCCGATTTCGTGGTTTGGCGCCCGTCAAACGGGACCTGGTACATCACGGCTAGCGGCGGCGGATACATCCAACAGCAATGGGGTTTGCCCGGCGACGTACCCGTAAGTGGCGATTTTAACGGCGACAAGAGGACCGATTTTGCCGTCTGGCGCCCCTCTGACGGCTCCTGGTACGTCTTATTCACCAGCCAGGCCGCTCAGTATCCGGCTCCGAGCATCGTACAGCAATGGGGTCTGCCCGGCGATATTCCGGTCCCCGGCGATTACAACGGCGACGGCAAAACCGATTTCGCCGTCTGGCGGCCATCGCTCGCGGTCTGGTACGTTTTGTTTAGCAATCAAGCCTCTCAATATCCGGTTCCGAGCTTGGTCCGGCAGTGGGGTTTTCCCGGCGATATCCCGGTACCCGGCGATTACGACGGCGACGGCAAAACCGACTTCGCCGTCTGGCGCCCCTCCAACGGAACCTGGTACATCATTCCCAGCAGCGATCCGCAGCATCCCATCATTCAGCAGTGGGGTCTGCCGGGCGACATTCCCGTTCCCGGCGACTACGACGGAGACGGGAGAGATGATTTCGCCCTCTGGCGGCCGTCCAACGGGTCCTGGTACGTTCTATTCGCCGATCAAAGAACCCAATATCCGGCCCCCAGCATCGTGCAGCAGTGGGGATTGCCGGCCGATCTACCGCAAGCCGGCGATTTCGATGGCAGCGGTAAAGCCAGCTTCACCGTCGTCCGGCCGTCCACGTACGTCTGGTATGTTCTCGATTCCGATGATCGCTGGCACTACCCTGCGCCGAGTGCGGCGCTTCAGTGGGGCTTGTATGGCGATCTTCCGCAATAGGCCCTCCCGAACCGGGGGATAGTTTTAGTACGAAACAGACTCCGTACTATTGTCTACGTACAACTACGTGCGCCATAATCGGCCCTATGTTGCGGTTTCCGCTCGGACTGATCGCCATTCTGGGAATCCTATTGCCGAACGCCTTGCTGGCGCAAAACTCCCCACTGGCGTTCGAGCCGATCGATGCGCAATACAGTTCCTCGCTCGACAAAATCATCATGATCTCGGCCAACCCGAACGAGCTGCATATTTACGATCCCGTCACTGACCAGGACGCGACTGTAGCTCTTTCGTACGTTCCATTAAATCTGTCAGTCAGCCCGGACGGCTACCGCGCCGCGGTGATGCATAATTCCGCCGTGAGCTATGTAGATCTGCAATCCGGGATCGTGGAACATATATTTTCGACCACTGCCACAACGGGGAAAGTCGTGCTTTCGGATGGCTACATCTACGTCCTGCCTTCCTACGAGGGGAACTTGCTATCGATCGATTTACAAGATGGGAATGTCACCACTAACAGCTTCTTTTACGGCTCCGGAGGGCGCTTGGATACCACGGTGAACGCAATATACGGAACGGATGATGGGCTATCACCCGATAATTTGAACAAATATGACATTTCGTCCGGACCTATTCAACGGCAGACAGGCGGCCCGTATCACGGCGATTACCCCATCTGCGGGGATGTTTGGTTTTCCCCCGACGGGAGCCGAGTATACACAGCCTGCGGAACCGTTTTCATGCTTCCTCAGACCCCAGTGTGGACATGTATTACCTGACAAATCTTCCGGGCTTAAATCGCGTGCAAAGCATCAGCACGTCGACAACGAGCGGAGTGGCGGTGATCCCATCGCCTACTAGCAGCTTCCTGAATCCCGGACCCGATAACGAAGTGCGCCTCTATGAGAGCGCCTACCTGAACCAGATTGGGCGATTCGTCCTCCCCAGCTTCGACGTGGGCGGCGCAAGCTATACGGCACATGGAAAGTGGGTATTCTTTAATAGCGGAGGTACGGCTCTCTACGTACTGGCGGAGGCGGATTCCACTTCCGGGCTGGAATACGATTTCGTCGTCGACACGATAGATCTATCCAATCCGCTCACTTGCAGCTCTGCTTTCAGTTCAAACGCAACAGTGCACGTTGCCGCAACAGGCGCTCTTGAAAATGCAAGCCTCACGTCAAATACAGGCTGCGCGTTCCGAGCAACGAGCAATGCAGACTGGATTCAATTGGTTTCGGGGAGCTACGGATCGGGCGATACAACGCTGACGTATGCTGTACGGCCGAACAGATCTGGAGCGCGGACCGGAACGATCACCTTGAATTCCGGCGAGACCCTGACCATTTCTCAAGACGGGTATTATGGCGAAACCTCGGGGCTTGTCAATCTCAGCGTAAATCCAGTTGCCGCGGACTACAGTAAATCGCTCGACAAACTGGTCTATGTATCGGCCGCGCCGGATGAGTTGCATCTCTACGATCCAAACTCGCAGACCGATAGGTTCGTACCCCTGGCTTTGGCGCCGACCTCGGTTTCGGTCGATCCTACTGGAATGTACGCCGCAGTCGGGCACAACGGATGGATCTCGTACGTCAATCTGCAATCGATGAGCGTGCAGCGGATATTCCCGATCGATAGCGACGTCAACGCCCTCATTCTGGCCGCTAACGGATATATCTATGCGTTCCCGCAAAGGGACTGGTCGGACATCTTTTCGCTAAACATCGGCAACGGTACGGTTACTCCAACCTCGGCGATTTACGACGGGAGAGTTCCAAGGCTGGATGCGTCCGGAAACTATTTATATGTGGGTGGCAACTGGTCGTCGAAGTGGAGTATCTCTCAAGGCGTAACTTCAATTCTTGAGAATCCTTTTTTGGGAACCTGTGGAAACCTTTGGCTTTCCGAGGACGGGAACCGCATTTATACCGCATGCGGAACCGTATATCGTGCTTCGCCCATTCCTTCACTGGATTTCGGTGCCGACGGTTCACTAGCTATGGCCACAGGCGTAGTTTGGGCCGCGGATTCCAAGCAGAACGACACAGTCGCAGTCATTCCGGAGAATGGTTCCTCGCCCGATACACAGCTTCAGTTGTATTCGAATACTAACCTGCTGTTTGCCGGGCAGGCGGCTCTGCCGTCCTTTCAGGTGAGCGGAACCGATTACACCGGACGCGGCAAATACGTCTTCTGGAACGGCTCGGAATCGAATCTTGTTGTTGTCGAACAGGCAGACGGCAGTGCGCCATTGCTTTCGAACTATGGCGTATATGTCCCTCCTCTGAACGATGCGAGCTGCTCGTTCTCGGTGAGCACGGACTCGATAGCGGTTCCGGCCGTGGGAACGAGTGGAAGTCCGATATCTGCCTCTATAACCGGATCAACCGAGTGCCTTTGGTCGGCGCAGTCTCAGCCGGCGTGGCTGGCCGACGCGTCAAATGGAATCGGCTTCGGTCCCGGAGCATTTACTTTCAACGCGGGCGTCAACACCACGGGCTCCACTAGGACAGCGACCTTTACTGTGGCCGGACAGACGATCACGGTCTCTCAGCCGCCTGCTCCTTTCGCTCACGTTTTCAGCTCGAACACGAACTTTGGAAACCAACAAGTCGGGATCGCAAGCGCGCCGGAAACAGCGACCCTGAGCAATCCAAATTCGGTTCCCGTTTCTCTCAGCAACGTCAGTATCTCCGATGCGAACGGCGAATCCGAGTTTGTCATCCAGGCGAATACGTGTGGATCGACGCTGGCGACCGGTGCGAGTTGTACGGTGTCTGTGGCCTTTCAGCCGGCAGGGATAGGATCGCGAACAGGCTATCTGACGTTCACGGATAACTCTTGGGATTCGCCGCAAAGAATCGTTTTCAGCGGCACGGGAATCAGTCGCCCTCAGCCCACCGGCGATTTCGACGGCGATGGAAAATCCGATTTCGTGGTCTGGGAGCCGTCGAACGGTACCTGGTACGTCAACCCCAGCGCCGGCGGCTACATCCAGCAGCAGTGGGGCCTGCCGGGCGACATCCCGGTGACCGGAGATTTTAACGGTGACAAGAAGACCGATTTTGCCGTCTGGCGCCCCTCTAACGGCTCCTGGTACGTCTTATTCACCAGCCAGGCCTCTCAATACCCGATTCCGAGCATGCTCCAGCAATGGGGTCTGCCCGGCGATATCCCAGTTCCCGGTGATTACAACGGCGACGGGAAAACCGATTTTGCCGTTTGGCGGCCCTCGCTCGCCGTTTGGTACGTGTTGTACAGCAGCGAGGCGGCTCAGTACCCAGCCCCGAGCATCGCGAAGCAATGGGGCCTGCCCGGCGATGTCCCTGTTCCCGGCGACTACGACGGCGACGGGAAAACCGATTTTGCCGTCTGGCGCCCATCCAACGGAACCTGGTACATCATTCCCAGCAGCAACCCGTCGCATCCGATTATTCAGCAATGGGGATTTCCGGGCGACATTCCGGTCGCTGCTGATTTCACGGGAGACGGGAAAGATGACCTTGCGGTATGGCGCCCGTCGGAGGGCAACTGGTACATTCTCAGCTTGAGCGATACCGCTCGCTATCCTGCCCCGACTATTTTGCAGCAATGGGGACTGCCCGGCGATCTGCCGCAAATCGGAGACTTCGATGGAAGCGGCAAGGCAGGCTTCGCTGTCTTGCGACCATCTGGGTTTCTATGGTTTGTCCTGAATCAGAAGGACACCTGGCGCTATCCGGGGGCGAGCATAGTTGTGCAGTGGGGCATTCCCAATGACATCCCCATGTAAGCGGCACTTCAGCGTGCGTTCCCGATGAGTTCGATCGCACGCTCGAACTCATTCAGCGCGTCTTTAAAAAAATGATCGCCGGCCTCGATCCAATCGAGGCTCTTCGGCTCGGGAACGGAATCGAAAAAGGTCTGGAACGGCGCGCGCGGGCCGAACTCGTCATTCGTGCTCTGCACGAAGAATTTGGGGACACGCACCGCGGATACGTAATCGTAATCGCCAAAAGAAGCCGGGAAACCGGCGGCAATGACGCGGCGAATGCCGTTTTCCTGGCCGGCCAACCGGAGCACGACACGCGAGCCAAACGAAAATCCCGCAGCGAATAGCGGCAAAGCCGGATAGCGCCGCGCGAGTTCGCCGAGCGCCGCGCGCGCATCTTCCGTTTCGCCGATGCCGTGCGCGTATTCGCCTTCGCTGAGGTTCACGCCGCGGTAATTGAAGCGCAGCACCACACATCCGGCTTTACGCAGCCCCCGAGCGATGCGGTAAACGACCTTATTATGCATGGTTCCGCCATGCTGCGGATGCGGATGGCAGACCAGCGCTGCTTCCACCGGGTTGGCTGATTCAGGCTCTTCCAGCAGCGCTTCCAGCCTGCCTGCCGGCCCGGCAAGAAACAGCGATTCAATGCGGCGCGGCATCAGACCGTGCGGTAGTTCGAGAACTGCATATCGATGCCGAAGTCCTTCGCGCGTAGCAGCGCAATCACCTGCTGCAGCGTGTCGCGGTCCTTCCCGCTCACCCGAACCAGGTCGCCCTGAATGCTCGCCTGGACCTTCAGCTTGCTTTCTTTGATCGCTTTTACGATTTCTCTCGCTTTCTCGATCGGGATGCCCTGCTGGAGCGTAATCTCCTGCCGGGCGCTGCCGTGGGAGGCGGGCGTAACCGGGCCGTACTCCAGCCCTTTCAGCGGCACACCCCGCTTGACCAGCTTTTGCGAGAGTATCTCGCCCACCGCACGAAGCTTATACTCGTCCGCGCTGGCAAGCTGCATTTTTCGCTCTTTCTCATTTAATTCAATCGACGATTTGCTGTCCTTCAGGTCGTAGCGCGTCTGCACTTCCTTCATGGCCTGCTGTATTGCGTTGCCGACCTCGTTCAGATCGATCTTGGAAACAACATCGAACGTGTTTTCGGGCATCGACCATCATTTTACCGGCGACGAACATCGTAACGTGTAGATGGGATGTCCATCGCGCAAGAAGCGGCTGCGCTGCTAGAAGAACTGGGCGTGCCCGAGCAGGCGTTTCAAGCCGGCGCGCTCGAAGCGCGCACGCCGATTACGGGAGAATCCATCGGGCATATTCCCGTCGCCGGCGCCGAAGAGGCAGCGCGTACCATCAGTGCGGCACAGCATGCTTTCCTTCACTGGCGCACTGTTCCCGCGCCGCTGCGCGGAGAGCTGATCCGCGCATTCGGCGAGGAACTGCGGAAAGAGAAAGAAGCGCTCGGCCGGCTGGTGACGATCGAGAACGGAAAAATTCTCGCGGAAGGATGCGGCGAAGTGCAGGAGATGATCGATATCTGCACCTTTGCAGCGGGACTCTCACGGCAGCTTCATGGGCTGACCATCGCGTCGGAGCGGCCCCAGCATCGCATGATGGAAACCTGGCATCCGTTAGGCGTAACGGGCATTATCACGGCATTCAATTTTCCGGTCGCGGTTTGGGCTTGGAACGCCGCGCTCGCTCTCGTATGCGGGAATACCGTGGTCTGGAAACCGTCGGAAAAGACGCCGCTGTGTGCGCTCGCCGTACAGGCGCTGTTCGAGCGAGCGGCGGCGCAGTTCGGAAAAACCGGGCTCTCCACGCTGCTCATCGGCGGGCGCGAAGCCGGCGAAATTTTGGCCGATCATCCGCTTGTGCCCTTGGTGTCCGCAACCGGCTCGACTGCCATGGGCCGGCAGATCGCCCCGCGTCTGGCGGTGCGCTTCGGGCGTGCGATTCTCGAACTCGGAGGCAATAACGGAGCCATTGTTTGCCCTTCCGCGGATCTGGATTTGACCCTTCGTGCAGTCGCGTTTGCGGCCATGGGAACGGCGGGGCAGCGCTGTACGACTCTGCGGCGGCTCTTCGTGCACGAAAAAGTTTATCAGCCGTTTCTTTCGCAACTGAAACACGTGTATGCCTCCGCGACCGTCGGCGATCCGCGCGAAGAGAGTACGCTGGTGGGCCCGTTGATCGATCGGCACGCCTGGGACGGCATGCGCCAGGCACTCGATGAAGCGCGCGCCGATGGAGGCAAGCTTTCGGGGGGAGAGCGCCTGGAGGTGGACGGCTGGAAGGATGCCTTCTACCTGCGCCCGGCGCTGATCGAAATGCACAGCCAGACGAGCATCGTTCAACGCGAAACCTTTGCACCCATTCTCTACGTGATGCCATATCGCGAGTTCGAAGATGCCATCGGCGAGCACAACGCCGTCCCGCAAGGACTGTCGTCTTCGATCTTCACCAACGATCTCCGCGAGGCCGAGCGATTCCTGAGCGCAGAGGGATCCGATTGCGGCATTGTCAACGTAAACATCGGAACTTCCGGTGCGGAGATCGGCGGAGCCTTCGGCGGCGAGAAGCAGACAGGCGGAGGAAGAGAATCGGGTTCCGATGCCTGGAAATCCTACATGCGCCGTGCAACCAATACCATCAATTACGGCAGCGAATTGCCGCTGGCGCAGGGCATTCGGTTCAATGCAGACCGCTAGGGGAAAGCATATAATCGTGAGTGCCGATTTCTTCCAGGAAAGGACATAAACTATGCGTCTCCTCTACGGTTCCACGATTGCACTCGCGATCGCCATGCTCATCCCAGCGATGGGCGCCGCTCAAGGCATGGATGCCTCCCGCGCCATCAAAGGAGGCGGCATCTCCGTTTCGGGCTGGCACGGCCACGTCGATGCCAGAGCCAAGCAGCACGGGATGACCTATAAAGACGATAAGCTCACCGGCACGCCCGAAAAGCTTCACGTTAGGACCGGTCCCGCGGTAGTGTACTGGAATCCGTCCAACAAGGCTAGCGGCGACTACACGGTTAAGGCCAAGTTCACAGAGCCCAAGTTCATGAACCTGAACAGCCATCCGCACCCATACGGCATTTTCATCGCCGGCAAGAACATGGGTACATCGAACGAAACTCTTTTGTACTGTGAAGCCTATGGAGACGGCCGGTTCATCGTGCGCGGTTTCGGTCCCGAGGCGTTTGAAATGAACGGCCGCAGAGGGGAAAGCAACTCCGCGGTACACAAAGCTGCAGGCGTGGACAAGCCGGTTTCGCAGGAGATCGCTATGTCAGTGAAGGGCAATACCGTCAGTTGCTCCATCAACGGCACGGTTGTCGCGAGTTATCCCAAGTCCGAAGTCGTAACCTCCGGCAAGCTGCAATCGTTAGATGGCGTTTATGGAATTCGCTTCGCCCACAACACCGAGGGCTATGTCACCGGCTTGAAGAAGACGAACGAGTAAACACTCAACCTACTTCACAGGTACCGTTAACGGCTGGCCTTTCTTAGTAATCTCGAACGCCAGAAGCTTTGCCGGGCGGGTTTTGCTGGCGTTTCGTGAGATGCGATGTACGTGCAGCGGCGGCTCGTAAAACGCCTCGCCCGCCCGATAAGTAATCGGCGGCCCCGGCTCGACCTGACTGACAATCGCACCTTCGAGAATGTATCCGAACACAGGCCCCGGATGACGATGTGGCTTCGAGCCCGCGCCGGGCGCATAGCTCACGGTTACAAGCGACGCCACTTTGCCCTCCATATCCGGCAGAGCATGTTGGATTACCTCATGCACCTTAGACCGATGCTCCGCATCTGCGTTCGCCAAAGCCGGCATAGCCAGCAATCCAGAGAAACCTGCCGTCATCATTGCCGCAAGCGCCTTCGTTGTTTCACGTCGAGTGCTCATTACTCATCCTTTCACCTTTGATCTCCATGCATCCACACTTATCGGAACGTTCCGATAAGTGGCTAACAGGAAAGCTCCGGCCGAAGCCGAGAAGACTGAAAAATTAAGCGGCGCCTTCACGCCCAGAGAAAAGGTCATGGCGAGCGCAAACAACAGCAGCAACAGCCCGCTGAGGAAAGCAGCAACGCGGGTGAAGATTCCCAGGATGAGAGCCACACCCAGCGCAGTCTCGGCCACTGTAGCGGCCCAAGCCAATACCGGAACAAGAGAAGCGGGTGCAAACCAGTTCAATTTGCCTGTGTAAGCCACAAAACGAGCAAAATCGCCCCAAGCGATATTGGGCTGCCCGTATGTGCCCCATAACCCAAAGCGGTCGGCCACGGCAGAAAGAAAAGCGGCGCCTAAAGCCAGCCGCAGAAATATCGAGCTGGCATCTGAAGCCAAACACCGGCCGCTGATCCTGTTATCTGAGCCTATGTTCCCAGTGTAGTGCGGCTCTTCAGCTACAGTGGCTGGCGGTCCGCAAATACTGGCATTATCAAGGCTGTGCTAAGCGGCTCGCTCTCCAATCAAAATATTTTCCAGCTAGCCAGCCAATAAAGACCAGCGGAAGCGCGCACAACGGAATGAAAAATAAAGCAATCGCCGCTGTAGACGAAGATGCCAGATCAAGAGTGGAGTACCCGAGGATGGGAAAGGCAGCACCGAAAAGAATAGGGAACCACGCAAAACGAAGGTGCCGGTAGCTCTCGATAGCCAAGACAACGGCGATCCACCATACAGCGTTGTAAATCCCAACAATAATCACGGCACCTGGCCCGTTGCCGAAAAAGGAAGTGAGCCAATCAGATCCCTTGAAAAACATGCCTGGTAGACGAACCAGGTACGGCAGAGCGATGCCCGTCACCGCAACGAGCATCTGAGCCCTCCTCATTGGTGCCATGACAGAGATGCTAGCACCCAAAATGGTTAGGTGGGCGGCGGCAAACTCTCGAAGCGCTTCAGAGTCCGGTCAGCCCGGGGATCTTCATTTTCGCCAGCCTCTTGCCGAGCATCCCCGATTGCGAAGTGAACGACTTCATCATCTTGCGCGCCTGGGCGTACTGCTTAAGCAGGTTGTTGACATCCTGCACCGTGGTTCCGCTGCCTTTGGCGATGCGGCGACGGCGGCTGCCATTGACGAGCATGTGATTGCGGCGCTCTTTGGGCGTCATGGAATCGATGATCGCGATGACACGGCCGATTTCGCCCTCGTCGATCTTGTCTTTATGATTCTTGAGTTCCTTGAGCGGCCCGATCTGCGGCATCATGTCCAGCAAGCCGCCGAGCGAACCAAGTTTCCGGATCTGTTTGATCTGGTCGCGAAAATCCTCCAGCGTAAACTCGTCGCCGAGAATCTTCTCCTGCATTTTTTCCGCGGTGCTCTGATCGATCTCCTGCTGCACTTTGTCGATGAGCGAAAGCACGTCGCCCATGCCGAGAATGCGGGAGGCAATGCGGTCGGGGAAAAAGGCTTCGAAGGCATCCGGTTTTTCGCCGATGCCGACAAATTTCAGCGGCTGGCCGGTGATGGAGCGGATGGAGAGCGCCGCGCCGCCGCGCGCATCGCCGTCCATCTTGGTCAGAACGATGCCGGTGATGCCGAGCCGTTTGTGAAACTCGTCGGCCGAACGAACCGCGTCCTGCCCGGTCATGGCGTCGGCCACAAAGAGAATTTCCGAAGGGTTCAGCACTTCTTTCAGCTCGTGCAACTCCTGCATGAGCTGGTCGTCGATATGCTGACGGCCGGCGGTATCCACGAGCAGCACGTCGCGGCCGGCTTGCATGGCTTCGCGCCGCGCCGAACGTGCCAACTCCAGCGGTTTCGTCTCTTCCGCCGTTCCTTCATAGATCGGCGCATTGACGGCTTTGGCCAAAATGCTGAGCTGCTGCCTCGCGGCGGGCCGGTAGACGTCCACCGAAACCACCAGCGGCTTGTTGCCTTCTTTGGTCAGAAACCGCGCCAACTTCGCTGTGCTGGTGGTCTTGCCGGAACCTTGCAGCCCGGCAATCAGAATTACCGAGGGCGGCTCGTTGGCAAAACGCAGCCGCGATTGATGGGCGCCGAGCATTTTGATCAACTCTTCGCGAACGATTTTGATCACTTGCTGGCCGGGGGAAAGCGCGGTGAGTACTTCTTCTCCCATGGCCTTCTGGCGGACTTCCGCGATGAACTGCTTGACGACTTTGAAATGAACGTCAGCTTCAAGCAGCGCCACGCGGATCTCACGCAGCGCTTCTTCCATGTTGGCCTCGGAGAGTTTGCCTTCGCCGCGCAGGTTCTTGAAGATCCGTTGAAGCTTGTCGGAAAGATTATCGAACATGGGGAAGGAAGGTTATGCAGCAGCCGGAAAACTTCAGTATAGCGCAGCGCCCACCGCCGGTCACTCGCAGCGCGTGGGAAATATCTGTCGCGTGCTCAACAACTTAGACAGCAAAATCGGCGGTTTTCGGCGCGCCGCGAGCCATGCTACGGGCGAGCCGGAACATGACTGTCGCATTAGCTTATAAAAACTTCGCCGCTTCGCGGAACATCAGCCACATTGGGTTAGGCGTTGCCGCCCTCAACACAGCCAAAGTGCTGCGGGGCGCGGGAATTCGGGCCGAAGTTTGGCCGATACTGAGCGCCGGCGATTTGCGCTCTCGCTTGGAGTCCCGAAGCGCGGATCACGTTATGATCTCCGCTCCGTGGATTCCGGCACACGAATTACAGGCGCTGGCCAGTGCGTTTCCCGAGACGCAGTTCGCCGTGAACTGCCATTCCAACGTCGGGTTTTTGCAGGCCGACCGGAACGGCACGAGACTGCTGCGGGAGAGTATAGAAATCGAACTCGGGACATTCAATGTCCACGTCGCCGGAAACAGCCGGCGCTTCTGCGAGTGGGTCCGCGCAGCTTGGGGCGCGCCCTGCGCCTATCTGCCGAATCTTTACTATCTGCACGAGCATCGCCTACGGCGACATCATTCGTTTTCCGGCGGCACCCTGCGTATTGGAGTGTTCGGCGCCACGCGGCCGCTCAAGAACCTCATGAGCGCCGCCGGAGCGGCCCTGCAGATTGCGCGCGAATTGCACGCCCCGCTTGAATTGTGGATTTCGGCCGGAAGGGCGGAAGGTGGCGGAGAAACGGTTTTGGCGTCGATCAAAGAACTGCTGCAGGGTTTGCCGCACGCGAGCCTGGTTCTGAACGGATGGCAATCCTGGCCTAAGTTCCGGCAGACGATCGCGCACATGCACTTACTGCTGCAGCCTAGTTACACCGAGTCATTCAATATGGTGACGGCGGACGGCGTAGCGGAAGGAGTCCCTTCGGTGGTCTCCCCGGCTATCGATTGGGCGCCCACGGATTGGAAAGCCGATCCGGATAACGTTTTCGAGATCGCGCGCACGGGGCGGCGCCTCTTGCTCGATCCGCATGCAGCCGAGGATGGAGTGCGCGCGCTGGAGAGATATGTCGCGGACGGAGTGCGGGCGTACGAGGAGTATTTGGAAACAGAATTCCGTGCATAAAAGCGATAGTTTTGTTTAGCCATCTCAGATCAGCCTGGGGTCGAAGCTGAAGGGGCGCTCGTGAATCAGACGCAACGGCGTCGCCGCGGCATGTTGCGGATTCAGTACATAATTTGATTCCTCCGGCAAAATGGCCGAAGGCACAATCAGCAGAGGTGATAACCGCTCACGCCACCAATCGCCGCCAATGCGCCGGGTGGCGGCCTCATCCTGAATCCAGTCTTCGGGGAGAGGAGAGACCTGCTCGACTTTGATCGGTGAGATCGCCCGCGACAATTCAAAGCAGGCAAGTCGAAGATCGGCTGGCAGCAAATCAGGATCCGTATGGGCCAGTCGCTCGAGCACCACAATCGCCGCCGACGCGCCGAAATAGACGACGCGCTCGCCTCGCCGATGCCACCGGCCATCGGCGAATGTGCCGCCAATGCCATCCAGGCCGGGCCCGTGCTCAGCACGATACAGCCTCCAGAGCCGCGGCATCAATAGACGAAGCCGTGCTGGATCTGGCGCAGTTCACGCTCAACCTGTTGAGTGCCAGCGTCAGTATCCAGCAGCTTCAGCGGCATTTCCTTTCCAAGCGCGCGGCTAGGCCGCTTCAGCCAGTCGGCAGCCTTGCCGCGGTCGCCGAATACCTCAATAGCAAGACCGTAGATTCGATCGATGCGGCAGAGGCGATCGGAAGCCGCCGGGCTAAGCCGGGCAGACGCGGCATGTTTCCGCTGCATGGTCCGTTCAGAAATGCCCAGTAGCTCGAGCAATGCCGCTCGATCGATCGCCAGGAGTTCGGCGATCCTGTTCAGCTTTTCCGCTGGAAGACCTCTCCGGACCGCACCGATGGTCTCGATTGCCGTCCGGGGCAGGCCGATGCTCTTGTGCGCCATCTGTCGACAATTATACGCCAACTGTCGCGCTCTTGCTACTCAATCAGCATGCAGTCGCCGTATGAAAAAAAGCGGTAGCGCTCGGCGACGGCATGGCGGTAAGCCGCAAGCGTGAGTTCGCGACCGGCGAAGGCGGCCACCAGCATGAGCAGGCTCGATTGCGGCAGATGGAAGTTCGTCAGCAGCGCGCCGGTGCCGCGGAAGTGAAAGCCCGGATAGATAAACAAATCCGTCTCGCCCCGCAGTGGCGATAACCCGCCGCGCAGCAGCGCAGTTTCCACCGTGCGCACGCTGGTGGTGCCGACGCAAAACAAACGTTTCGCATCGCGCATGGTTTGCGCATTCGAAGCATCGATTGCGAACCATTCTTCGTGGAGATGAGCCTCTTCCACGGTTTCTTCGCGCAGCGGCGCAAAGGTTCCGAGGCCAACGTGCAGCGTCACATAGGCGATCTCCGCGCCCGCCGCGCGGCACGCTTTCAACATCTCAGGCGTGAAGTGCAAGCCCGCGGTGGGCGCCGCGACAGAGCCGCGCTTTTCCGCAAACACGGTCTGATAGCGCTCGCGATCGCGCGCGTTTGGCTCACGATGAATATAGGGCGGCAGCGGAGTGCGGCCAAGCTTCTCTAGTAACTCGCCAACGGGCTGCCGCGCAGCTAGCCGAAGCGTTCGTTCTCCAAATTCGCCTTCCTCCAGAATCTCCGCGTAAAAATCGTCGCTGAATAAGATGCGATCGCCTTTGCGCACACGCTTAGCCGGTTTTACGAGCGCTTTCCAGATCGTTTCATTTTCGGACAGCGCGCGCACAAGGAATATCTCCGCCTGCGCGCCTTCCGGCGTGCCGCGCCGGCCGCGCAGCCGCGCCGGAAACACCCGCGTGTTGTTCAAAACCAGGCAATCGCCCGGCCGGACATAGCGGCTGAAATTCGCGAACACGTCGTCGCGAAAACTCTGCTGCTCGCGCGACACGACGAGCATGCGCGAAGCGCCGCGCTCAGCAAGCGGTTCCTGAGCGATCAGTTCCGCCGGAAGCTCATAATGAAAGTCGGATACGTGCAAGCACTTATTTTAGGAATCGAGAGTTCCTGCGACGAAACTGCGGCCGCTGTTGTCGAAAACGGGCGGCGCATTCGCTCCAGTGTTGTCGCTTCTCAGCTTGCGACGCACGGAAAGTACGGCGGCGTAGTGCCGGAACTGGCTTCGCGCGAACATCTGCGCGCCATCGTGCCGGTGGTTCGTCAGGCGCTTGCCGAAGCTTCGATGGGCCTGGAGGATCTGCACGCGATCGCCGTAACCGCAGGCCCTGGGCTTGTCGGATCGCTGCTGGTCGGCATCACCTACGCCAAGGCGCTCTGCTTTGCTCGCGACATTCCGCTGATTGCCGTCAACCATGTCGAAGGGCACATTCATTCGGTGCTGCTCGAATACCCGGATGTGAAATTTCCTGCACTCGCGCTGATCGTGAGTGGCGGCCACACGCATCTGTTCGAAGTGCGCGAGCCGGGCGCCTACCGCCTGCTCGGCAAGACTCGCGACGATGCGGCCGGCGAGGCTTACGACAAAGTCGCCAAACTGCTCGGATACGGTTATCCAGGCGGGCCGGTCATCGACGCTCTCGCGCCGCATGGCAACCAGCGCGCGGTGAAATTCACGCTCGCCAGGATGAAAGGCAACGAACTCGATTTCAGTTTCAGCGGATTGAAAACCGCCGTGCTGCGCTGGACCGAACAGCACGATTTAGCGGAAGAGATTGCGCGGCGCAAGAAGATGCAGCAAGCAACACCGGCCGAATGGCTAGAAGCCACACCGCAGCGCACGCTCAATCTGCTAGCCAGCTTTCAGCGCACCGTAATCGAGGAACTGCTGCGCCGTGCGACTGCTTCGGCACAGATGATCGGCGCGGAATCGATCATCGTGGCCGGCGGAGTTGCCTGTAATGCGGGACTGCGCGAACGGGCACAGCGCGAGACCGAGTTCGACTTTTACTTTCCGTCCCGGGCGCTCTCCACCGACAACGCGGCGATGATCGCCGCCGCCGCGTTTCCGAAATTTCTGCATGGCGACTTCGCCGGCCTCGATTTGAAGGCACAAGCAAGCCTGGTGCTAGCTTGAAAACATGGGTCCTCATCCGCCTGGCGAAGCGAAGAAACTGCCGATTCCAGGCGTAAAAAACATTGTCGCGATCGGTTCGGGAAAGGGCGGCGTCGGCAAAACCACGGTTGCTGTGAACCTGGCCATTAGCCTGAGCAAGATCGGCTACACGGTCGGTCTGCTCGATGCCGATGTCTATGGACCGAATGTGCCGCTGATGCTCGGGACGCGCGCGACGCCGCACGCGGTGGGCCAGCGCATTCAGCCGCTCGAAGCCCACGGGCTGCGCATCATGTCCATGGGATTTCTGAATCCGGGCGACAAGCCGCTGGTCTGGCGCGGGCCAATGTTGAACAGCGTGATCCAGCAATTTCTGCGCAATGTCGATTGGGGCGAGCTGGATTACCTGATTATCGATTTGCCGCCGGGAACCGGCGACGTGCAGCTTACTCTGATTCAGACGACTCCGCTCACCGGCGCGATTGTCGTCACCACGCCCTCCGACGTCTCGCTCGAAGATGCGCGCAAAGCGGTACATATGTTCGAGCAGGTGCGTGAAGACGTGCTCGGCATTGTCGAGAACATGAGCTATCTGGAGCACAACGGCGAACGGATTTACGTGTTCGGGAAGGGCGGCGGCGCCAGGACGGCGGAGCAGATGCAAGTGCCGCTGCTGGCCGAGATCCCGCTCGACCCCAAGATCCGCGAAGGCGGCGATACGGGCAGACCCATCGCCGCGGAGCCGGGAGCGCAGGCCGCTGCATTTGAGAAGCTGGCGCGAACGGTGGTTGAAAAAGCCGAGATCAGTAGCCAGAAAGCCCGCCCGACCATTACCATCGCCGATTAACAAGCGCTTCAAAACCCCGACCGTCCGGGAGGGGCCGCGCCCGGGAATGTTACTCTCTAGAGAACATTCATGACAACCGGCAGAACTGTTTCGGCGTCGCGGTACGTGCTTTCGTTGCTGCGCTTCGTTGTAGCCTTCCTGTTTATTGAGCACGGATTACAGAAGATGTTTGGCCTCTTGGGCGGCTTCGGCGGACCCGGTCACACGGCCCACTTCTTTTCGCTCTTCTGGTGCGCCGGCATCATCGAGTGTGTCGGTGGATTCCTGCTGTTTTTCGGCCTGTTCACGCGCCCGGTGGCGTTCATCCTGTGTGGCGAAATGGCCGTCGCCTATTTTCACGCACACTTCCCACGCAGCCCCTGGCCGATCATCTCGCACGGCGAACTACCGGCCCTGTACTGCTTCATTTTCCTGTATCTTTTGTTCGCAGGCCCAGGGCCGGTCAGCCTGGATCGGCTATTCCGTAAGAAGGTATAGTCCTATAGAGGTATTAAGCGTAGGCCGCGTTTGTCCGATAGATATAGGTAATGTATGTTCGGTTCGAGGCAGAGCCTCGCATTGCCGCCGGAAAAATGTCCGATCTCTCACCTGACCAGGATCTGCTCGCTCATGCTTTCCAGGCGCTTCCCATTGCGGTTTTGATTACCGACATGCGCGGCATGGTCCGCTCGATAAATGCCGCGCTGACGCTGCTCACCGGTTACACCGCCGCCGAAGCCGTGGGGCAGCCCGCCGGCTTCCTGTTCGCGCAAGCGGAACTGAGCTTCAAGGACATCCTCCAAAGAGTCATGAGCTCCCGTACACCTTGGCGTGGCGAATGGGCCTGCCGGAGAAGCAATGGAGATATCTTTACCGCCGAGCAGACCGCAGCCGGGATCCAAAACCACAGCGGCGAAGTTTTCGGCGCGGTCGTGACCATCGAGGACGCCGCTGCCCGCTTGAACCTGTTCGCAACCGAGGCACAGCGCGATTTCGATCGCTTTTTCAACCTGATTCCGGACGTGGCTTGTATTGTCTCTTCCGACGGCTACTTCAAGAAGGTGAACCCGGCTTGGGAAACCACCCTCGGCTACACGCATGAAGAAGTGTTGCGGACGCCGATGCTCGCGTTCATTCATCCGGACGACCTCGCAGCGACGAAAAACGAAATCGCCAAACAAAGCAGCACTTATCGAACGAAGCACTTTGTGAACCGCTATCGCCGCAAGGACGGCTCCTACAGGACCTTCGACTGGAGAACGACCTTCAATCGGGACGATTTGACCCGCTTTGGAATCGCCAAGGATATCACCGAACAGCGGCAATGGGAAGAATCTTTGCAAAAGGCGAAAGAAGCCGCCGAAGAAGCAAATCGCTCGAAAAGCGAGTTTCTCGCCAACATGAGCCATGAAATCCGCACGCCCATGAACGGAATCATCGGCATGACCGACGTTGCACTCGGCACCGATCTCAGCGCCGAACAGAGAGAATATCTGGACGACGTTAAAGATTCCGCCGAATCGCTCTTGAGAATCCTGAATGACATCCTCGATTTTTCCAAGATCGAAGCCGGAAAACTGGAATTCGAAATCATCGAATTCAACCTGCGCCATGCCGTCGAGGCGGTGCTAAAAATTCTTGAAGTCCGTGCCGCCGAAAAGAACCTGGAACTGTCCTGCGCCTTTAGCCTCGATGTTCCGGATCGAGTGCTGGGAGACCCCGGCCGGCTGCGGCAGATCTTGACTAACCTCACCGGCAACGCGATCAAATTCACTGAGCGCGGAGGCGTCTCCATTCACGTGGAGTGCGCCTCGGAAGCCGCCGAAAAAGTGGAACTGCATTTCCGCGTAAAGGACTCCGGTATCGGAATCCCGGCACACAAGCATCGACATATCTTCCGTGCTTTTTCGCAAGCCGACAGCTCCTTGACGCGCAGATTCGGCGGCACCGGGCTGGGGCTCACCATCTCCTCGCAATTGGTTCAAATGATGGGCGGCCACATCTGGTTGGAGAGCGAGGAAGGCAGAGGCTCTACCTTTCATTTCACCGTCCCCCTGGGAGCTGCCGGTAATCCTCTCTGATTTCTCCCTACAGCACAATTCGTCGATCCCCTTCCCTGCGCGTGACGCGCTCGCGGTCCAGATATTCGAGCAAGGGGATGGCGTATTTTCTGGAAACACCGGTCCAGGTTTTGAATTCGGGCACGGAGAATGGACGCCCCTTTTGCGCGGATAAAGACTGGCGGATTTGCGCAATGGCGTCCGCGTGAAAGATCAAACCTTCGCTCACGCGCACCAGCCGGCGGCTCTTGACCAGCGCTTCGAGTAAGCCGCGAGCTTTTTTCGCATCCACGCCGTTCAGAACTTCGCCGACGGCTGGAGGTTGCATGCCGGCTTGGCGGAAGGCAGTCTCCATCTTTTGCAACAGCGCGGTTTCGAGGTTGGAAAACTTAGCCTGGTGATTGCGCAGAGAAATCGATTCGCCCGCGACGCGCACGGCCGGGAAATCGAAGACGATGGCGGCGAGGTTCGCGTCGAGCCCCAGGCGCGCGGCGGAGATGGGCGCCCCGGCGGCCGATGGATTTTGCGCGTGCCAAGAAGTCAGCCACTCGACGAGTTTGCGGCGGCGGGCTTCGAGCCAATTCCTGCCGATGACGCGCTGCGGGCAAACCATCAGCCGCGGGCTTTGCGCCGCCGCGCGCCGGAGTTCCTCTTCGGTCGCCCCGGTTGCGCGAATCAGGTCCGGAATGCGGCGGCCGGCTGCGCTTTCTTCCACCAGAATCTCTATGCGCTGGACCGAGTCCGTTTGCGCCAGCGAATGGATGCGTGCGGCGGTCTTAGTCCGGCTCATCCAGCGAGGAGGAAACGCGTCCACAATCGTACCGCCCGCTACCGTGCGCGCGGGTGAAGGCCGCCGCAGCACAAAGCGATCTCCCGGCAGCAGAAGGGCCGGTTCCGCGAGCCACAAACGCGCGCTCTGCCGGTCCAGCATCTTCACCGTGGCGACGATTTCGGCGGCGCCGGCATGAAACAGAAAAGTCCCGCGCGAGACCGGCGCTTCCGCTTCGTCCAGCCATTCGATCGCGGCATCCACCAGCGCGGTCGATTCCAGCGCTCCGGGACTGGTCAGCACCTGTCCCCGGTGCACCTCGGCGGCGTCGATGCCGGCGAGGTTTACGGCGGTGCGCTGGCCGGCAAGGGAAGCCGCCACAGATTGGCCATGGACTTGAAGCCCGCGCACGCGCAACTCGCGCCTGCCCGGATGAAGGTGAACCATCTTGCCCGCGTGCAGCGTGCCGCTCCAGAGCGTGCCCGTCACGACAGTTCCAAAACCCTTCAGCGCAAAGCTGCGATCAATCGGAAGCCGCGCGAATCCGTTTGCGGGCCGCGGCGGAACCTTTAAAACCGCCAGTTCTCTCCGTAATTCGTCGAGACCGGCCACAACCGGCGCGCTTTCCAGAAAAGAGCCTTTAGTGAGCGCGGCGATTTCAGCGCGCGCACGCGCGGTTTGTTCGGCGTTTGCGAGATCGGTCTTAGTGAGCGCGACGATGCCGTGCCGCACACCGAGCAGGCGGCAGATATCGAAATGTTCGCGCGTCTGCGGCTTGACCGATTCATCCGCCGCAACGACGAGCAGCACAGCGTCGATGCCCCCAGCGCCCGCGAGCATGTTCTTCACGAAACGCTCGTGCCCCGGCACATCGACGAAGGCAATGCGCTGTCCGCCGGGCAGTGTCATGTGCGCAAAACCCAAATCGATGGAGATGCCACGGCGTTTTTCTTCCTCCAGCCGGTCGGTATCGATGCCGGTCAGCGCGCGAATGAGCGTAGTCTTGCCGTGATCGATATGGCCGGCGGTGCCGATGACCAGTGTCATTTGCATGGGAGGCGGGGCTGAAGCCCGCCCTCCAATTTATTACTATCTGACAGGATGCAGGACAGGCTGGAAGAATTGAGGCGGCGCCATCGGCGCGCGGAGGAAGGCGGAGGCGCGGAGCGCAAAGAGCGCCAGCACAAGGCAGGCAAGCTGTCGGCACGCGAACGCATCGATCTGCTGCTCGACGAAGGCACCTTCGAAGAACTGGATAAGCTGGTGCGGCACCGCTGCCACAGTTTCGGCATGCAGAACAACGTCGTGGATGGGGACGGATTTGTTGTCGGCCACGGTTTGATTCACGGCCGCCAGGCGTTTGTCTTCGCGCAGGATTTCACGGTTTTTGGCGGCTCGCTTTCGGAGGCCAACGCGCAAAAAATCGTCAAGCTGATGGAACTGGCGCTCGCGACCGGCGCGCCCATCGTCGGCCTGAACGACTCGGGCGGCGCGCGGATTCAGGAAGGCGTGGTTTCGCTCGCCGGATATGCGGACATTTTTCTTCGTAACACGCTGGCAAGCGGAGTAGTGCCGCAGATCTCGGCGATTATGGGTCCGTGTGCCGGAGGAGCGGTGTACTCGCCCGCGCTGACGGATTTCATCTTCATGGTCGATCATACGAGCCACATGTTTGTAACCGGGCCGGACGTGATCAAGACCGTCACGCACGAGGAGGTCACGAAGGAACACCTCGGCGGCGCGATGACCCATAACGCCACGAGCGGCGTGGCGCAATTTCTTGCGGCGGACGATGAGGACTGCCTGCGCAGCATCCGCGAGCTGATGCGGTTTCTGCCTCAGAACAATCTGGACGGCGTTCCACGGGTGGAAACCAGCGATCCGGAAACGCGCGCCGATCCGGAATTGGACACCTTGGTCCCGCTCGAATCGAACCAGCCGTATGACATGAAGGACGCGATCCGCCGCGTGGTGGACGACGGCTATTTTTTTGAAGTGGCCGAGCACTTTGCGCGCAACATCGTGGTCGGATTCGCGCGCATGGCGGGAGA
Organism: Bryobacteraceae bacterium; assembly: GCA_036379475.1. GTDB lineage: Bacteria > Acidobacteriota > Terriglobia > Bryobacterales > Bryobacteraceae > Bog-105. The sequence goes on along the minus strand of DASVGP010000125.1, from coordinate 26,600 downwards.
AACGGTTGGCATCGTGGCGAACCAGCCGGCCCGTCTCGCCGGCTGCCTGGATATCGATTCGTCTGTAAAGGGCGCGCGTTTTGTGCGCTTCTGCGATGCGTTTCAGATTCCCATTCTGACCTTTGAAGATGTGCCCGGCTTTCTACCCGGGACGAATCAGGAATTCGGAGGTATCATCCGCCACGGCGCAAAACTTCTTTATGCATATGCGGAGGCGACGGTGCCGAAAATTACCGTCATCACCCGAAAAGCTTACGGCGGAGCGTATTGCGTGATGGGGTCGAAGCATCTGCGCACGGACATCAATTTCGCCTGGCCGACAGCGGAAATCGCGGTGATGGGGCCGGAAGGCGCGGTAAAAATTCTTAACCGCCGCGACTCGGAGGCAACGCCGGAAAAAATACAGGAATATCGCGATCGTTTTGCGAATCCATTCATTGCGGCAGAGCGGGGCTATATCGACGATGTAATCGAACCGCACGAAACACGGCGAAAAGTTATTCGTGCGTTGCGGATGCTGGCGAATAAAGGCGCAACCATGCCGCGGAAAAAGCATGGCAACATTCCGCTGTAAACCTGACTAGCCGACGGCAAATCCCTTCACCGTACGGAAGCTGGAGCATCAGCTCCGCAGCACGCGTACGCCGAAAGCCTCCAGATCGATTGCGCCAGTTGCCGGCTTTCCAGTTATGGCATCTTTGTAAGAATGAAGTAGCTTCACAGTTTGGGGCTTCGGTAGATGGTTCAGAAGGAAGATCCATCTCCCCTGCCCTGTCCCCCGTGCAGCCACTTCGACGCCTTGCGGCGCCTCTATTTCAGCGCGCAGGCCGGCAGCCGATGCGAAGTGGCGCAGCACCCGGCTTATGCCGGCCTGATTCAATTTCGCCCCGATATAGATGGCTTTCCCTTTTCCAAACGAGTTACTTGTAATTGCCGGCTTTCCCGCGTGAGCGCCCGTTGTGTAAGTCGCTAATACCTCGGCTCCTGACGGTTTCAGCACATCAAACCAGACCTCGCATTCGGCATCTGGTCCGGAAAGAGCTTGTGAAAACTTCACGCCCTGCTTCTGCCAGTACATCGGAACATAATCTTCGACAGTTACTCCCATAACGTCGCGCAACAGACCGGGAAGCGGCATCTTCACGATCTGGCTGCTGCTGGTCTTCACACCGAGCCGATAGCCGGCGACCAACGTTCCGCCGTTTTGGACGAAGTTTCTCATGTTGTCCGCCTGTTTTTTCGAGACTACATACATAACCGGCGCGAAGAGGACTTTATAGCGCGAGAGATCGAGCGTAGCATCGACAATATCGATGGCGGTCTGCCCGCCCCAAAGTGAGCCGTACCAGGCCATGATCTCGGAAGAATATCTTTTCAGCTTCGGCTGGCCGGGTTGAATGGCGAACGCCCAATCCGAACTATAGTCGAAACAAAGCGCGGCTTCGGCCGAATACGGGGCATTGAGCGCGTCGTGCCCTAGCGCTTTGAGTTCACGAATGGTCTGGCGGATCTCGTCGTATCCGGGGCTCTTCGAGCGGTCGTGATTCAGCAGGCCGTGCCAGTACTCTTCGGCCCCAAAGGTGGCCGTATCCCAGCGAAAATAGTTGATGCCCATGGCGCCGTGCGCGACGGTCTGATAGGACCACAAGCGAAGATGGCCTTTCTCGGGCTGCGGGCAAAAAGTGGGCTGGCCCGCTTTCCCGGTCTGCTCTTCCATGATGAAAAACGGTTTTCCCTGTTTCACACTGCGCATGAAATCGTGCGACATGGAAGTGATGGGCGCGATTTGCTCCGGAGTTGGACTTCTGCCGGCCACGGCCATATGCGCCATGATGTAACCGGGATAGTTATCGCCGGAAGCGAAGTCGAGTTTCGCAAAGAGCCGGCGGAGGTCGATCGTGTCCGCCAAAGCGACATTGTTTGTGGTGATGAAATGGTTGGGACACGTCTTGCGCAGCATGACGAGCTGTTCTTCGAGGAAGCTCACATTGGCATAGCTTTGGTAGCGGTCGTAATCGAGTGCCATGCCGGGATTGGGCGGCGCGCCGGAAGGCAGCGGCACCGGAATCTGACTGAAATCGGTATATCCCTGGCTCCAGAAAGCAGTGCCCCAGATTTTGTTCAGGGCGTGCAGAGTTGCGTACCTCTCGCGAAGCCAATCCTGAAATCCGGCGCGGCAATACTTGCAGTAGCAGCGCGGAGACGAACCGAGGGTCAGCTCGTTGTCGATTTGCCATCCGATGACGCCGGGAGTATCGGCGAAAGTCTGGGCCATCGCGGTGGCGATCGAAAGCGCGAGCCTCCGGTAGGTCTTGTTCGTAGGGCAGGTAAAGCGGCGACCTTCCGGGCTCAGTTTCATGCCCTTGTCGTTCACCTCGAAGACTTCGGGATATTTTTGCGTGAGCCAGGGCGGCGGCGCGGCCGATGGCGTTCCGAGAATGACAGCAATGTTGTGGGAATGCAGAAGCGAGACCGCCCGTCGCAACCAGTCGAACACAAACCGCCCTTCTTCGGGTTCCATCAACGCCCAGGCGAATTCGGCGACGCGAACGTTTGTCAACCCGAAATCGCTCATCATTTGCGCGTCTTGAGCCCACAGCCTTTCGTCCGTCTGATCGGGATAATAATCGGCACCGAACAAAAGCTGCCGGGGCATCGGGTCAGCCGCAGCGCCCGGCGAATTCGCGAAGGGGAGCGCCACGGCCGCCGCGTTGCTCTTTAAGAAGGCTCGCCGGTTCATGCGGCTAGTCTAACGCCTGTAAAATGCGTGGTGCGGTGCCTCAGGTGTGTTTACAGAATTGCGTGAGCCTCTCAACCGGCAGGACTAAATCGTTTATGCTTAACCGGCGGCTGACGCGCTCATCCCGCGCGGCTCATCCGAAACTGCCGCGGATCGCTTTTGCTGCGCGGTCTTCTCGAAGTGTTCTCTAAAACCTGGAACCGCTTCGCCCAGCCAATCTTTCACCCTATCGGCGGTGACGCCGATTACGGCGCCTTTTATGGTATCGAAGGTCTCCAGCGCCCGTTGCTTCTGGATCTCCGTTCCGCGGCGATGCTCGTGTTCGAGATGTCCGCGATCTTCCACATAGCGCGGTCTGTACCTCGGTCTCGATCTTCTGCCGAGTATTGAGGCGAGCAGCAAACCGCCACCTAGGGCGGCGCTCATCATCAGCATTGGTCGTTTCCGAAATTGCACGCGCCAGTCCGTCGCATCTTCAACTTTGGATTGGAGTACGTTCAGGTTATATCCCAGTTGTCCCCGCTCCGATGCGATCCTGTGCTCTATTTGGTCTGACTCTTGACCCATTCCGCGTTCTCCTTGATGGTTTCGACTGTTCTTTGAGGGACAGGATGGACGGTCTTGAACCGTTTCTTGCCCGTAAGTAGCAGCACCGCTGTAGTGATAGCCATTATGATCAGTAGCACCAATGCCGCGGCCCAGTATGGAATAGCATGCGACAGGGCAAACAGGGCCGTAAGCAGCGACAGCCAAATCGTGAATAACGCCGCCACGATCCCTGCCGCCACGAGCGCCGACGCTTGCGCCGCCTTGACTGCTTCTTCCGACAACTCGGCTTTGGCTAGCCGGACCTCCGACCGAACAATCGCTTGTATGTTGCCGACGATGTCTTGAACGACTTCGGCAGTGGTTCGACTAGTTTCTCCAGACATTTCGGTCCAGTTCGTTCGAGGACTAGTCCTCGCCGCGGAAAGCACGGCCGATCAGAAAGCCGATTGCCGCGGCTATGAGCAGCGAGGGCCCAGGGTTGCGTTTGACCATGGCCTCCACATCTGAGAGCATCGACTGAACATCGTGCTCCCGGACGTAATTCGCTGTAGATTGAAGCTTGTCGGCTGCGGTATGGGCCGTGTTTCTGACAGTTTCCCCCCCGGGCAGGTTTTCCGCTTTTTCGTGAATGGTCGAGGCGGCGCTTTCCATCGCATTTGCGGCGGACCCGCGCTTGGCGTCGACCTGTTCGGCCGCCTGCCGGGTTGCGCTCGAGACGCTCTGCTTTGCAGCTTCAACCGCGTGGGTGGCTTTCTCCTTCACATCCTGAGCGCCAGTTGTGAATTTTTCGCCGGGTGGTGTCGACTCGGGAGCGAGTCCAGGTTTGCTTGCCATTTAGAATCTCCTCAGGTGTTCGCTACTTTGTAGACCCTCGAAGGCCTCCCGTCCGCGCCTGCGAAATTTTCTATCCGGCGAAGTTACTTGTGGTGGGGGGAAATTGCTTCTCGGATAACCTGTGTCCGGTTAGTGGGCGCTTACGCTTCCGGCTCGGTTTCGGCTGCTTCGGCTAGCACGCCGCCCTGGATAGGGCGCGGCAGCCTCGAAAGGCTGACCCCACGTCTGCCCGTGGATCAGCGAGGCAGTATGAAGGGAATTAAGATGTCGGTCTTCACCTCGACAGGCACACCATTGAGGACAGCTGGCTTGTAGCGCTATTTGCGCACTGCCCCGTCAGCGTAGGGGCGAGCTGTTTCGGGCCATTCACGAATACCAAGTCCCGAGGCCTCCCGTCTTTGCCGATGGTGGCCCTTAGCTGGACTGTCCCTTCAAAATGCTTTCGGCGAGCCCACATGGGGTATTCCGGCTGGACATAGCTAAGGATTTCCGCTTGTACAAGGGAGTCGCCCAAAACGATGCTCGGCCGTGCGGAAGTTGTGGACTTGTGTGCAGTTTCAAATATGTGGCCACGTTCACAAGCCGTGAGCCAGAAAAAGAGAAGCACTACTGCCGCTAGTGACCTCGCTATTACCTCTGCGCCGAACCTGTTCATGCGGCTGGTCTATCCTTGTTTCTTTACCGAGTCTCATGGACATGCGCCAAAACCTCACGCTGGGAATCATTTCCAAGCCGCACATTCCGCAGGCGGCCGCGATTGTCTGCGAACTGCTGGAGTGGCTGGAGCAGCGCGGAGTTATCTGCCGCTGCGATCCGCAAACCGCCGCGTACGCGAACCGGAAGGAGTTTTTTACCCGCGAAGAGGTGCCGAAAGGGTCGGACCTGGTGATCGTTCTGGGAGGCGACGGAACGCTGCTTTCGGCGGCTCGGATGGTGGCGGGACTCGATGTGCCGCTGCTTCCGGTGAACCTCGGCCAGCTTGGGTTTCTGACGGCGATTCCGGTGGCGGATCTTTATCCGGAACTGGAGCGCGCGCTGCGCGGGGAGCATCGCATCGGGCGGCGCCGCATGGTGGATTGCGATCTGGTACGCGACGGCAAACCCATCGCCTCCTATTCGGCCCTGAACGACGTGGTCATCAACAAATCGGAATTGGCACGCATGATCGATCTGGATACGCACGTGGACGATCATTTTGTCGCCGCCTACAAGGCCGACGGGCTGATCATCTCGACGCCGACCGGTTCCACCGCCTATTCGCTCTCGGCGGGCGGGCCGGTTGTGTTTCCCTCGGTCGCCGCCTTCTGCATCACGCCGATTTGTCCACACATGCTCACCAACCGCCCTGTCATTGTGCCCGACACAAGCGTGATCGACGTCCTCAGCCATAGCGACGATGCGGTTTACCTGACCATCGACGGCCAGATCGGCCAGCGCATGCTGAAGGGCGACCGCGTGATCTGCCGTAGTTCGGCGAAAGTGATTCAGTTGATCCGCCCGCCGCGGATGCTGTTTTTCGATGTGCTGCGGGAGAAATTGAAGTGGGGGGAACGTTAGGGCTTGCTGTAGGTGCTCTTGGTATTGGGCGGCACAAAGCGGTTTTGTTTATCGAGCCACGGCATGGGCTGCGCACCGATGTCGCGCTTGAAGACGCGATCGTACATATGGCGGCGGCTGGTGGTGCCGAGCGAGGTGTTGTAGAGGTTGATCAGTCCGAGCGCGTCCTTCACGTCGTCCTCGAACTGGTGCAACGCTTTGAGCTGATCCGCGGTGGCGGCGATGCGACGGCCGCTCGGCGCTTCGAGAAACATCTGAAAACCGCGATTCAAGAGCACCGCGATCTCCGATCCGAGCAGCACGCCGGCGCGCTCGATTTCAGGCTGGTTCTTGCCTTCGTCGCCGATCACCGCGCCGATGCCATTCTTGGTAATCTTCACGCGGCCGTCGGGCAGAGCCTCCGTGGCAAAGCCGGCCTCGCGCAGGAGATCCACGCGCTCGCTGAAAGTAGGAATTTTGGGTCGTTCGCGGCGGAACAGCATAGCTTTAGTATAAAGATGCCGGCCGGCGGTATTCGGGGTTCAGGACTTGCTCGGCTTCCTCGACATCTTCCGGCCGCACCAGCAGCGGAATGCCTTGAGTCATGCGTAGCGATGGATATTGGCCGCCTACGGCATCGCTGGGGCCGGTGATGCACTCGATTCCGAACGCCTCTAAGGCGGCTTTGGCGACACCCGCCTCGGACTCGCTGGTGAACACACGAATCGTGACCAGGCCGGTCTGTTCTTCGGCGGGATCGAAATCCATCGTTGCCATTCCTTGAGGATAGGGCATTTGAGTGGGGCAGACGATCGCCTTTGTCGTCTGCGTGTCTCGACAGGCCACAAAAAACGATGGTCTGCCTCACAGTCATACACTCGAAGTAGAGAGGCCGAGATGGAGAGTCATAGCCACCGGGTAGAGCGCGTTTCCGAAGCGCTGCGGGAAGAACTGGGCGAGATGATCGCCTATGAGCTGTCGGACCCCCGAATCGGCGAAGCGACGGTTACCGAAGTGCTCCTATCGCCCGACCGGAAGCATGCGCAAGTGCGGCTGCACCTGGCCAGCGATGCGGATGAGCAGCAAGAGACGATTCGGGCGCTCGACGGCGCACGGCGTTTCTTGCGGCGGCAGTTGGCGGAGCGCTTGAATCTGTTCCGCGTGCCCGAGCTGCATTTCGAAGCAGACGTGCCCGCGGCAGTGGGCGTGCGGAGCAAGCAACTGCTGGAGCGGGTCCGGCGCGGCCGCCCGCGAGAGGAATAGGACTAGTACCCCACTATCTCTTCAAGATGGCAACCAATACTCCCCCGCAGACATCTCTGAAGTAAGGGAGTATAGAATCACTCCGGCTGTCGATAAGAACAGTGAGGCTGCTTATGGACATGGTAGGTGGACGCAAGTTCGTCGATGTGCCCGGCGGAAGGACCCACGAGCTTCCTCCGCTTTTGGTTCGGACCGAGCCGGATACCAATCGTGTGAGCCGCATGATGGATGTGGCGGCGGACATCATCGAGCAGGAAGACATGGTTCCTGCAGTTCCCGCCGATCGCATCGTTTCCGAGCAATTGGTGGAGCGCCGCAAGATGGACCTGGCCCTCAACCTGGTAGATCAGTATCTCGGCTTACTGAAGCATTGGCATTGGGGCGACGCTGTGATCGAATGGATCCGGCAGTGCGAGATCACTTTCGGCGAGCGGATCGAATTGCGCAATTTGTTGCGAAGCGACTTGTGGCCGCACGCGGGGCGCAGCAGCTTCGTCGTGCTGCTGGAAGACAAGGATATTCAGACCGGCGGCGTGGAACTCGAGAAAGCGGTCGGGCTGCGCCTCGCCTTTCGCAAGATGCCTCCCATTCGCTGCTGCTCCGATCAGTTTTTGTTCTATTTGAACAGTAGCGTCGCTGAATCGGCCTTCCGCACCTGGCACAACATGACGCCGGACCCGATCTCCTCGCTTCCACCGGAACGGTTTGCCTTCGAGATCGTGAATCTTTCTTTGGATATCCCCGGGGCGGCCTAATTAAAGCTGCGCAGAGGACAAAGAGCGGTCGTCTGCCCCACGCCAATCGGCCGACGCCGCTTCGGGCGCGAGCAACCGGCCCTTTTCCAGATGGCGCACCTTTTTCGCGAACTTCGCCGCATGCGGGTCGTGCGTCACCATGACGATGGTCTTGTTGAATTCACGGTTTAGGCGAGTCAGCAGGGTGAGCACATCTTCGGCGGAGGCGGCGTCGAGGTTGCCGGTCGGTTCATCGGCGAGAATCAGATCCGGATCGGTGACAATGGCGCGGGCGATGGCAACGCGCTGCTCCTGGCCGCCCGACAATTGCTTGGGAAAATGGTTTAAGCGCTCGCCCAGCCCCACCAGACGCAGCGCGGTTTCGGCGTGTTCCAGACGCTCCTTTTTGTTCAGCCGGGTCAGTTTGAGCGGCAGCTCGACATTTTCAAGTGCGGTCAGCACCGGAATCAGATTGAACGACTGAAAAATAAATCCGATGTGCTCATTGCGCCATTGCGCGATCTGCTTGCCGGTCAGCTCGCGCAGATTGGCGCCGAGCACTTCGATCTCGCCCGCGGTGGGCTTGTCCATCGCCGCGATCAGGTGCAGCAGGGTCGATTTTCCCGAACCTGACGGCCCCATCAGAGCCACGAAATCACCGCGCTCGATCTCGATTTCAGCCTCTTCGAGCGCGATCACGTGAAATTCGTCGCGGATGTATTCTTTGGAGAGTTCGCGGGTTTTGACAATGGTTTCGGGCATCTTCAGTTCTCAGTTTCAGTTGTCACCCAACCGCTGTTAGCTATTAGCTACTGCGACGCGCTGGCCGTTCTTCAGATTTGCGGGCGGGTTGACGATCACTTCCTCGCCGCCGATTAAACCGCTCTTGACCAGCACTCCGCTCGCGGATGCGCCGGCCGTGGTGACCGCGTGTTTGCGCGCGCGCCCGTTGACCACAACGAATACGCTTCCGTTTTTTACCGCCCCGGCGGGAATTACGATGTCCGGCTTGCCGCTTGCGCTCTGGGCCGTATCGTTATAGAAGTTCACGGTTGCGTTCATTTCCGGGCGCAGATAATCGTCCGGATTGAGGATCTGCACTTTGACCTGAATGGTGGCCTTGGCGCGGTCCGCCTGCGGCGAAACCTGCTCGATTTCTCCGGCATACTTGCGGTCGGGATAGGCATCGGTGGTGACCCAGCCTTTCTGATGCGGTCCGAGCTTGGGGAAATCGCTCTCGTCGACATCCAGCTCCACCTGCAAATCTTTCAGGTTGGCCATCGTGACGATATAGCCCTTGGCGCCTTTGTCGCCCACGAAACCGGTGGTGACGAATTCGCCCTTTTCGACGTTGCGGTCGAGAATGGTTCCGCTCACCGGAGCGCGAATGACCGTATCTGCCAGTTGGGTCTTGGCGTAGGCCAGTGCGCCCTTGGCCTGCTCGACCTGCCCCTCAGCCTGTGCGATCTGTTCTTTGCGCGGCCCGAGAATTGCCAGGTTCAGCGTTTGCTGATAGCTGTTCACGCTCGCCAGATCGGCATCGTATTTGGCTTTGGCATCATCGTATGCCTGTTCGGAGAGCACGCCATCGGAGAACAATCTTTGCGTGCGGTCGAGCGAGGATTTGGCGTTAGCCAGATCGGCCTTGGCCTGCTGCACGTCGGCGCGCGCCTTGGCGATTTCATCGGGCCGCGAGCCGTTTTGCAGCTGCGTTAGCTGGGCCTCGAGATCGGTCAGATGCCCTTGCTGCTGCGTCACCTGCTCTTGGTATTCGGTATTTTCCAGCCTGACCAGCACCTGACCGGCCTTCACTTTGTCGCCCTTATCGACGCCGATCCACGCTACTTTGCCCACCACCTTGGAGGCTACCTGAATCTCATGCGCCGCGACGATATAGCCGGTCTCGGTAAGGATGACCTGCTGCCCAGCCGAGCCCGAGGCCGGCGCTTTCACCTGGACGGCGTGGACCTGAACGGGGGCTGTGGCCTTGGCATACGCCAGCAACCCTCCGACGCTTGCCAATATCACTACGGCGGCAATCACGGCGTAGCGCACGAAGCGCTTCGGCTGTTTGGATCGCCGCGCGTTTCGGTCAATTCGTAAACTCTTTAATTCTGTATCCATGGGCACTACTCTTTAGCTATTAGCTATTTCTGCATCATGTTTCTCTTAGCGCGGTCAAGATTTCTTTCTTTCCAGCCTGCCATGCCGGCAGCAAACCGCCAAGCGCGCCGAGGATCAGGGACACAACAATGCCGGTGAGCAACACCTCGGGGCCGATGCGGAAATGAAAATTTGTCTCGCTGAAGGTAATAAAATTCCCCAACCCGGCGGTGACGCGGTTCAAGGGCAGCGTGATCAGGCAAGCGAGGATCCCTCCCGCGAGCGACAACAGTACCGATTCGACAAAGAAGCTGAACAGGATGCTGCCGCGCGTAAAGCCGAGCACGCGCAGGGTTCCGATTTCTTTCGCCCGGCGCGCCACTGACGCGTACATGGTGTTCATAGCGGCGAAACAGCTCCCCACTCCCATAATGATGCATACGAACAGTCCCAGAAACTTGATGGGCGCGGCCGAGACGGTTTGGGCGTCGTAATAGTCCTTTTCGCTCATTGCCGTAATGTTCAGCCGGGGATCGGATTCGAGCGCTTTGGGCAGCGCGGCGGCGGTCACGTCGTCGGTCGCCTCTAGCAATGCCGAGCTGTAGGTGCTCGGGCGGTTGAAGTCGGCGGCGATCTCCGCGCCATCGCCCCAAATCTCGCTGTTGAAGGCGCTGCTGCCGCCATCCATGATGCCCACGATGGTCCAATAGCCTTTTCCGAACTTCAGCCGTTTGCCCAGCCGCGCCTCGGGATGGCCCTCGGCGATCGCCTTGCCCACCACGATTTCGCGATGGCCGGGCCGTAACCAGCGGCCGGCCGCCAGCTTCACGTGGCGCATCTCGATGCCGCTTTGAGACAGGCCGCGCAAAGTGAAATTGGTTCCGTCCGGATTGCCGGGCGAGGGCAGATTGACAATGGTGACCACTTCAAGCGAGGCGAGGGGCCGCCCACCATGTCCCTTGGCGATGCCAGGAAAACTCTTGATAATTTGGAACTGTTCCACCGTCAGCAGGCTGGTCAGTTCGGCATTGCCGCCTTTACGCAGCACCAGCACGTGCAGCGGATCGCTGCTGGTGGTGAAGGCGGTGGTTAAGCCCGAGACCAGCCCCAAAACCGTCAGCAGCACCGCGACCGTGACCGCAATGCCCGCGGCCGTCATCAGCGTCGTTGCCTTGCGGACAACCAGGTTGCGCAGATTGTAGGAAAGTGGAATCGCCATACGCCCGCCGCTATCCGCTATAACGCAGAGAATCGATAATATTGGTTCGCGCCGCATTCCAGGCCGGAAGGAAGGAACTGACAAGGCCGATAAAGGCCGCGAGCCCCAGCGCAATGAGCGCCGTGGCCGGCTGCACGGTCAAGCCGTGCAGCTCGGGCATAAATCCTTCGGCCACCTTGCCCACAATCGCGGTCAGAACTTCGGCAAACAACAGCCCGATTATGCCTCCGATGATGGCGATCGCCACCGCCTCGCCGATGATGATACTGAGCACGCCGCCGTCGGTGAAGCCGAGCGTTTTCAGCACGCCCACTTCCTTGATGCGCTCGCGCACCGACATGGCCATGGTGTTGCCGGAGACCAGCAGAATGGTGAACGTCACGGCGGCGCAAATACTCAGCAGAAACAGCTTGATGTTGCCCATAAAAGACACAAAACTGAGCGTGAACTGCTGTTCGGATTGCGTTTTGGTGGGCGGGTCCGCGTTTGCAAACGTAGCGTCTATGGCTTTGGCGACTCGCGGTGCGTCTTCCGGGCTATCGACGAGCACCGCAACCGTGCTGTCCATATTGCGCCGGCCGGCCGGAAGCAGTTGGCGCAGATATTCCATGTTGAAGAACAGCGAGTCGCGCGCATCAGGGTCTTCAAAGATGCCGCGGATGATGAGCTGCAGCTTCCCCGGATAAATATCTCCTTTGAGAGCGATGCGTTGACCCAGATGGAAGTGCAGACGGTCGGCCAAATCTTTCGAGACGATGCACGCCGTGCGCTCGCGAATGAAGGACTGGCGTTCGTCTTCCGGCATAGTCATTTGGGTGCGCAGTTTGAAAAAGGGAACCGGATCGACGCCAAAGCGGGCAAAGAAGTTGACCGGCTGCTGGTTCTTATATGTTCCTCCGTACCAATTCCAGGCCGAGACCGCCTGTACGCCGGGGATATGGCGGATCTTGGCCTCGTAGGCGGAGGGAAAGACCTGGGCAAGCGAGACCTTGTGGCGTACGATGAGCCGCAGCGCCTGCCCCGGTGTGGCTTGCTGATAATAGAGCGCGTGATAAATGGCGATCAGCACCCCGAGCAGGCAAAGCGAAACCGCGATGCTGGAAATCGTCAGCGCGGTCCGGCGGCGGTTGCGTAGCGTGTTCTTGAAAGCTAATGGAAAATAACGAAACACTCGCCAGTCCCGCTTATAAATTAGGGTAGCGTAGGAAGGGTCCTGCCCCGCTGCGTACCATGCACAGGATGACGAAATCTTGAACGATCCGGTTCAAACAATCGCCGATCGCGCTTTTATGCGCGCTGCGCTGGGGTTAGCGCGCGAGGCTGAGCGAATGGGCGAGGTTCCGGTGGGCGCGGTAGTGGTGGCGGACGGAGTCGTGATCGGAGAAGGGTGGAACCGGCCCGTGGCCGCCGCCGATCCAAGCGCTCATGCCGAAATCGGCGCCTTGCGCCACGCCGCCGCGCGCCGGAACAATTATCGGCTGCCGGGCGCGACTTTGTATGTGACGCTGGAGCCGTGCGTCATGTGCGCGGGCGCGCTGGTGCTGGCTCGCATCGAGCGCTTGGTTTTCGGCGCGCGCGACTTGCGCTTCGGCGCGGTGCGCAGCAAATTCCGTCTGGCCGATTCGGATCTGCTAAACCATCGCGTGCGCGTGGAAGAAGGACTCCTTGCCGCCGAAGCCAGCGAAATGCTGCAGCGATTTTTTCAAAGCAAGCGGTAAACGCGATCGCGGACCCGCGGCGTTGCGCTGATGAAGATGCACGTCATTAGCCCAACTAGGGGTCGCTTACGCTTCCGGCTTGGTTTCGAGATTTCGAAATTTCGAGAGATGCGACAGGGCCTTTGCGCCAAAGTCAACAGTATTGGACCTCGCCGTTCATCCGGAGGCTCGCTCAAATGGGCGTGCCGTTGGCTTGGCTAAATAGGGCGAGAGCACCTGCTGAAGCAGAGCGTCGTGGGGATAAGGATGAAGTTTGTATTGGCGGAATCCTTCGCCCCATAGGACGCCGGCTGCTGCTCCGCAGGCGCGCGTCCAGTCTTCCATTTGCTGTAGGTAATCCTTCATTCCATGCTGCTGCTGCAGCCATAATCTTTGGCTTCGGTGTTTGGCGAGCATGGCCCGCTTCGTTTCGATCGTGGATGCGACATCTACCGTGAAATCCGGGACAGGCCGGCGGCCGCTCCGGTCCTGCTGAGCGATGGGATCCATGAAATATAAATGCGGAATGGCCGGGAGCGGCGAACTTTGCGCCTGGTTTTGCGCAGGTGTCCTGTAATTTGCGATGGGCGCCGTGAAGCAGGCATCGCGAACAAGCTGGCTGGTTGCTTCGTGGTCGCAAAGATAATCGCTCGGCGAGGCGGTGAGGACCACATCGGGGCGAAGTTCGCGGAGGAGTCCGGTGACCGCGCGCCGCGATGGATCGTCATTGAAAATCGCCAGATCGCGAAAGCCACCCCAACGGTAATCGGCGCCGATCAGTGCCGCGGATTCGGACGATTCGGTTTTTCGAATGGAGGCGATCTCGTCCGGCCCTTGCGCCGCCGACCCGCAATCGCCGGCGCTCAAGGTGACGATCACAATTTCGTGTTTCAGTCCCGCGAGCAGCGCCAGAGTGCCGCCCGCAAGGATCTCCGCGTCATCCGGGTGGGCGTGGATGCTGACAATGCGCATTAAGCGCTCCTGATCCAGCGCTGGCCGTCAAAGCGGTCCGCTTCGCTGTCCCAAGTTCCAAACTTGGATGCCATCTGTCCTCCATCGACGACTAACGTGGTTCCGGTGATGTAGGATGCCAGATCCGAGGCCAGAAACATCACCGCCTGCGCCACCTCTTCCGGCTCACCGCCGCGCCCAAGAGGGATGTGCTTGAAGTACTCCGAAAGCACGCTTGGATTCGAGAAACTGGAAGCCGTTAGGCGGGTTCGGATCAGCCCCGGGCACACGGCATTGACGCGAATGCCATACGGCCCCCACTCGTTGGCAGCGGTCCGGAGGATTCCGAGCAGGCCCGCCTTGCTCGCATTGTAGGCGATCAGATCCGCTTCGCCATCGAAAGAATTTGTGGAAGCTGTGAGCACAACGGAGCCCTTACGAAGGCTCTTCATGCGCTGACCCGCGATTTGCAAAGTGTGGAAGGCGCCGGTTAAATTCACGGTTAGCGTGCGATTCCAAAGGTCTGGCGTGGTCTCGCCAAGAGGCGCGGGCCGGCCGATGCCGGCATTCACCACGAGAACATCGGGGACAGGGGCATGGGCGAATGCATGCTCCAAGGATGGCCGATCCGTGACGTCGGCAATGCACGCCTCCGCTCCAATATCCCGAGCCACCTCGGCGGGGTTCTCTGATTCAACATCAAATATCCAAACGGAGCCGCCCGCAGCGGCGATGCTTCGGGAAATAGCAAGACCGATGCCATTTGCGCCGCCGGTCACCACCACGTTTTTCCCGTGAAAAAGCATGCTCCAAATTGTACCGGGCGGCTGGCCTAATAAACGTCTGCACTCACAGGTGAGGCGGCTCTGTCCCGTTCCTCTAGTCTGGAGATAAGGAATTATATGGAAAAACGGAAACTGGGAAAGAGCGGTCTCGAAGTATCGGCCATCGGATTAGGCTGCATGGGACTGAGCTTCGGGTATGGGCCCGCAACAGAAAAGCAGCAGGCGATCGCATTGATACGGACGGCCTTCGAGCGCGGCGTCACCTTTTTCGATACCGCGGAAGCGTATGGTCCGTTCGCGAACGAAGAGTTGCTCGGCGAGGCGGTTGAGCCGTTCCGCGAACGAGTCGCCATTGCGACAAAATTCGGCTTCGAAGGCGGAGTGCCGCAAAACGGCCTGAACAGCCGCCCGGAGCGCATTCGGGAGGTTGCGGATGCATCGCTGAGGCGGTTGAGGACGGATGTCATCGATCTCTTTTACCAGCACCGCGTCGATCCCGACGTGCCGATGGAAGACGTTGCCGGCACGGTGAAGGACTTGATCCAGCAGGGAAAGGTCAAACACTTCGGTTTGTCCGAAGCAGGCGTGCAGTCGATTCGTCGCGCGCACGCGGTGCAGCCCGTGGCCGCCCTGCAAAGCGAGTACTCGCTCTGGTGGCGGGAACCCGAGCAGGAGGTCCTGCCAACTCTCGAAGAACTCGGGATCGGTTTTGTCCCGTTCAGTCCTTTAGGCAAGGGTTTCCTTACCGGCGCGATCGACGAGAAGACGACATTCGCGAGCAGTGATTTCCGGAACGTGGTTCCGCGCTTTACGCCTGAGGCCCGGAAAGCAAATCAGGCTTTGGTCGATTTGCTTGGACAGATCGCCGCACGGAAGAAGGCCACCCCTGCTCAGATCGCGCTTGCCTGGCTGCTGGCTCAGAAGCCGTGGATCGTGCCGATTCCCGGAACCACGAAGCTGCATCGGCTCGATCGAGGAGAACATGGAAACGGCCAGCGTTGAGCTGGAGCCCACGGATCTTCGTGAGATCCATGATGCCGTCTCCACGATCGCCGTGCAAGGCGAGCGGTATCCGGCACGTCTGCAAGCATTAGTGGGCCGCTGAAGGCTTAGATAGGAACTAAAACTCTGATGGATGCTACGATGGCCGCTCAGCGCGTGAGAACTCATCAAGATGCTCAAAGAGACCATCGCGAAAACTCTCGGTGGTTTCCGGGTGATGCCCGAAACCATTCGAAGATTTCTTCCAGTGTGATTAACGCTTGTGGTGGTGAACTACCGCAAACTCGGCAGGACGGGGTGGAACATATCGGAAACCCATTAGTTCCAGCCCCGCGCTGGTACTAGAACTCTGGTTTTAGGCAGGTTCACGAACTAATCGTGTAACTGCATTCATTGCCTGCGAATCTAGGTAAAGAAGAAGTCCAGCGATTGACGTTCCCGCGCGGCCCCAGGCGGTGAGGTGTGTGCGTCGGGAGCTTCTTCCACTCAGGTCATAATGAAGAAAGCAGTTCCGATCACCGAAGTCATCGATGCGGACCAGGTGCTCGCGGCGCTGATCGCCTTTAAGAAGGGCGATTTCTCAGTCCGCCTTCCCGTTAACCAGGTGGGCTTGGCGGGCAAACTGATCGACAACTTGAACGATATTTTCGAGTTGAACGAAAATATGTGCCGCGAGATGGTGCGGGTCAGCACCGCGGTTGGCAAAGAAGGAAAAGTCGGCCAGCGCGCCGCTTTGCCCGCCGCATCCGGAGGCTGGGGCTCGTGCGTCGACTCGGTGAACAGCCTGATCTCGGATCTGATCCAGCCGTCCACCGAAATCGCCCGAGTGATTGGCGCGGTGGCGCAAGGCGACCTGTCGCAGAAGATGCCGCTCGAAGTCGAAGGGCGCCGCCTCAAGGGAGACTTCTTGCGCACGGCGCGCGTGTGCAACACGATGGTGGGCCAGCTTAATTCCTTTGCCTCCGAAGTCACGCGCGTGGCACGCGAAGTCGGCACCGAAGGCAAGCTGGGCGGGCAGGCAGATGTCAAAGGCGTGGCGGGCACGTGGAAGGACCTGACCGAATCGGTCAACTCCATGGCCGGAAACCTTACCGCTCAGGTGCGCAATATCGCCGAAGTGACCACCGCCGTCGCGAGGGGCGATCTCTCGCGCAAGATCACGGTGAATGTGCAAGGCGAAATTCTGGAGTTGAAGAACACCATCAACACCATGGTGGATCAGCTTGGCTCGTTCGCCTCGGAAGTCACCCGAGTGGCACGCGAAGTGGGCACGGAAGGCAAGCTGGGCGGACAGGCCGATGTTAAAGGCGTGGCGGGCACCTGGAGGGACCTGACCGAGTCGGTCAACTCCATGGCCGGAAACCTTACCGCTCAGGTGCGCAATATCGCCGAAGTGACTACGGCGGTGGCGCGGGGTGATCTTTCGCGCAAGATCGGCGTCGATGCGCGGGGCGAGATTTTGGCCTTGAAAGATACCGTGAACACGATGGTGGACCAGCTCAACGCTTTCGCCTCCGAAGTGACACGCGTGGCGCGCGAGGTGGGTACGGAAGGCAAGCTGGGCGGCCAGGCCGACGTGAAAGGCGTGGCGGGCACTTGGAAAGACCTCACCGAGTCGGTCAACTCCATGGGCTACAACCTGACCGCTCAGGTGCGCAACATCGCCGACGTGACCACGGCTGTGGCCAAAGGCGATCTCTCACGCAAAATCACGGTGGATGCGCGCGGCGAGATTCTGGCGTTGAAAGATACCGTGAACATCATGGTGGATCAGCTTGGCTCGTTCGCTTCGGAAGTGACGCGCGTGGCACGCGAGGTGGGCACCGAAGGCAAGCTGGGCGGGCAGGCCGATGTCAAAGGCGTGGCGGGCACGTGGAAAGATCTGACCGAATCGGTGAACTCCATGGCCTCGAACCTGACCAATCAGGTGCGCAACATCGCGCAGGTCACCACGGCTGTGGCGATGGGCGATCTTTCGCGCAAGATTACGGTCGATGTGCGCGGCGAGATTCTGGAACTGAAGGACACCATCAACACCATGGTGGACCGGCTCAACTCGTTCGCGTCAGAAGTAACGCGCGTGGCGCGCGAAGTGGGCACCGAAGGCAAGCTGGGCGGGCAGGCGGAGGTCCGCGGCGTGGCGGGCACGTGGAAAGATCTGACCGACAGTGTGAATACCATGGCTGCGAATCTGACCACTCAGGTGCGCGGCATTGCGAAAGTGGTCACCGCGGTCGCCAACGGCGATCTGGAACGCAAACTGATTCTCGAGACCAAAGGCGAGATCGCAGAACTGGCGGATACCATCAACGCCATGATCGACACGCTAGCGACGTTTGCCGATCAGGTGACGACGGTGGCGAAAGAAGTCGGCATCGAAGGCAAGCTGGGCGGACAGGCGCGCGTGCCCGGCGCCGCCGGCATATGGCGTAATTTAACCGACAACGTGAACCAGCTCGCCGCCAACCTGACCACTCAAGTGCGCGCCATCGCCGAGGTCGCCACCGCAGTCACCAAAGGCGATTTGACGCAATCCATCCGCGTTCAGGCGGAAGGCGAAGTGGCTTCATTGAAGGACAACATCAACGAGATGATTGTCAATCTCGCGGAAACCACGCGCAAAAACAACGACCAGAATTGGCTGAAAACCAATCTGGCCAAATTCACCCGCATGGTTCAGGGCCAGAGGGATCTGCTGAATGTGGCGCAGCTTCTGCTTTCGGAGCTGACGCCGCTGGTGGGCGCGCAGCGCGGCGCGTTTTACATTTCGGAAAACGGCGGCGACGAGCCACAGCTCAAATTTCTGGCGGGATATGCCTGCGACGACCGCGACCGGATTCCGCTGTCTTTCCAGTTCGGCCAGGGGCTGGTCGGCGAATGCGCCAGCCAGAAGCAGAGCATTTTGGTGCAAAATGTGCCGCAGGATTACATTCGTATCGGCTCCGGGCTGGGCTCCGCGGCTCCGGCATCGATCGTGGTGCTGCCGGTTCTGTTCGAGCGCGAAGTGAAGGCGGTTGTCGAGCTGGCGTCCTTCGAGCGGCTCTCCGGCATTCACCTGGCCTTTCTCGAGCAACTTACCGAGAGCATGGGCATCGTGCTCAACACCATCGCCGCGACCATGCGCACCGAGCAGCTTTTGCAGCAGAGCCAGGCGCTCGCCGAGGAGCTGCAGAAGACCAATGCGCAGTTGGAAGAGAAAGCGCAATTGCTGGCGGATCAGAACTCGGAAGTGGAAGCCAAGAACCGCGAAATCGAACAGGCGAAGCAGGCGCTTGAAGACAAGGCGGAGCAGCTCGCGCTCACTTCCAAATACAAGAGCGAGTTTCTGGCCAATATGTCGCACGAGCTGCGCACGCCGTTGAACAACCTGCTGATCCTGGCGCGCGTGCTCACCGACAACGCGGACGGCAACCTGAACCCCAAGCAGGTGAAATTCGCCGGCACGATCCATTCGTCCGGCACCGACTTGCTGGCATTGATCAACGACATTTTGGATCTGTCCAAGATCGAATCCGGAAAGATGGACGTCGAGGTCGGGAACGTGCGCTTCACCGATCTGGAAGACTACTGCATCCGGACTTTCCGGCATGTAGCAGACGGCAAGGGCCTGGAATTCGGCATCGATATCGACCCGCAGCTTGCCACGGAGGTCATCCGCACCGACGCCAAACGTCTGCAGCAGGTTTTGAAAAATCTGCTTTCGAATGCGCTGAAATTTACCCAGCACGGTTCGGTGCGGCTGAAGATGGCTCGGGTGAGCGAAGGCTGGAGCGTGACGCATCCGGTGCTGAGCCGTTCGAAGAGCGCCATCGCGTTCTCGGTTACGGATACCGGCATCGGGATTCCGCAAGACAAGCAGCGCATCGTCTTCGAAGCCTTCCAGCAGGCCGACGGCACCACCAGCCGTAAGTACGGCGGCACCGGGCTGGGGCTTTCCATCAGCCGCGAGCTGGCCCGCATGTTGGGCGGCGAAATCCGGCTCCAAAGTGCACCCGGCCGCGGCAGCACGTTTGTTTTGTACTTGCCGCAGGGTTATATCTCCACCACGCACAAGCTGGAGACGGTGGAACCGAGTGCGGCGCGGCAAATACCCGAACCGCCGCGGCAGAGCCTGGATATGAGCCTGCCCTCTTCGCCCGGCGTAGTGCAGCAGGAAGAGATTTCGCTCCACGACGACCGCAACCGGATCGCACCGGGCGAAAGGCCGCTGCTGATCGTCGAAGATGATCCGGCTTTCTCGCATATTCTGGCGGAGGCCGCCCGCGAACACGGGTTGAAAGTTTTGATCGCCTCGCGCGGGGGGAGCGGGATCAAAATGGCCCGCGAGTTCCGCCCTGGGGCGGTAACGCTGGATATCAAGCTGCCGGACATGAGCGGCTGGACCGTGCTCGACTGCCTCAAGCACGATCCGGCTACGCGCCACATTCCGGTGCATGTCGTCTCGGGACATGAAAACGAGCGCGAAGGTTTTATTTTGGGAGCTGCCGCCTGCATACCCAAAGCGCGCGGCAGCGAAGCGATCGAAGAGATTTTCACCGCCGTCCGCCGCTCCATGGAGGCGCGGCCCCGAAGGGTTTTGATGGTCACCGACAGCCAGCCGCTGCGCCAGGAAGTGGAGTCGTTTATCGGCGCGCGCGATTTGGAATTCATCGACGCATCCTCGGCCGCCGAGGCGATCGAAACCGTCACCAACGCCGCTGTGGACGGCATCATCCTGGACTGGGTTCTATCCACGCGAGTCGGAGCCGGGTTCATCGAACAGATGCAGCAGCGCCTGGCGCCTTTCGCTCCGCCGTGCATTGTCTTCGGCGCCCGCAAGCTCAACTCCGCTCAGGCCGCCGAGTTGTACCGCATTTCGCGTGCGAGCCTCGTGCGCTACGCGCCGTCGCTCGAACGTTTACTCGAGGAAAGCATGCTGCTGCTGCAGCGCACCGAAGATGTGCTGGCGGAGGACAAGAGACGGATTTTGGCCGGCGTGCGCGAAACCGACCCCATGCTGGCCGGCCGCAAAGTTCTGGTAGTGGACGACGATCTGCGCAACATCTTTGCGCTTACCAGCGTGCTGGAGCAGCGCGATCTGACCGTTCTGCACGCCGAGGACGGCCGTGGCGGGATCGAGGTTCTGCGAGAAAATCCCGATGTCGATATCGTACTCATGGATGTCATGATGCCCGGGCTCGACGGCTATGAAACCACCGGTCAGCTTCGCAGCATGCCGCAATTCCAGTCTTTGCCGGTGATTGCGCTGACGGCCAAAGCGATGAAGGGAGATCGCGAAAAATGCCTGGCCGCGGGCGCATCCGACTATGTGCCCAAGCCGGTGGATCTGGACCATTTGTTTTCCGTGATGCGGGTGTGGCTGGCTCGCAGCCGGCGGGTTCAGCAGGAGAATTTGGCATGAAGGACGAGTGGGGCGGAGCTAAAGCTCCGCGCGGGCTGAAGCCCACCCTCCAAACGGGCGGCAGAAATCGGGTGATTTCCGGCGAGTGTTTTCGATGAGCACCCAGGTATTGCGACAGACGCGGTCTCAGCCGGCGATGGCCCAGGATGCCGTCCGCTTGCTGCTTGTCGATGACGATGAGAGCAATCTGCTGGCGCTCCAGGCCGTACTCGAACCGCTACGCCAGGAACTTGTGCTGGCGCGGTCCGGCATTGAGGCGCTGCGGCTTTGCCTGGACCACGATTTCGCAGCCATCCTGTTGGACGTGCGCATGCCGGAAATGGACGGCTTTGAGGCCGCCGAGTTGATCCGCACCCGCATGCGCTCTCGTCATACTCCGATTCTCTTTCTCACCGGCTATCGCAGCGATGAACAGTTGTTCCGCGGCTACGATCTCGGCGCGGTCGATTTTCTGTTTAAGCCCCTCGTCCCGGAAATTCTGCAGAGCAAAGTCGCCGTTTTTGTCGAACTGTTTCGTTCCGAGCAGCTCTTGCGCCGCCGCACCAAAGCTCTGGCGCGCACCGAGCAGAAGTTCCGCGCCGTGCTAGAAGCTGCGCCCGACGCCATGGTGATCACCGACGAGGAAGGAGATATCCGGCTGGCCAATTCGCGAGCCGATTGGCTGTTTGGTTATGCCCGCGAAGAGTTGATCGGGGTCAATATCCGGATGTTAATTCCGCATTGGACCACCCCGGAGAATGGCTCGATGGATCGTTTCGACGGCGCACCGGCGCCCGAGACACGGCTCAGCGCGGTGAAACGCAGCGGTTCTTCCTTTCCCGCCGAAATCACCACCAGTCCGTTCGAAAGCGACGAAGGCTTGCTGATAACCACGGCCATTCGCGACGCCACCGAGCAAGTGGAAGCCGAGGAACGCATTCGCCGAATCAATGTGGAGCTGGAAAAGCGTGTCGCCGAACGCACCGCCGATCTGACGCGCTCCAACGAAGCTTTGCGCCAGTTTGCCTGGGCCGCCAGCCACGATCTGCAAGAGCCCACCCGCATGGTTCTGACCTATGGTGAATGGATCTCCAGGACCGCGTCGGGAAAACTCGAAACGCACGAAATGGAGATGCTGCGCTGCGTCCAGGACAATGGCTTGCGTCTCCAGGCGCTGCTTTCCGCGTTGCGGCAATACATCTATATCAGCGAATCCGGAGACGCGGCCTGGAGTACGGTCGATTGCGGCGCCGCGCTGCGCAACGCGCTCTCGAACCTGAGCGGAAAGATCGCCGAATGCGGCGGCACGGTCTCCGCCGAATCGCTGCCCAGCATCGAATCGGTCGAAATTCTGCTGGTTCAGCTTTTCCAAAATCTGATCGGCAATTCGATCAAATACCGCTCTGACAAGCCTCTGGAGGTTCGCATTTCCGCCGAGCAGGCCGATCACGGCTGGCGTTTCACGGTCGCCGATAACGGCATCGGCATTGAGCCGCAGTACCTTGATTACATCTTCGGAGTGTTCAAACGCCTGCACGGACCACAATATTCGGGTACCGGAATCGGATTGGCCATCTGCAAGGCCGCTGTCGAGCGGCTGGGCGGGACGATCTGGGTGGAATCGAAATTAGGCGAAGGATCGGCCTTTCATTTCGATCTGCCGCAGAGGGCGCGATGAACGCCAGTACCTGGCACATCCTGCTCATCGAGGACAACCGCGGCGACGTGTGGCTGGTGGAGGAATGCCTGCGCTCGCGCGGCATCAAGTACCGGCTCACGCACTGTGAGACGGTGGATTGCGCGATTCGAATCGTGGAGAGTTTTGGCGCAAACGGCGATGTTCCGGATTTGATGCTGCTCGATTACAATCTGCCGCGCGGCGACGCGCTTTCGGTGCTCGCCGCCGCCATCGGCAACCCGGCCCTGGCCCGTACGCCCAAAGCCGTCATCACCTCTTCGGTCGCGCCGAAAGACCGGCAGGATTCGCTCGAAGCCGGCGCCGATGCGTTTATCTACAAACCGGGCGACCTCGACGGATTTCTCAATGAAGTCGGGGATCAGATCACTGGATTGCTGGGCATCGGCTTCCAGACGAAATAACGCTCCGAGCCGCGCCAGTCCACAAACGGCGCCGAAACCGAGCAGCGAGCGTGAGCGAGTCCGTTTGGGGCGCTCCTTATTCCGGGAGCATGGCTCGCGCATTCGCGACTTTCTGCGGCTCTCCGTAACTCATCCGCCGCCGACAACCTGACGGCAGGAACCATAGAACCTGTTGGCACAGCCGACCTGGAAGCCGCATGGCAAATTGGGGTAGCATACCCCCTGATCAGGATTTTTCGCTTGCCGATCGGACCAGCTTTGCGGTCATGCGCCGTCTTGGCATCGAACGCGCGGCATCGTTCGATGATCATTTTGCGATTTTCCGCTTCGGTACGAAACGGCGCCATGCCCTTGTCGTTGTGCGGTGAACAGTTCCACGCCTGTCACTCCACCAACTCCGCAGTCAGCACCGCGCCGCCCATTTCCGGCAGCACCGATTGATACTTCACCGCTTTGCGCTCCGTTTTCGCGACCCATACCGTCGTCTTTCCCGGCTCGCCGCCGGCAGGTTCAATCTCCAGCCGGTAGGTCTCGAATGTCCCCGCGGGCACGTCGACGCGTTCGCTGCCGGTGACTGCAAGCTGCATGGGTTTCGTCTTTTGCCGCGAGAGATTTAGATTGCGAAACGCCGTCCGGTAGCCGTCCGCGAGCGGCAGCACGGCGATTGATTCCATGGCTCCCGCCGAATCCGCGAATATCGCTCCGCCCAGATCAATCTCCACCGGCTTCTTTTGACCGTTGACCATCATCGTGCCCGTGGCGCGCTCCCCGTCATACGAAAGGTCGATCTCTACCGGCCCTTGCGCCACGTGGCGTTCGCGCGCGACCAGGCTTCCTTTTTCGAGCTTCGCGGTATCGGCTACAGGACCCATCGGTGTCTCCATCCGGTTTACCGCGGACCACATGCCGCCTGCGTCCTGAATCTCGCTGATCAGGTCGAGCGACATCTTTTGTCCACTGATCTCTAGAGTTGCCCGGTAGCGGCTGATTCCGGGCGTCAGATCCGCCGCGGTTTGCGGCACTCCCACTTCGGCAGCATCGGTCTTCGGCGCGAGCTTCACGGTATTCGGATCGACCGTAATCTCTTTCAAGCGCGCCGCCACATCCTCGGGCGCCGATTCCTGGAAACGCGAACGCAAGTGGCTGCCCAGGAAGCGCTCCATGGCAGCGATCATCGCCAGATTGTTTATCGGATGGGCAAAGCCATGACCTTCGTCGGGTGCGACCAGATATTCGACGGCAATTCCTCGCTCGCGCAGCGCGATCACGATCTGGTCCGATTCGCGTTTCTTCACGCGCGGATCATTGGCTCCCTGCACCACCATGAGCGGCGTCTTGATCCGCGCCGCAGCGTGCAACGGCGATTCCTCTTCGAGCGTTTTTCTGCCTTCGGAGTCGTCCGGATCGGCGATGCGGGCGTACATGATCTTGCGCTCGGCCTCCCAATAAGGCGGAATCGATTCGAGCAGCGTGATCAGGCTGGACGGCCCGACAATGGACACCGCCGCCGCATATACGTCCGGAGTAAACGCGACTCCGGCGAGCGCCGCATAGCCGCCGTAGGAGCCGCCCGTGATGGCCACGCGTTTGGGATCTGCGATTCCCTGCGCAACCAGGTGCGTCACACCCCAGGTGATGTCGTCTTGCATTTTGCGGCCCCATTCACCATTGCCCGCGTTGAGAAATTTCTTGCCGTACCCCGTCGAGCCGCGGAAATTAGGCTGCAGCACGGCATAACCGCGATTGGCGAAAAACTGCGCGAAAACATGGTAGCCCCAGGAATCTCGCGCCCAGGGTCCGCCATGCGCGAACACGACCAGCGGCAGATTCTTCGCTTCCATGCCTTTGGGCAGCGTCAGATACGCGGGAATTTCCAGCCCGTCCGAAGATTGGTAGCGAATGCTCTTCGACAGCGCCAGCGCCTCTCGCGGAATCTGCTCGCGCACACGATATTGCGGCTCCACTCGCTTCGCTTTGCGATCGAACACGCAGACCTGGCCGGGCTCCCGATCGCCATGTGCGCTCACGATCCAAGTGTTTTCGTCGCGCGTATGCGAAAGCCAGTCGATCTCCAATCCCGGAAACTGCTCTTCGAGCCAGCGCTGATCCGCTTCGAAGGCACTGTCCTTCCAATAGATGCGCTCGCGGTCGTCTTCGTAAATAGTCGCCAGCAGCTCGTCGGTTTGCTCCGAGAAGATCGCGTCGGTCAGATCGACGCGCTTGAGCGGGTCCTCCTCCACCAGTTCCGCAGCCCCGCTCGCCGGGTCCAAACGAACCAGGCGAATCAGATTGGCATCAGTGCCCTGGTTGGTGATCAGATACACCTGCTTATTGGCTTGGTCGAATTTCAGCGGCGCACAAGTCTCCTCTACACTGCATGAATAAATCCGGGTGAACTGATCGGCATCCACGCGCAGCACTTCGGTCTCGCCCGCGTCGTTCACGCGCATCGCCAGACGCAGCTCGCCGGCGTTATCGAAGCTCCATTCGGC
This sequence comes from Bryobacteraceae bacterium, assembly GCA_036379475.1. Taxonomy (GTDB): domain Bacteria; phylum Acidobacteriota; class Terriglobia; order Bryobacterales; family Bryobacteraceae; genus Bog-105. The sequence continues at coordinate 1,215 of DASVGP010000125.1, read as the reverse complement.
GATGTGCTCGGCGTTTTGCCGCAGGAGCGTCCGCTCGCCGGTCGAAATTTGCACGCGGTAAAGATCCGGCCAGGCAGGATCGCGATCATTCAACCCGGCGTAGATTGTATCCGGTTGATTTCTGGGTAGCGAATAGATGAACGCGCGCGCGCCTTTGGCATTGGTCAGATTGCGCGCCGGCGGCACCAGTTTGCATGGGTCCGGCTCGCCCGCCGGATCGACAGCGTAGATGTTGTAGTTCTCATCGCCGTTCTCATCCTGCACGTACAAAATAAAGCGGCTGTCGCGACTCCAGAAATAATGCGGAATCGGCCGCGGATCGGCGGTAACGGGCTTGGCGGCGGAAAACGGCTCGCCGGTTTTCTTCACCCAGACGTTCCGCGCGCCCGCATGCGGCTTCAAAAATGAAATATAGGCGCCGTCGGGAGAAATCTGCGCGCCACCGATCTGAATTTCGCCAAAAAAGAGGTCCCGGTCGATCAATGGCGGTAGCGCCGCTTCGGTATTGGTGGGCATAAGCTGTGCAATTGCTGTACGAACCCAAAATGACACACAAGCCCGACGGCGCTCTTTTTGGAATTGCCGGGCAGCTAAGCTGAGAACTGTATGCGGTATCGATTTGGCGTTTTGACGGCACTGACTCTTCTCCTTGCGCTGGGCGCCGGGGCGCAAACTCCAACGGCGGAAGCGAACGTCACGCGCGCCACGCTCGGCAATGGGCTGCGGGTGGTGATCATCCGCGATCCGCTGGCGCCCGTGGCGACGCTCGAGACCAATTATCTGGCCGGCGCCAACGAAACCCCAGCGGGTTTCCCGGGCATGGCGCATGCCCAGGAGCACATGGCCTTTCGCGGCTGCAACGGCCTGACCGCCGATCAGATCGCCGCCATTTTCGCCCAGCTCGGCGGCGACATGAATGCCGACACACAGCAGAACATCACGCAGTATTTCGCCACCGTGCCGGCGCAAGATCTGGACGTGGCCCTCCGCATCGACGCCGCCTGCATGGCTGGCATTGAGAATTCGCAAAAACAATGGGATCAGGAGCGTGGCGCGATTGAACAGGAAGTCTCGCGCGATCTGTCGAACCCTACCTATAAATTCATCGTCCGGCTCAATAAAGACCTCTTCGCCGGCACGCCCTACGAGAACGATGCGCTCGGTACCATTCCGTCTTTCCAGAAGACCACCGCCGCCATGCTCAAGAAGTTCGCC
>DASVGP010000124.1:0-47140 GCA_036379475.1 Bryobacteraceae bacterium | reverse complement strand
GGAGATCTTTGTCGGTGCGCATACGCCGGATACGACATTCGGTCCCGAGGACCCGCTCGATGTCACCGTGGGGATGCGCGGCCGTGTTATACGCGGAGTTAGTCTCAGCGCAGGATACCGGAGGTTAGTGAACCAGTCCGGGGGCAACAGGAACGGCTTTGTCATAAGCCTTGGATACAACTATCCGTATGTCACGGCGCGGTAGTAGAGCGCTGCCGGTGATTCTCTTCACGGTGCTGCTGGCGCAGCCGTTGGCCGCTCAGGCGGTCCAACTGCATGGCACAGTTACGGATGAGAATGGAGTTCCAGTGCCCGCCGTCAAGATCTCCCTCAAGGCTGCGGCAGGCCCTTCCATCGTCATCTATTCCAATGAGGCCGGCCGCTTTCAAGCGTCGCTTCCTGTGCCTGGCAATTATGCTGTCAACCTTACTAAGCCTGGCTACTTTCGCGTGGCTAACCAGACGATCCGGCTGCAAAAAGGCAATAACGAAGTCACCTTCACGCTGAGCCATGAATTTGAAGTACACGAGAAGGTCGAAGTGCGCTCCCCCGCCAGCCAAATCGAGCCATCGCAGGTTGAGCAGCAGGAGATTCTTCATGCGCGGGATATTCTGAACATACCCGTTCACAGCACGCATAACCTCACAAGCTACCTGCCTTCGCTTGCTGGAGTGGTGCGCGACTATTCGGGCGCTGTGCATGTGGCGGGCGGACGCGCGGGGCAAACCGAGTACTTACTGGACGGGTTTGAGATCGGCGATCCGGCAACGGGCGAGTTGAACAGCCACTTCAGTGTGGACAGCGTGCGCGCCGTGAAGGTGTCCAGCGGGCGTTACGGTGCGCAGTATGGCCACGGCGGCTCGGGAGTGATGGAGATTGATACTTACGCCGGCGATGACCGATGGCGATTCGGCGCGACCGACTTTATCCCAGGGCCAAAGCTCCAGCAGGGCTTTCATATTGGCAACTGGTATCCCCGATTCAAGGTCTCCGGCCCGCTGGTGAAGGGCCGGATGTGGTTTTCAGACGGCCTCAGCATTCAGCGCACGCTCACGCTGATTCCTGAGTTGCCGCGCGGCGCCAACACCGGCCAGCAATGGTCCGGCGACAATCTGTTCCGCATTCAGGCCGATCTTACGCCGTCGAACATCCTGCAGGGCAATTTCCTCTACAACTTGGAATCCGATTCCCATATGGGTCTGGGAGTATTCTCGCCGTTGTCAACGACCACCGACGTTCACGCTCATCGGGCGTTCGTCTCGTTAAAGGATCAGATGTTTTCCCGGCGGAGCGAACTGGAGCTAGGCGTGGCGGCCGGCGAGAGCGTGAGTAACAGTGCTCCGCTAGGTTCCCTGCCCTATGTAATCAATCCATCCTTCGCATCGGGTAATTACTTCCAACAATTGCGGCAGCGTACTCACCGTTTACAGGTCATCGGCAACTTGACCCTCGCCTCACTGCGATGGCACGGTCGCCATACGATCAAAGCGGGGTTCAACGTGGATGGACTGGCCCTTTCTCAGCAGGCTACCCGTAGCCCCATCGTGACATTGGGGGCAGATAACAATTTACTACTCCGAAGCATCTTTTCCGGAGCGCCGATGTTTCGAGTTACAAACACACAGGCCGGCTTCTATGTTCAGGACTCCTGGCAGTTTTTGCCACCGCTGTTTCTCGAGATTGGCGGAAGGGCGGACTGGGACAGAATCACGGATTCCACCGTGTTGGGTCCGCGGGTCGGGCTGAACTGGATTCCATTCGGAGAGGACCGGGGCAAACTCTCCGTCGGGTGGGGGATCTATTATCAGCCGATTCCTCTCGACCTGATCGGGCAAGGACTCGATCAGCAGCGAACCGATCTGCTGTTCAACCCGGCCGGGGATCTGACCGGGTCGGGCACGACGCGCCTCGCATTACCGGCACGGCTTCGGCCGCCTCGTTTTAACACCACCAGCATCGAGTGGACGCAGAAAGTTACAGCAAACACATTCGCAGGCGCCAAGTTTACCAACCGCGTCGGGGGCGACGAACTAACTTACGAAGATACCCAACCCCAGCCGCTCGGAGGACTGTTCGTGCTCGCAAGCAGCCGTCACGACCGCTATCGTTCGACGGAAGTGTGGGCCCATCACAATTTCAGAAACAAGGCCGAACTCTATGGCGCCTACACGCGCTCACTTGCGAAGACCAATACCGCGCTGGACTATTCGCTGACCACTCCGTTCTTTGTGCCGCAAGCTGCAGGGCCGCTGCTCTGGCACACCCCGAATCGTTTTATTTCCTGGGGATGGAGTCCACTCCCCATATGGAAGTTGCTGCTCAGTTATCAGTTTGAATATCGATCAGGATTTCCCTTCAACGCCGTGAACGAATTGGGGCAGCTCGAGGGCCAACCTGGCCAGCAGCATTTCCCCGGCTATATCAGCCTGGACATCGGACTGGAAAAGCGATTTCCGTTTCGGCGGCACATCTGGGCGGTGCGGATTGCGATGATCAATGCCACCGATCACTTTAACCCAGATGCCGTGAATACCAGATTGACTCCGTTTCTGTTCGCGGGTGGCCAAAGACGGGCATTCACCGCGCGCATTCGCCTCGTGGGGCGCAGATAGGCTCTAAGCGCTGGCAACCTGCGGGCCGATTGGTAGTAATCGGCCTAAAAGATCAGCTTCAGCGCCAGTTGAATCTGTCGCGCGGAGGTGGTGCCGTCCGGCTGCACGATCGTCGATAAAGACTGTCCGAAGGTGCCTGGAGAAGCAAGCGTATCGCCCTCCGCGCCGGGCGGGTTGAACTGAATACGGTTGAACACGTTGTAGACTTCGGCGCGAAATTGAAGATTCACGCGCTCCGTGAGTTTGATGTTCTTCATCAGGTTCAGATCCGTATCGAAGTACCTCGGGCCGGTGAAGGTGTTTCTACCCAGATTGCCGGGCCGGCCGAACGGTTGAACGGCAAAAGCCGAAATGGGCGGCCCGACCTGATTGCGCGGAGCGCCGGCGGGAATCGCAGGATCGCCTACCAGGTCGGGGCGATTCGTCAGGCCCGTGTATTCGGAATCGCGGCTGCTATAGATGTCGAAAGGCAGTCCACTTTGAAAGGTGGAGAGTCCGGCGAGTTGCCATCCTCCGACAATCCGCGAGACAAAGCCATGGCTCAAATGAGCATGTCCCGGTCCGAACGGTAGCTCGAAGACATAGTTGAGGATGAGGCGGTGCCGTAGATCGTAGTCGGAGGAGCCGCGCTCTTCGTGCAGGTTGAAAGAGTTCCGTGCGATGTTGCGGTTCGCGCCCGGCGCGACCAGCGGATCGGCGGCATCGTCGATAGCGTGCGACCAGGTATAGGCGGCCTGAAATTGCACGCCGTGGCTGAATTGTTTATTAAATGTGACCTGTAAGCCGTTGTAAGTTGCGTTCCCAATGGACTTAATCAAGATCGGCTCGATGAAAGCGAGGTTTCCCGTGACTTGTGGATAACCGAGAAACGGTGCGATGCGCAGTGTTCCGCCCGAAACGCTTGGCGGCAATGTGCCGTTCTCGTGTGCCGCGGCTACCAGCCAGGGCAGCGGGGGGTTGCCATCCACGGAACGGAACAATCGGTGCGAGCCTGACCCAACGTAATCCACTTCCAGCGACGTCCCCTTTGCCAGTTGGCGCTCGATGCCGACGTTCCACGACTGTGTGTACGGAGTTCTCAGATACGGATCAATCAGCGTGATGCCGCTCAGGAATGAACCGTCCGGCACGGATGCTGACGGGGCAGCCTGCGTGGGTGGCGGAGCCAGCATACCGAGCGTAACTAGAGGCGCGCCGCTCAGGAAGGGCTCATTCGGGTAGTTCTGAATCCCCGCAACAAACGGCGGATCGCCCCGCAGGTTCTCAAACAGATTCCCGAAGACTCGATCGTGGAAAATGCCATAGCCCAGCCGGACCGATGTTTTTCCGTCTTTGAACGGATCCCAGGCCAGGCCAAAGCGCGGCTCGAACTCATCGAACTCGCTGTGATAAATCGATCTTCCGGTCCCCGGCCCGACGGTCTGGAAGGTGATCGGCGGAGTGCCCGAGGCCAGCCCGTTCAGAAGATTCGAAAAATTACCGTCGCGCTCGAAGGGCGGCTGATCGAACTCATAGCGCAATCCGAGTTCAAGCGTCAGGTTGGATCGCACTCTCCACGAATCCTGAAAGAAAAGCCCATACTCGCGCTGGACGAATCTCTTGAAATCGTTCGCCGTGCGCTGCCCTTTCGCATTGAAAAATTGCGTTTGCGACTGAATGCCCGGGGCCCCCAGCAACGCAGCCGCCATCGTCTGCAAGGTTTCGTCGTCGGCGCACGCGCCGGCGCAGTTTACGATAGGAATCCCGAAGTTACCGAACGCCGTGAAATCCACCAGCGGCCGGGCGCCGAAATCGTCGTATCCGTTGTCGTAAACGTAATGGAAGTCGCCGCCGAATTTGATGTTGTGGTTCCCGGCGGTCCAGGATACGTGATCGACATAATCCCAGGTTCCCGCTCTGCGGAACTGGCCATTGCTATCCCCGAGCGCGTCGCAGCCGAAGTTGGCGATCGTGGGAACACCGGTCGACAAATTAAAGCTGTAGTCGGTGCCGAATCCGAAGGGATCGGGCATCCCGTTTTGGTCGATGATGTTCTGGCCGTTGCACGTGAAGGTATCGTCGCTCCGGTTCAGGCCGAAACGGAATTCGTTGACCAAATTCGGACGAAATGCGGCGATGAAATTGAAGGCTCCGTTCTGCGCCTGCTGGCCGGTGGCGACGCCGGCGATTCCCGGAAGTATTTCATTTAAAGAGTTGCCCTCCGTGCCGCCGTTATAGATATAGCGCGCAAAAAAACTGTACTTATCGCCGAGATGCTGATCCAGGCGGAAAGTCACGTTGTCTGTATCGGCCGGCGTACCAGTGGGGAAATAGTAAATGCCGCGAATGCTATCGACAGCCGGCCCGTTCGGATCGGGATAGAGAGCCAGGATCTTTTGCATCGTGGGGTCGAGCGGCAGCCCCAATGCATTGTTAGGCGAAGCTGGACTCGCCAGATCGATCTGCTGCCCGTCGTCGTTGAAAATGCCGCTCTTAAAGGCTGCGGTCGGCACAACGGCTTGGTTCGTGAGTGTCGTACGGAAGCGATCCCACTCCGAATTCACAAAAAAGAACGTTCTGTTCTTGACGATGGGGCCGCCGAGTGAAGCGCCGAATTGATTGCGCACGAAAGGATTCTGCGCGTCGGGCTTGGGATTGAAGTAATCGCGCGCGGCCAAGGCATTCACGCGGTTGAACTCATAGAGGTCGCCGTGAAATTGGTTCGATCCGCTGCGCGTGACGATATCTACGATCGCGCCGGAGTTGCGGCCGAATTCGGGAAGGAAATTGTTTGTGATTACTCGAAACTCCTGGGTGGAATCCGGATTAATCGTGCTGATTCCTCCCGGTATGCCTGGAACCGAGGCATCGTTGTTATCGACGCCATCCAGCAGAAAGTTATTGTTCCGCTCGCGCTGCCCGTTTACCGAAAATCCTCCCAGCGAACTGGAGGTTTGCTCGACTCCGGGAGAAAGCAGAACCAGCTGATAGGGATCGCGCGTAATGAGCGGCAGGTCCACAATGCGCCTGTGATCGACAACATTGCTGATCTGCGCGTCGGCCATGTCGACCGTGGGCACGGAGCTTCCGGATACGTCAACCGACTGAGTAACAGCTCCGACCGCGAGCGTTCCACTCAACGTCAGGCTCTGCGCAACGGTTAGCTGAACGGCTTGGAAGCGCAGTGTGGCAAAACCTTTTTTCTGGACACTGACATCGTAGCGGCCAACCGCCAGATTCGGAATCGAATAGGCGCCGTTCGAATCGGTGGTGGCGGATCGCGCCGCCGCGGTTTCCAGGTTCGTGGCGCTTACCGTTGCATTCGGTACGTCGGCGCCGCTAGGGTCCGTGATCACCCCGGCAATGCTCGCTGTCTGAGCCTGAGCCCCGGTTCCTGCTACGACGAGCAGGAGAGCGGCGATCCAATAAGAGGCGCAAAAGCGGCCAACCCTTTGAAACATATCTTTAAAGATACAGGATTTACACAGAAATGGCACTGAAATACTGCTCAATTGCTATAGAGTGCGCGGCGAACCGGCTGCCGAGTCTGCGCAGTTCCGGTGCAAGCGACGTACGCCATAAGATCTCTAGGCTCGGGCCGAATCGATTGCCGGTCTGTTTGCGCACTATTTCAGCGGATATTGCCTCACCGCAACGTTGTCGTTTTCGTCGAATACGCGCACCGCGGCGATTTGCCCAGCCTTGCCCGTCAGTTCGTAGTCCAGTTCTCGCGCATCGCTCACCTTGCCCAATGGCGCGAGCTGTTTCCACGGCCCTCCATTGATCGAATATTCCGCCTTAACCACCCAGCTCAGCGCGTCTTTCGCCGTCAGCTTTAACGTACGATTGCTGCCGTTCTTGACCATCGAATCGAGCGTCCAAACCGGCGGTGTGTTGTCGATCACGAATACGCCGCTCGCGAGCGACGAATGCAGCGCGGTTTGCGGCGTGTTCGCCGGAGCATCGCTCGCGGTCACCCGCGCCACGTATTTCCCATCGGGCAGTGTATCGGTGTCGAACGAATAATGTCCGTCGCGAATACGGGCCTTCAGCAGCCGCCAATAAGAGGTCTTCGGGCTGCGCGATTGAATCTCGACTTTATAAAGCATCGGATCGCCGTTGGCGTCGCTCGCCGACCAGCGCAAGGTCAGGTACCCCTTGCGGTACTGCAGCACTTCTGCGCCCGGCGTTTCCACATTCGCGGCCGGCGCCGACGAGGATGCCTTCTGCCCCATCGCCGGAAGCGTCACACTGGCCGGCGATCCAGACGGTTCCTTTGCTTCTTCGCTCGTGCTTCCCGGCGCTTCGCGGTAATTGTAAGGCCCAATCTCGATCGCACGCACTTTCGGCGCGATATTTTTCGGCAAGTAAGCCACGTCCACGGCCGATAGTTCTGGCGAATCCGCCCCGCCGCACGCCAGCTTCAGGCGGTATTGCAGAAAGCGCGCGGGCGGCGATTCGATCTGCCCGCCATCGCTGCTCAGCGCCACTTTACTCCACGCGCTCCAACGGTTTTGCGGATTGCTCGTGTTGCCGCTGCGCGTCTCCACGCCGATGGCTCCTCCGCGCAGATCCGCCAGCAGATGAAGTTTGCCCCAATACGAAAAATCATGCGCGTCGAACGTCTGGCTGGTCACGGTTCCCGTCTGCGCCAGCCCCGGCCCGATCGCATACACATTTCCTACATTCCCGGTAGTCGCGTACACGACGCCGTTCTTGCCCTGCAAAAACGCGGTTACTTGCGACGGCGGCGCGTTCAGCAGCCGCGTCGAAAGGTGATCGGAATCCACCCGATAGATGACGCCTTTATTACCCGTCCCGAGCAGCGGCCGCCCCTCCTTGTCGAAGGTGATCGCATAAATCAAGGCGCTCGACGATTTCCAGATGCGCTCGGCGTAACCATCGCTCGCGATCCGATACAAATCCGATCCGCCGCTTAGTTCGGCGTGTAGCATGCGCGCCTGTATCGTCCGCCGCGCAGGAATGGTGACTGTTTGCACGCCTGTGTGGGACGGGGCCGGGGGTCTTGATAGCAGCGCCAAGACGCGGTTCGCCGGCGCCGGCGCATTTTTGTTCCCGACCGCCGCCGCATAAATCTCCCCATCGTGTTCGGCCACCGCGGTTACTTCGCGCTTATCGGTCTGATACAGCACAAACCCTTTGCCCTGGGGGGTCACGCGCATCACCAGCCCGCTCGGCTCCGTGCCCACGATCAGATTGCCCGCCGCGTCCACGATCATCGAGCGCACGTGCGTTTCGCCGGTATCGAAAAAAACCGAACCCTCGCCGTCGGGCGTCACTTTGTAAATCAGCCCCGCGTCGCCGGTCGCGACAAACAAATTGCCCGCGCGATCGAACGCCATGGCCCAAATATATTTCGCCTTGGGTTCAAAAAACAGATGCGGCTTGCCGCCCGGGCCAATGCGATAAATCTTCGCGTTCGGATCCACCGCCGCATAGACGCGATCCTCGGCATCCACCGCCAGCGCGTGCACTTCCAGGCCGGTCAGCTCGGCGAACATTCTGGGATTGCCGCCGGGCGGCAGCGCGATCACCTTCGCCGTCGCACCTGTCGGAGCGCCGCCGCCGTAATACAGCGTGCCCTTCGAATCTTGCGCCACTGCCCAAAGATAAGGAACGTTGGTGCTGTCCAGTTCCTTGAAGACCGGCGCCAGCGTGACTCGCCCGTCGCTGCGCACCGATACTTCGTGCAAAATGCCGTGCTCAAATTCCGATGGTTCCGCCTGCTCCCATACCTGCGTCTCGACAGCAAAGCAGAGGGTCGCGGACGCCGCCAGGAGAGCGAATGCGCCGGCCCGAAAGCGCCCCGAATGAATATTCATGTGAAATGTTTCAGTTTACGTAAATCTTGAGCGAATAGCTCCCGGTGACCACCGTGTCTAAGGGAATGGAAGCTTCCTGGTGCGTGCTCTCGGGCGTGCTCACAAATTCGTGATTCACGACCCTTCCGGCCTGCATCACATTCAGCATCGAGGCCGGCACGTTCGGAAGCACCTTCTCGTCCGAATACACCGTCGGCTGCGATTCGATCAGCGAAACGTAGAGCCGGTTGTTGCTCCGCTCTTCGTTCAGCATGGCGATCATCTGCGGAATGTCGTCGACGCGGTTCAGGGAACCGGCAATCGTTTGAAACCGGTTGAGAGTCGCGGCATCGCTGAACAGAATTTCGTGCGCGCCGTGCGCCAGCCCCTCGGGTATCTTCACCTTCACAGTGCGCTCCATGAGCTCACCGTGATAGGGCTGAAGGAACACTTTTACCGGCACTGTCGTTCCCGCCGCCACTCGGTTGTTCGCGATCCAGGCGGATTCAATCTGTGCCGTGCGCCGTTCCGGCAGCAGATCCACGGTCACATTCACCGCATCCAGTTTCGGCAGCTTGTTAGAGGCGGCAAACAGCCGGTTGAACTTATCGCCCCACCAGCCCGCCAGCAGCATGGGCGTCGGAATCCGGTCTCCCACCGGCGCCTGCATCGTCGTCAGTTCCACGCGCTGGTGATCGGCAAGATCCAGTTCGCCGTGCAAACGGTAAGTCGCCTGCTCGGAAAAATCGTTCAGATTCGAAAGCGAGTTAAACAGGGTCGCCATCATCAGATACGGCGTCCATTTCTGATTCACAAACACGTTGAAGTGAAAATTCTGCGTTTTTTGAAGCGTGTTGCCGGCATTGAACGAGCGCACATGCAGTGTGACCGGAATCATGTCCGCCGTCTGGCCCAGCATGCCTTCGATCCCGCTATGCCGATCCTGCCGCAGCGCTCCCACGACCTCCGAAGCGTTTCCCATCTTCGTCGGCTGGTAGGAAGAAGCCAGCGTGGTGATGATATTTTCCTTCGCGATCGGCATGTCCACCGGACCCAGGTTGAACATAGGGTGTCCGAAAGCGAGCACGCGTTTACCGTCGTTATAGGTCACCGTGCCCGCCGCGGTCATGGCCATGTCGCCGGAGACCAGCACCGCGGCAATGCTCTGGCCCGGCTGCAGCGCTGTGCGCCAATCTTTCGCCGGCTTCGGAGAATCGAGCGCCCCGCCGGCGCCGCCCTGCGAAACCATCAAACCAAGCTGGTTGAAAACCGGCGCGAACCGGTCGACTGCTTGCGGACTGAATCCCGACATGGTGATGGGCGTGGCGATGGCAGTAAGCATCGGCGCTTCGACCGCACTTGCGGGAAGCCCGCCCGCCTCCATCACGCGCGCGGCCAGACCGCCGGGCAGCTTCCGTCCCGCGCTCGCTTCCTGAATCTTATCCGGCGTGCGGCTGTTGGCCGGCCGCGTGGTATCGAATTCGTTCACATCCAGCATCAACTGAATCGGCGTGATGCCGCAGATGGCATCGGGAGAAAACGTGCTCAGCCGCAGCGAAATCGCACCCACTAATTTGCCGTCGATGTAAACCGGGCTGCCGCTCATCCCCGCCGCCACGTTGGTGCGCGCGGCCTCGCCCCCGAGCTTCGCAATAATGATGTCCTGCTTCGGCCCCCAGGCGTTCTTCCAGATGCCTATGATGGTCACCGCCATCGCCTGCGGTTTAGTTCCTTGAAAGACTGTCCACGCCACGCCCTTCATCCCGGGCTTCAGCGCGCTCTCGGGAAACAGCGCCGGTTTGCCCGTCTTCGGCGGCACGGTCATATTGGAGATGCCCCGCTGCGCTCCGAAAGTAAGCAAACAGCAGGAGAGAAACAGGGAGCTAATCAGCGCTCGTGGGAGCATGCAAAACCTTCTATTGAATCAAATCGGGAACGCTCACATTATCCCGCAACAAATGCGAGATGCACAGCCCCTATTCCATTCGCGAGAGTTTGGGAGGCGACGGGGTAAACTGGTACGTGCTTCCCCGATTTTCAAGGAAGCGGGAGACAGGTTCATTTATGATGCGCAAATTCCTGCTTTTTGGTACTGTATTCTGCTTTTCCGCGGCATTTGGAGTTCCTGCCGCGAACGCCGCCACGAAGGGCAATGCGGCCAAGGGTAAACAGCTCGTGGACTCGCACTGCGCCATCTGCCACAACACCACGACGACCGGGACCAAAATGGGTCCCTCCCTCAAAGGCCTGTTCAAGACGAAGAAGATGGTGACGGGCAAGCCCACGAACGACAAGAACGTCCTCGCCCAGATCAACAACGGCGGCGGCGGCATGCCCGCCTTCGGCGACCAGTTCACTTCCCAGCAAAAGCAGGACATCCTCGCCTATCTGCACACGCTCTAAGATCCCCCGCTCCCTGACGGTCGCGGTTCTGTTGCGTGGCAGGAACCCTGAGCGTGACGTGGGGCTCTGGTAGATTGAATAAAGTTCGATTAGTGTCCCCATCGTCTAGCCCGGCCTAGGACACCGCCCTTTCACGGCGATAACAGGGGTTCGAATCCCCTTGGGGACGCCACAAACAGATAACTTGTCGCCGGTGTAGCTCAGGTGGTTAGAGCGACGGTCTCATAATCCGTAGGTCGCAGGTTCGACTCCTGCCGCCGGCACCAGATTCATTCCTTCACGATCGCAGAATAGATCCGGTCCAGGTCGTCCTGCGAGTAATATTCAATCTCGATTTTCCCCGCCCCGGCCGATTTCGGGATCAGCCTCACCTTGGTGCCCAGCGCCAGCGCCATTTCGTCGAGCGCGGCGCGAACATTCGGATCCATCGGCTTCGGCTCGCGCTTTTGTTGCTCTGGCGGCTTTGGGAGTCCCTGTGTAAGTAACTTAACAAACGATTCGGTCAGGCGAACAGAAAGCTGTTTGTCAATGATTTCCTGGCACGCTCGCACTTGCTGAGCTTCGTTCGTCAGGTTCAGCAGCGCTCGAGCATGCCCCATACTGATGCGGCCCACGATTACCTCTTGGCGAACAGAAGGCGAAAGCCGCAGCAAGCGGACGAAGTTCGTGATGGTCGAGCGTTCCTTGCCGGTGCGCTCGGCGATCTGCTCGTGGCTCAAACCATGTTCGGTCGCCAGACGCTGGAAGGCTGTCGCGATTTCAATTGGGTTTAGGTCCTCGCGCTGGATATTCTCGATGAGAGCCAATTCCAGGAGCTTTTCCTTTTCTACGGAACGAACCAGAGCGGGAATTTCCGTGAGGCCGGCGATGCGCGCGGCCCGCCAGCGGCGCTCTCCAGCAATGATCCGATATTTGCCGGGAGCGATTTTCGAGACCGTAATCGGCTGGATTAACCCATTAGCCTGTATGGATTGCGAAAGTTCCTGGAGCTTGTCATCGCTAAAGCTTTCGCGCGGCTGGCTCCCTGAGGGTTCAATTTGATCGAGAGGAATGCTTTGGAACTCCTCGAAATGTTCGGGCAGCGTCGGTTTGGGTGCTGTAGCGGAAACCGTCTCCGCTGGAAAACGAGTCTCGGGTGCGGGAGCCGCCTTGGGGGGCAGCAAGGCCGAAAGGCCCTTACCGAGCGCCTTGCGCGGATTCCGTTCGAGCTCTCTGTTCATGCTTTACAATTTCCTTTGCCAATTGGATATACGCCTCGGCGCCGCGCGAACGCGGATCATAGGTGAGGATGGGCTTGCCGAAGCTGGGCGCCTCCGCCAACCTGATGCTGCGGGGAATGACAGTTTTGAGCACCTCTTCACCGAAAAACTCGCGCAGATCCGACTCGACCTGGCGCGTGAGATTCGTCCGGTCGTCGTACATAGTTAACAGGACGCCCTCAATCTTTAAATTCGGATTGAAAGCCTCGCGCACGCGATCGATGGTGTCCATGAGCTGCGAAATGCCTTCGAGCGCGAAGAATTCGCACTGAATCGGGATCAGGACAGCATCGGCGGCGACCAGAGCGTTAAGAGTGAGCAGATCGAGCGCGGGCGGGCAATCGACTGCAATGTAGTCATACTGATCGCGCAGGGGATCGATGGCGAGCCGGAGACGGAACTCGCGGGCATCTGCATCGACGAGATCCAGGTTCGTGGCGACGAGGTTTTGATCGGAAGGCAAGAGCGAGAGGCCGTCGCAAGCGGTTGGCGAGATAGCGTCGGAGGCAGGGCATTGGCGGAGCAGTACGTTGTACAGTGTGGATTGCTCCGGGAGCTTTTCGGCGCCCACTCCGGTGGTGGAATTGCCCTGCGGATCGGAATCGATCAAGAGGACGCGGAATTCCGATGCGGCGAGAGCGGCCGCCAGATTGATAGCGGTGGTCGTCTTCCCAACACCGCCTTTTTGGTTCGTTATCGCGATAACGTGCGTCAAGGTTCTCGGTCGATCCTAGCATGTTTCACGTGGAACCGTGCGAACCAGCGAAATTACGAAACGAACTGATCTGAGGGCCACTCCTGAATAGTCGATGTTTCACGTGAAACATGCGTCGTGCCTAGGTAAATATCCAGGACCGCAATCGCGGCGGGCGTAACCCCAGGGATGCGCTGTGCTTGACCCAGGGTTTCCGGCCGCACGCGTGATAACTTTTGCCGCACTTCATTCGAGAGACCCGGAATCCCTTCATAGCGGAATCCCGACGGGATCGCCCGGCTTTCCGAGTCGCGCAACTGCCGAATTTGGCGATCCTGCTGCGCCAGGTAGCCCGCATATTTGATCTCGGTCTCAACGGTGGTCAGAACGCCTCGCGCCGGCGCCTCGCCGAGCTGACCCGCAATCCACTGCCCCAGCATCTCGATCTTCGCTTCCGGCCGCCGCAGCCAAACGCTCAGCAGCGGATTGTCCCCGCCCATGCTTCGGTTCACTGCGGAGGTTCGCGCCCCCTCCAGCAGCTCCCGTATTCGGCGCTTCTGCTCCTGCTTCTGCTCAAAAAGCTTCCAACGCGCATCGCTCACCAAACCAATGTTTCGCCCGACCGGTGTCAGCCGCTCATCGGCATTGTCAATCCGGAGGTGCAGCCGGAATTCGGCACGCGAGGTGAACATCCGGTACGGCTCGTCCGCGCCTTTGCTGACCAGATCGTCGATCAAAATGCCCGCGTACCCGTCGCATCGCTCCAACGCCAGCGGCGCAAGCCCCTTCATCTTCAGGGCGGCATTCAGCCCCGCCATCAGTCCCTGGCAGCCGGCTTCTTCGTAGCCCGAGGTGCCGTTGATCTGTCCCGCCAAAAACAAGCCCGGAATCGACTTCACTTCGAGCCCATGCGTCAACTCGCGCGCATCGATCGCGTCGTATTCAATCGCATAGCCCGGCCGGATCATCTCGGCATCTGCCAGACCCGGAATCGAAGCCACCATCGCCGTCTGTACATCGATTGGCATGCTGGTGGACATTCCGTTCACGTAAATTTCGTGGGTGTCCAGGCCCTCGGGCTCCAGAAAAATCTGATGACGGCGCTTTTCGGGAAACTTGACGATCTTGTCTTCGAGAGAAGGACAGTAGCGCGGGCCGATCCCTTCGATTTGGCCGCTGTAGAGAGGCGAGCGGGCGATACTTTCTTGAATGACCCGCTGCGTCTGCTCATTTGTGTAAGATAGATAACAGACAATCTGCTCCCGATCGATCTTATCGGTTAAGAAGGAAAACGGAGTCGGGACGGTATCCCCGTGTTGCTCTTCGAACCGCGAAAAATCGATGCTGCGGCCATCGAGCCGAGGCGGCGTTCCGGTCTTGAGCCGAGTCCATTGCAAGCCCAAGCTGCGCAAGTGGCCGCCGAGTGTGTTGGAGGCAGCTTCGCCGTTTCTTCCACATGCGTATTTCTGTTCGCCGACGTGGGCTAAGCCATTTAAGAACGTTCCCGTAGTGACCACGACGGCTTCGGCCGCCAGATCGCGCCCGTCCTTGAGGCGCACACCTGCGATGCTGCGGTTGGGTTCGTTTGGCAAAAACAGCAGCTCGCCGACTTCGGCCTGGAGAATGTGCAGATTGGGTTCGTTTTCGAGCCAGGCGCGCATATGGATGCGGTACTGCTTTTTATCGCATTGCGCGCGCGGCGACCAGACGGCGGGGCCGCGGCTGGTATTAAGCAGACGGAATTGAATCCCGACGGCGTCGGTGAGTTCTCCCATGATGCCGCCGAGAGCGTCGATTTCGCGCACCAAATGACCTTTCGCGATGCCGCCAACCGCGGGATTGCAGGACATCTGCGCGATCAGGTCGAGGTTCATGGTGACCATGGCGGTGTTCAAGCCCAGGCGCGCACAAGCCCGCGCCGCCTCACAACCGGCATGGCCGGCGCCCACCACGATCACGTCATACTTTTTGGCCATCAAAAGAGAACTATTCGTATTTTATTCCGCAGGATGCGTTCGGCCTGCCACTATTTGGCGATTTCGCGGATCACACGGCAGGGGTTGCCGGCGGCGAAGACGCCGTCGGGGACGGCGCGAGTGACCACACTGCCGGCGCCGATCACGGAACGCGAACCAATCTTCACACCGGGAAGAATCATCGCTCCGCCGCCGACCCAGACGTCCGATCCGATCTCGACCGGTTCGCCGTACTCTTTGCCGCGCCGCTCGCGGGCATTGAACGGATGCAGCGGCGTGTAGATCTGAACGTTGGGGCCGAACATTGTAAAACTGCCTATGCGCACCGGGCAGACGTCGAGCACGACGCAATTTAAATTGAAAAACACACGCTCTCCCAGCTCGATGTTGAAGCCGTAATCGCAGAAGAACGGCGGCTGCATCCAGACACTATCACCGCCGGCTCCGAATAGCTCGAGCAGAATGCGCCGCCGCTCTTCTCCGTCCTGGTCGCGCGTCTCGTTGAGCATCTGGCAAAGGTCATGGGCACGCTCGCGGGCTGAGCCCAGCTCCGGATCGAGAGCGTCGTAGAGCTCTCCGGCCAGCATCTTTTCTCGCTCGCTCTTCATTTCTCTTTTCTACTGCAACGTGATTGCGCGCCGATAGCCGGTCAGTTCGAGATAACCAACTCCATGAACCGGACCCGAAGATGCGCGGCCGGTGTAAGTGACTGCGCCCTCCCAGTAACTGGGAGAGATACCGTTCCTGTCGATAAGCTCTTGATCTTTTAAATCGGGCTTTTCGGTCAGATCGATCCTGAGCGAGGGAATCGCTATCCTCCATGCAACGGGATAGTCGTACCACTTCATTAGCGGCGATAAGTGGATCTCGGCAGCACTGAGAAAATGCGCCTTGCCTTGCCGGTCAACGAACGTGCCTGAGGAGTACTGCGACCGGCCGCCCGATTTCTTGCGCAAGCGATAGAGCATCAGCTCTTCGTCGTTGCTCAACTGAATCGCAAACCAGTCCCAGCCGGCGATTGAGGGATCCAATTGCGACGTAAAGAACTCATGGTCTATCCAGGCGAGGCCCGTCACGTGATAGGTTTTGCCTTGGTAAGTCAGGTTGCCGGTTGCTCCCAGGCGTGTGCAGGAAATGTAATGCGAAGCTTCGCCGGGCAGCGGCCCTTTCCGGCTAATGCCGCTTTTGCCATTAATCACGAACGGCTTTTCGGGTTTGAGATCAAGCTGGAGTGCAAAGCGCTTCGAGATTGCTTGCAACTCCTGCTCCCCGGTAGTGAAAGAAAGCCAGCGGACCTGCCAGTTCCCATTCCAGTAGCGGCGTTGCGCGGAACTGGCGCCCGCCAAGCCTGGTCCGGCACGATTCAAGCGTTCGGTGTAATAGAACTTATGTCCATCGATGTCGCTCAGGGCGAGATGGGCGAGATAGATTTCGTTCGGTTTCCAGACGGCGCTGTGGGAGATCTTCACATGCTCGCCGCGCCGGAAGAAAGTAAGTTCGAAGCCGAAGCGGCGCCCATCGGCGGAGCGCAGATTACCGGTGTAATACCACCATTCGGTGCGGTAACTTGGATGACTGAAATAATCGCGCGGAAATTGATACTGGTAGCCGGGGAGCGCGCGCTGCCATTGCTGCGCGCCGAGGGGAATGGCCGTCAAAAAGAGAATGGCCGCCAGTCTACTCTTCATGAATCGCCTCGATCGGCTCCAGCCGCGCGGCGGTGCGCGCCGGATACAAAGCGGAGAGAATGCAGGCGAGATAAATCCCGGAGAGCGCCGCGACCAGAACGGCAATCGGCCAGTGGAACTGGATGGTCCAGCCGAAGGACTGCTTATTGATGATGAAGATCAAAATCAAGGAAAGCAGCGTTCCCACAATCAGCCCAATTCCATTGGCGAGCAAGCCTATCAGTCCCGCCTCGCAAAGCAGAATGCGCCGGATCTGCCCGCGTTCGCAGCCTAGAAACCGAAGCACGGCAAATTCGCGCCGGCGGTCGATCGCCATGGCGAGCAGCGCTCCGGCGATTCCCATCACGGCAACGATCACGGCGACCGCTTCCAAGGCATAGGTGATGCGGAAGGTGCGGTCGAAGACAGCCAAGCCGGCGCGGCGGAGGCGTTTGCTGTCGGCAACCGCAACGGCGCGTCCGCCGATGGCTTGATCAATGCCGCGTCGCACCGCTTCGGGATCCGCGCCCGGTTTCAGATACACCGCGATGTTGGAGAGGTTTGGGTCGGGCAGATATTCCAGCAGCGTGCGGCGGTCGAGCATAATGAAGCCGCCGGTCGAGTAATCGTAATAAATACCGAGCACGCGAAAGCTGCGCTTGGCGCCTGCCAAGGCAAGCTGGAGGGTGCTGCCGGGCTTTACATGATGCTTGTTGGCGAATGGCTCACTGACGATGGCGTAATTGCCGGTGGGCAGCTTTCGCAGAATGGCGCCGCGGTTTTCGCCGGGGAGAAAACGGGTTCCGGCGGAGCGAAGGACGACGTGCGAATCGCCTCCGGCGAGGGTCGCCGGTACACCTTGGTAGGAAATTGAGTAGGCGCGGTAGCGGTCCACTGCTGCGACGCCGGGCAAACGCTCAATGCGGTCCGCGATCGCGGCGCTCATAGTGGGATGGCGGTCGGCAGCAGAAGGCGCGGCGGGGCGCAGATAGAAATCGGCTTTCAGCGTATCGTTCATCCACAGCCAGACGGTCTGGCGGAAGCTGCCGACCATGATGCCGACGCTGGCGGTCATGGCGACGGCGGTGGCCAGAGCGGCGGCGAGCACCGTGCTGCGTCCGAGCGAAGACCGCAGTGATTGCAAGGCGAGAAGCGCTTCGACGCCGAGCAGTTTCGCCGCGGCGGCGCGAACAGTGCCGGTGAAAGCAGAAATTGCGGCAGGCATTGCGGCGGCCATGGAAGCAATGAGGAGAAGCGACGCCGCGTAGCCGAACCTCGGCTCGCCATGTACTGCTGGGAACAAGCAGCAGATCCCCGCGGCAAGCAAAAAGATGAGCGCCCAGACCGCGGTCCTCCCGGCGCGAATCGATATCGCGTATTCGTTGCGGCCGCGCGCCATGGCTTCGGCCGGCGCTACTTCAGAGGCTTCCCAAGCGGGCGCCAACGCCGCCAGCAGCGCCATTCCGATTCCTACGCCGATGCCGGAGAGCACAACGCCCGGCGTGAACTGGATGGGTCCGGGCTGGCTGCTGACATATAAGGACTCGACCGTTGAGCCGATCATCCGGATTGCTCCGTCCGCCAGGATGCGCCCGAGCCCCAACCCTGCAAGGCTGCCCAAAGCGCCGAAGACGAGCGATTCGGCGAGAAATGCGCCGCGGATCATCGGGCGCGTCGCGCCGAGCGCGCGCAGGATGCCGATTTCGGCTCTCCGCCGGACCACGGAAACGGAGATCGTGTTGTAAATCAGGAACCCGCCGACGATTAACGCGATGTAGCTCAGGATGCGCAGATTCCAGCGGAAGGCGGCGAGCATCTTTAGGTTTTCCTGCGTGCGCGCGCCGCGGGGTTCGATGGTTACCGAGAGCGGAAGCTGCCTTTGGAGCAGCGCGCGCCAATAAGCGACGGTATGGCCCGGCGCAGTGCGGACGTCGATGCTGTCGAGACGGCCAGTTTTTCCCGTGACCGCTTGCGCCAGTCCGATATCGGCAACAATCGCACTGCCTTCGTCGATTTCGTCTTTTTGCGGCTGCAAGATACCGGCAACGCGGAATTCATGCACGTGATCGCCGATGAGCAGCTTCACATGCTCGCCGATGTGCAAGCCGAGGCGCGAGCCTGCCCAGATGGGATCGTCCGATGTGAGATCGCTCAGATCGGTAGATCCGGCCTGGCAGACGACACAACCCGATCGTCTGCCCCACTGAGCCTGCCCGATCAGATCCAGGCCAATGAAGGGCAGAGCTTCGCCTTTTCCATTGAGGAAGGCAAAGGATTCGACGCGGGGAATGAAATTGAGGGCATAGGGGAGCTGAACGAGACGGCCGAGAACCTTTTCATCAATGCCGCCGGTTGCGCGAATCGTGAGATCAGACTTGCCGGTGAGCGCTTCGAGCGACGAATGGAAGCTCCCGGCGGCCGCATTGCCTGCGAGAGCGATTGCAATGACGACGGCCACGCCGAGCGCTACAGCAAAAACGGTGAGCGCGGTGCGCAGCGGTTCGCGGGCAAGAGGGCGGGCAATCAAGCGAAGGAAGAGAGAACTCATGGCAGCGCGAGGGCCTCTACCACGCGGCCGTCGCGCAAATGCACGATGCGGTCCGCAAGCGCCGCGCCTTCGACGCTATGCGTCGCCGTAATCACGGCCACGCCGAACTCGCTCGCGGTGCGCGCGAGCAGTTTCAAAACGATTTCTCCGGTTGCGGTGTCGAGGTTTCCGGTAGGCTCGTCGGCGATGAGCAGCCGGGGATTGTGAACCAGGGCGCGGGCGATAGCAACGCGCTGCTGCTGCCCGCCCGAAAGCTGATGTGGGTAGCGCGCCGCTTCCTCTTCGAGGCCGACCCAGCGCAGGCGCTCGAGTGCGGCTTTCCGAACCCCGCTTTGGCGCCCAAGCAGCAACGGAAGTTCGACATTTTCGGCTGCGGTCAGCGTGTGCAGCAACTGAAAGGATTGAAAAACAAAGCCGATCTTTTCCCGCCGCAGCCGGGCGAGTTCGGCATCGCGCAGGCTCGTGGTGATCTGCCCATCGATCGCTACTGTACCGGTGCTGGGGAAATCCATGGTGCCGCACAAATTGAGCAGTGTGGATTTGCCGCAGCCGCTCTTGCCAATGACAGCAATGAAATCGCCGGCTTCGATTTCCAGAGAGACGTTGTCGAGAGCGGTTACGGAACTGGCGCCAGACGAATAAATTTTCGAGACATGACGGAGTTCGACAAGCACTCTGATTTCAGGATCGCAGGGGAGCTCAAGCTCCCCGCAGGCCGAAGCCCACCCTCCGGGCTACACTCGAATTGCTTGGCAAAAATTCTGGTTACGGGCGGCGCGGGGTATATCGGCTCGCATACGCGTTACTTCCTTGAAAAGCGCGGGTACGAAGTAGTCGTCGCGGATAATCTGTCGCGCGGCTCAAAGAAAAATGTCCCTGAACGAATGCTGCGCGTCATCGATGTCCGCGATATGAATGGAATGGCGGCGCTACTCGAGCGTGAGCGCGTGGAGGCCGTCATTCACTTCGCCGCTTACATCGCAGTAGGTGAATCGACACAAGTGCCCGAGCTCTACTTTTCCAATAACGTCGCCGGCTCGGTTTCGCTCTTTGAAGCAATGATCCGCGCTGGTGTGCGGCATCTGGTGTTTTCCTCGACCGCGGCGGTCTATGGCACGCCGCGCCGCGTGCCGATTCCCGAAGACGAACCGTTCGCGCCGATTAATCCTTACGGCGAAACCAAAGTGATGACGGAAAAGACGATCGAGTGGCTTAGCCGGTACCGGGAGTTCCACGCCATCCGCTTGCGTTACTTCAATGCATGCGGTGCGGAACCGGACTCCGGCCTCGGCGAAGAGCACGAACCGGAAACACATTTGATTCCGCTGGTTTTGCGCGCCATTCAGACCGGAAAGCCTGTAACGCTCTTTGGCGAAGATTATCCGACGCCCGACGGTACCTGCATCCGCGATTACATCCACGTGAGCGATCTCGCCGAAGCCCATGTAGCCGCGGTGGAGCATCTGCTCAACGGTGGCGCATCGGACGTATTCAATGTGGGAACCGGCAGCGGGCATTCGGTGAAAGAAGTGGTGGCCGCGGCTGAACGCGCCACGGGGAAAAAAGTGCCGCGCATCGTTGGGCCGCGCCGCGAAGGCGACCCGTCCAGCTTGGTTGCCGATTCTCAAAAGCTGCAGCAAACACTCGGCTGGCATCCGGAACGGGCGGACCTGGACCGCATTATGGCAGACGCCTGGGAGTTTGCCGAAAGGCAGTTGAGAGACTAGACGTCCGGGATTACCGCTCTCCAAAGAGAGTCCTATTACTCCGCCACGTACGGATCGCCCCCGATAGCACCGGATCGCGTGAACTCCGCAGGATCCGCCAGGTGGCAAAGACAGGCCTTTCGGGCGCCCACACCCGGCAGTTTCTCTAAGACGGCAGTGGGGCTGAAGCACCCCGAAACTGAGCCCCGAGCGTAAGCGACGGCTGCTCCCAATCTGGTCGCTCATGCTCCAGGCTGAGATTGGGCATCTCTTGGATTACAGAGACGTGCGCACGTCCAAAATTAAATCGGCAAACCGGGTGAGACAAACAGGCCTCAGAAAGAACTGTGGATAATCGGAGGGGTCTGATGCAGCCGACATTCACCGACAGGTTTGGAGCGGGAGACGGGATTCGAACCCGCGACATCAACCTTGGCAAGGTTGCACTCTACCAACTGAGTTACTCCCGCTTGAGGGCCTATTCGACATTTTCTAATGAGATTGTCGCAAAGTCAATTCATGTGGTTGCAAGAAGAAGGCTTAGCCAGCCGGCACTCGGCCGCGGGAGTGCTTCCAACTCTTCCCAACGTGTTTTTATTTTATCTATGTATTTGAAAACAATGGTTTTATCTGATTTCCAGATTTCTACTCCAAAACCACTTTGCTGTGTTAGACTGATGCTTCCGAACAACTACCGCAAACGATTTTCGGTATCCCACTCTCGCTGTCAGGGACGGCAACAACGCCCTTCAGATTCGGTAAGCGGCGATTTTCCACAACAGTGGAAAAGATGTGGGAAATCTCTGCGGCTGGCAAACGGGGGAGTGTTACCTTGAGTGACGCTTGGGAACAGATTAAGGGGTGGTTGGCCGTCCGGCTAACCGTTGGCGCTTACCAGAACTGGTTCGCTCGGACTACTCTGGGGTCGCTCCATGAGGGTGATTTGACGATTCGGGTCCCCGACGAGACGGCGGAGGCGTTTATCCGCCAGGAGTACTCGGCGCAGATCCGCACTGCGATTCAGGATCTCAATCTGCCTATCGGCCGCATCCACTACACCATTCAATCTGCGCCCGCGCCGCTGATGGCGGCAGCGGCGAGCAGGTCCGGTATCGGCCTGGGGAGTAGCCATTCTTCGGGAGCAGCAATCATGAACGGGGTACATACCGCGGAACCGCTTTTCGAGCAGACGGTTACCTGGCTTAATCCCAGGCTCACCTTCGATACCTACGTGGTCGGTTCTTCTAACCAATTGGCGCACGCGGCCGCGCAGGCGGTCGCCAAAATGCCTTCCCGCAGCTACAATCCGCTGTTCGTCTATGGCGGCGTGGGCATCGGCAAAACGCATTTGATGCACGCCATCGGCCGCAGCCTGCTGGATAATTTCGCCGGCCTGAATGTCGTGTACACGTCGAGCGAGCGTTTCATGAACGAGATGATCACCTGTATCAAGCTCGACCGCATGTCGTTTTTTCATCGCCATTACCGCTCGGCGGACGTTCTCCTGATCGACGACATCCACATCATCGGCGGCAAAGAGCGCACGCAGGAAGAATTTTTCCATACTTTTAACGAGCTTTACGAGCATCAGAAGCAGATCGTGATCTCGAGCGATTCCGCGCCCGCGCAGCTCTCCGGTCTGGTCGAGCGGCTGCGCTCCCGCTTCGAATGGGGGCTCATGGTGGACATTCAGCCTCCGGACCTGGAAACCAAAATGGCCATTCTCGACAAAAGAGCAGAATCCGAAGGCGTTTTTCTACCTCAGGATGTTCGTATCTTCATTGCCACGAAAACCAAATCGAACGTGCGCGAGCTCGAAGGCGCGCTGACCCGGCTCATTGCGGTCTCTTCGGTAACCGGCCAGCCGATCT
The DNA here is from genome assembly GCA_036379475.1 of Bryobacteraceae bacterium. GTDB lineage: Bacteria > Acidobacteriota > Terriglobia > Bryobacterales > Bryobacteraceae > Bog-105. The sequence continues at coordinate 24,603 of DASVGP010000124.1, read as the reverse complement.
CGCTCGCCATGGCGCACCAGACGCTCAAGCATTTGAACGCCAGCGCGGAGCGCAAAATCTCGGTCGATTCCATCCTCCGCGCCGTGGCTGAGAAATTTTCCATGCCGCCGGCGCAATTGAAACAGAAAAGCAACACCCACCAGATCGCCTATCCACGCCAAATTGCGATGTACCTGATTAAAGAGCTGACCCGTGCCTCGCTGCCACAAATCGGCCACTTTTTCGGCGGCAAACACCACACCACGGTCCTCCACTCGATCCAGAAAATCGAGGACTTGCGGCATAAGGACGAGGATTTGAACAACCTTCTCCAAACGCTAACGGATTCACTTCAGTAGGGTTTATGCCGTTTTCCACAGACCAGGGCCGGCGAGCGATGTTGATTGTTGTTGAGAAATTCTTACCGGGTAATTCCTACTATTTAGTACCGAAAGGAATCCACAGGCATGAATGCAACTAGTTCCCGTATTTGCTATAATTTAGAAGGAATTCAACATTTCCACAGGCCCTATAACTACGGTTCTCGTCTAGTACTAAAAGGCATCGCTCAGGATTAGAACAGCACAACTATGGAATTCTCGGTCAGCAAGTCCGATCTAGTGAGGGAACTAGGGCTAACGCAAGGCGTTATCGAGCGCAAGACCACCATCCCGATCCTTTCCAACATCCTGCTGGAGACCGATGGGGACCAGGTCTGGCTGACGGCTACGGATCTGGAGCTGGGCATCCGCTGCGCTTGCCCGGCGCGTGTGAAGAAGGAGGGCACGGGCACGGTTCCGGCGCGCCGGCTGCTCGATTACGTGCGTCTGCTGCCCGATGCTGAGGTGCAGGTGAAGATGGCCGAGAATCAGTGGGCCAGCCTGATTTGCGGCCGCTCGCGCACCCGCATCGCCGGTATGTCGCGCGAAAGCTTTCCCGAGCTTCCCTCCATGCCGGATCCGATTGCGCAGGTTCCCTTAACGGTTCTGGCGCAACTGATCGCAGGCACGATTTTTGCTATCTCGGCGGAAGAATCGCGCTTTACGCTGAATGGCGCGCTGCTGGTGTTGAATGAAAACGGCTTGGTTATGGTGGCTACCGACGGCCATCGCCTGGCCATGATGGAAAAGCAGATCGACTTGCCCGGCCTGAGCGGCTCCTATCGCGCGCTGCTACCCAGAAAGGCTATGGCGGAGATCCAGAAACTGGCGGCCGACGATGCTTCCAAACAAGTGGAATTTTGCGGCAACGAAAATCATCTATTCTTCCGCATCGATAAGCGGCTGCTGCTGAGCCGCAAGCTTACCGGGAATTTCCCCGATTATGAACGTGTGTTGCCCAGGGAGCATCCTTCCGCAGTGGTTCTGTCGCGCGAGGAACTGAAATCGGCCATTGAGCGCGTGGCTCAATTTGCCGACGAGCGCTCGCGCACCATTCGTCTGCAAGTGCTCAAAGGCGAATTGAAAGTGCATTCTTCGCTTTCCGACACCGGCGAAAGCGAGGAATCGATTCCCATCGACTATACGGGCGACGATTTCGACATCGGTTTCAATGCCCAGTATCTGCTCGATTTCCTGCGTTCGACCGGCGAGGAAGAAGTCGAGTTTTATTTGAAAGATTCGAATAGCGCCGGCGAACTGAGGCCCCGCAATGCGGCGGCCGGCAGCGTCTATCGATACGTCGTCATGCCCATGCGCATTTAGGCGCGCGGGCGAAAGGAGTTTTGTCCCTCGCTGGCACGCCCGTGCCCAGGGGCAGCGAAAGTATGGCATCTGTGGCTCAAAACGAAAATTACGATTCAAGCAGTATCAAAGTGCTGGAAGGCTTAGAGGCGGTTCGCCTCCGGCCTGCCATGTATATCGGTTCGACCGGCGAACTGGGTTTGCATCACCTGGTGTACGAGGTGGTCGACAATTCGGTAGACGAAGCGCTGGCGGGGTATTGCAGCGAAATCAACGTTACCATCCATATCGACAACTCCATCACCATCGTCGATAACGGCCGCGGCATCCCGGTCGGCATTCATGCGGAAGAAGGGGTGTCGGCGGCGCAGGTAGTGCTCACGAAGCTGCACGCGGGCGGCAAGTTCGATTCCAACACTTACAAAGTTTCGGGCGGTTTGCACGGCGTCGGCGTGAGCTGCGTCAATGCGCTTGCCGAAAGCTTGCATGTGGAGATCTGGCGCGACAAGGCTACCTGGGAACAGGATTACGAACGCGGCATCCCCAAGGGACCGCTGGAGAAAACCGGCAAGTCCAACCGCACCGGCACCAAGATCACCTTCAAGGCCGATCCGACCATCATGGACGCGACCGAATTCAATTTCGATACCCTGGCCCAGCGGCTGCGCCAGATCGCGTTCTTAAATAAAGGCCTGAAGATCACCCTCAGCGACGAGCGCGGCGAAGAGATCCGCTCGGAAGATTTCTTTTACAGCGGCGGCATCGCCGAATTCATTAAGCATCTGAACCGCGGCAAATCGGTTCTTCACGACAAGCCGATTTACTTTGAGGGCGATCGCGACCTGCCCAACGGCGGCAAGCTCAATATCGAAGTCGCGCTGCAATACAACGACGCCTATTCGGAAAACGTCTTCAGCTTCGCCAATAACATCAATACGATCGACGGCGGCTCACATTTAAGCGGCTTTCGGAGCGCCTTGACGCGCACCATCAACGCCGCCGCACAGTCGGCCGGGCTGCTCAAGGATGTCAAAGACAATCTCAGCGGCGACGATGTGCGCGAGGGACTGACCGCGGTCATCAGCGTGAAACTGCCGCAGCCGCAGTTCGAAGGCCAGACCAAAGGCAAGCTCAATTCCGACATTCAAGGCTACGTGGTTCAGTTAATCAATGAGAAGCTTGGCGAGTTCTTCGATAAGACCCCCAGCGTCATGAAGAAGATCGTAAGCAAGGCGATTGATGCGTCGCGGGCGCGGGAGGCGGCACGCAAAGCGCGCGATCTCACGCGGCGCAAGGGCGCCCTCGATTCCGGCGGCCTACCGGGCAAACTGGCGGATTGCCAGGAGCGCGATCCGGAACGCTGCGAGCTGTTTCTGGTGGAGGGCGAATCGGCCGGAGGCACCGCGAAATCGGGGCGCGACCGCCGTTATCAAGCCATCCTTCCGCTCAAAGGGAAAATCCTGAATGTCGAAAAGGCGCGTTACGACAAGATGCTTGGGCACGAAGAAATTCGCGCCATGATCACCGCCATCGGCACCGGCATCGGCAAAGGCGAGGATTTCGACATGGCCAAGCTGCGCTACGGAAAAATCATCATCATGACCGACGCCGATGTGGACGGCTCGCATATCCGCACGCTGCTGCTGACCTTCTTTTTCCGCCACATGCAGGAGCTGATCACGCGGGGAAGAGTTTTTGTCGCGCAGCCTCCGCTGTATCGCCTCAAGAAAGGCAAATCCGAGAAGTACATCAAGGACGACAAAGAATTCACGCGCGAGATTCTGCGCCGGGCGACGGAAAACCTGAGCGTCGAGCTGGGTGTTCCCTCTAACGGCGCGGTTCAGAAGATCGAAGGCGCCGAACTCCGCGGCTTTCTGATGCAGCTTGACGAACTGGCGCAAATTACGCGGCGGCTGGAACGGCGCGTCCGCGATCCGCGAGTCGTCGAGGTGCTTTCGGACCTGACTATTCCGATCGACGCCAAAACCGATCTGCAAACAGAACAGAATGTGCAACTCCTGGCTGCGCGGCTGCGTGAAGCCAAGCTCGAAGTCACGGTGGAGCAGGAGGAAGAGCATTCCGCCTGGATGGCCGGCTACAAAGACCCGACCAACGCGACGCGTTACATCAATACCGAGTTTCTTTCGATGCCGGAGTTTCGCCGCACGCGCGCGCTCATGAAGCAAGTGGCGCGCTACAACGTTCCGCCCTTCACCATCGTCAAAGATACCCGGCGCGACAAGATTGAAAACTGGCGCGATCTGCTCAACACCGTTAAAGGCGAAGGCGCTCGCGAGGTGTCGGTGCAGCGCTACAAGGGTCTCGGCGAGATGAATGCCGAGCAGCTTTGGGATACGACCATGAATGTCGAAAAACGCACGCTGCTCCAGGTAGAGCTAAAAGATTTCGCCGAAAGCGAGCCGATTTTCTCTACCCTGATGGGCGAAGATGTCGAGAGCCGCCGCAAGTTCATCGAAGAAAACGCCCTCGACGTCCGCAACCTGGACGTATAGCGATGGTAGGGACGGGCAGATTCGAACTGCCGGCCTGCCGCTTAGGAGGCGGCTGCTCTATCCATCTGAGCTACGTCCCCGCTGAAAACTGAGCCGGAAGCATAAGCGCCCAACCCTCTGAACGCCAGTCTACCAACGTAGATCGGAATTTCTAGCCGCGCGCGTGAGAACCCGACGGCCCCGCCGTGCCATTGCCCATACAGCGGGCAATCACGAGCGTAATGTCATCGTGCTGTTCGTGAGGGCTGAACCGGCGAATGTCATCTAAGAGGGATGCCAGTACGTTCTGCACAGGTAAGTGACGATGCCGGTGCAGCGCTTCGACTAGGCGTTCTTCTCCGAACTCCTCGCCGCTGCTGTTGAACGATTCCGTCACGCCATCGGTATAAATCGCCAGGGTGTCGCCCGGTGAGAGGCAGCGCTCTCCGACCACGCAATCCCAATCTTTAAATAGCCCTACGACGCCGCACGTCGAATCAAGCCGCTCAACCTCGCCATTGCTCCGGAAGAGAATGGCGGCGGGATGGCCGCAGTTGGCAAAGCGTAATTGTTGTGTTTGGTCGTTGTATTCGCCAAAGAAGAGAGTGGCGTATGCGTTATCGCTTAAGTTTTCACGGAACAGCCGGTTCGCAGCTACCAGGAACCGCTGCGGTTGCTCCAATGCGAACGGCGTATACGGGCGGTTCCAGTATGTACCGCAAAGGTTGCGCAGATGCGCCTGCAAATTCGCCATTAGGAGAGCGGCGGCAGTTCCCTTCCCGGAGACATCGCCGACGACCAATCCGAGCCGCTCTCGGCCGAGGCCCAGAAAATCGTAATAGTCGCCGCCCACGTGACGAGCCTGGCTGCAATGCCCGCACAAGTCCAGGCTGGCGAGCTTCGGCTGCGTCTGCGGGAAGAGCCTCGCCTGCACTTGCCGGGCAGCTTCCAGGTCCAGAGCACCGCGATGCTCCGCGTGCCGCTTCTCCACATGTGCGCGGCGCTGCTCGTTGAGTTCCCGAGTGAGTTCGTCATGGCTCAAAAGCGTAAACGAGTTCCCATCGGGATCTTCGAAACTCGCCGTGACCGCGCCCCAGCACTGCATCTCCGGCGGATTGTGAAAGCAGACGCCCCGCGTGCGCCATTCTTTAAACTTCGCGAAAACATCCTCTGTCAGCAAGACGACCTGCGTAGGCCGGCCAATAAGGCTGTATTCGTCAGAGCCGGGTTCGGGAGCAACAAGGGTAAGCGCTGCGGTCCCATCCGGCGGAGCGACGGTCAGCCAGCGTTCTCCGGAGGGAAGCCGGACATCGAATGCCGGTGAGAATCCAAGCCGATCGACATAAAATTGAAGACTTCGATCCTGATCGCGAACGAAGATGCTGACGCTGTTCAGACGGACATACAAATCCTCTCGGCCCGGCTGGAAACTGCATCGATGAGCCCTGTACCCAGGCTCAGGGCTCTCCATTCACGAAATTATACCGCCGCTGAAGGCCCTAGGGGGAAGACAGTTTACTCCTTCGGCTGCACTCCTAACTTACCCACCGCTTCAGCCCCTTCTGTCCGATATCGCCTCGGAAGTGCATTTTCTCAAAATGAATTTTCGCTACTGCTTGATAAGCGCTGTCAATCGCCTCGGATAACGATTCTCCGCCCGCCGTCACGCCCAGCACCCGGCCTCCGCTGGTTTCCAAAGCGCCATCTTGCATCCGCGTGCCCGCATGAAACACTACCGCGCCCGCGGCTTCGGCGTCGGGGATCCCGGTAATTGTCTCGCCCGTTCGCGGGCGTTCCGGATAGCCTTCCGCCGCCAGCACCACGCAAACCGAAGGCGACGACCAGGCGTTGGCGAAAACGCCTCCCTTGCCAGTCACCATCATGTTTAAAATCTCGGCAAAATCGCCCGAAAAGCTGTGCAGCAGCGCCTGCGCTTCGGGATCTCCCAGCCGCACATTGAACTCCAGCAGTTTCGGCCCCTCCGCCGTCATCATCAGCCCCGCGTACAGGAACCCGGTGAACGGTGTGCCGTCTTTGCGCATGCGATCCAGCGCGGGCTCAACGATGCGGTCCATGATCTCCCCGCTCTGCTCTTGCGTCAAAATGCGCGGGTCGCAATAAGCGCCCATTCCTCCGGTATTCGGTCCGCGATCGCCGTCGAAGACGCGCTTGTAATCCTGCGACGGCGCAAACGGCAGAAAAATCCGCCCGTTCGTAATGCCGATGAAGCTGACTTCCTCGCCCTGCAGAAATTCTTCGATCACCAGCTCCGGGCCCAACCGTTCGATCGCCTCCAGCGCCTCTGCCTCGCTCTGCGCGATAATGACGCCTTTGCCCGCTGCCAGCCCGTCCGCCTTGATCACCACCGGCCGTTCAAACTTCTTCAGCGCCTGGCGCGCTTCGTCATAAGAGCCTGCCTGTACCGAACGCGCGGTGGGAATCCCCGCCTCCGCGCAAAGGCGCTTGGCAAAAATCTTCGAACCCTCCAGCCGCGCCGCCGCGCGTGTCGGCCCGATGATGCGAAGCCGCCTGGCATGAAACTGATCCGCCACGCCCACCACCAGCGGTCCCTCGGGACCGACGATGGTGAGATCGACCTCATACCCTTCGGCAATGTCCGGATAGGCCGATACATCGTGCGGCGACGGAATGCATGTCGCCACCTGCGCAATTCCCGGATTGCCGGGGCAAGCCAGGATCTCCTCAATTCCCGGAGATTTCGCCAGCCGCCAGGCCAGCGCGTGTTCGCGGCCTCCGCCGCCTAGAATCAAAACCTTCACGAAACGAGCATAGAATACAAGCTGCCGCCTTACACCTCATCCAGCCGCATCGGGCCAATGGCCGGATCCGTTTTCCCCGGCTTGCCCGTCTCCACGCAGCCGGCGTAGCGGTACAAGAAGGCTTGGTCGTGTGGAAGCGTGAGGCTCAGGTCGTACCAGCGATCGCTCGCGGCCAGATTCCAGAGGTCCGCAATGCTCGAGCCTGGGTCCAAGCGATGGTTCCGAACGCGTGATTGGCCGCGGCCCACCAGATAAACGCCCGCTTGCGCAATCCGGCAGTTCAGCGGAGCCGAACCTTGATTGGCGAGCGTCAGGACAATCGCCCCGCCCGCATAGCGCGTCGCAACTCTCAGACCGCGCGAACCGGACTTGCTCCTGTATCTTCGAAAGAACCCATTTGGACCGTGAACTACTAAGTCATAGCCCGCGGCGACCGAAGATTTCCGCCACGGCGATGCCACATACTGCTTTCCCGCTTCGATTGTGTAACGCCAGGGTCCTTCCTTGTCGCTATAGTCGTAAATCTGAAAAACCGCTCCTGCCTTGCCTGCATTCGCAAGCGCGATACTGAATTTCCCGTCGCGATCCTCCACGGCCTCGGCATGTAACTCGTAGGGAAGCGGGCGCGCCAGCCGCTGCTGTCTTTCCTGATTCGTGGGAGCCTGCTTGGCTGGAATCCTCAAAGAGGCTCCATGCAGCGAGCGTGCGATCCGCGCCAGGTAGTCTGCCGTCGACGGTAAAGTTAGTGTCGTCCAATCCTGGTTGGGGGTCTCAAAATCGAAACAGGAAGTCAGATCGCCGCAAACGGCTCTGCGCCAGGTATCGATGTTTTCCGCTCTTACTCCGAAGCGCTTCTCGAGAAACTTCAAGACGGACGTGTGGTCGAAGACCTCCGAGCATACCCAGCCTCCGCGACTCCAAGGAGAGACGATCATCGCCGGAACGCGCATCCCCAAGCCGATCGGCTGCGGACCGGTGTTCTCCTCGGTTCCCGGCTTGTAATGCTTGATCTCACCGGCAATCGGCACCGTGCTGTAACCGTCGGAACGATGGATCGGCGGGACCGGAGGCGGAACATGGTCGAACATGCCGCCGGTTTCGTCGTAAAGGATAAAGAATACGGTCTTGGCGAACATCTTCGGATGGTCCACCAAGGCCTGAATGAATTGTGAAGTAAGATGTTCTCCCCGCGCCGGTATATGATCGGGATGCTCCGATAGCTCGGCGGCATCCACAATCCAAGACACTTGCGGCAAGGTTCCGTCTGCGAGATCTTTCCGAAACGCGGCTAGCAGTTGCGTGCCGTCCGAGCGCGTGCGGTCCCCGGGATTCTTAGCGTCTTCCGAAACCCAGGACCGCCCCCGTTTGTAGAGGATAGAGTTCTTACTAACGTTCCGGAAACTCTCAAAAAGAGGCAATAAGTTGTCGTTAAAGTTGTCGTATTCCTGATAAACTTTCCAACTTATACCGGATTTCTGCAGGCGCAGCGCGTAGGGAATCCAGGTGTAAGCCCGGAACGGCTTCTGAGTATCCATGTCGGCGTTTGGCGTTTCATCCGTCCCGGCATTGCTCATGATCGGATCGCCGCCCACCGTCCCTCCGCCATTGCATCCGCTAATCAAGTGCAGGCGGTTCGGGTAAGTCTGCGTCAGCGTCGAGCAGTGATACGCATCGCAAACGGTGAATGCGCTGGCCAGAGCATAGTAGAACGGCAGGTCGGCCGCCGTATAGTAAACCATCCGCTTATGCAGCTCTTTGGTCGTACCCCAGCGGTCGTACCGTCCATGATTGAGGATCGTCAGATTGTCTTGATGGCTTTGCCCCGAACCATCCACCGTATAAGCTTTGGTGGTGCGTGAGTCGCCGTGAAACGGCATCACGTAGCCGTCGGGATGCTCGTGGCTTGGCTGTCGCCACACGGATCGGCCGCCCGGCAATCGGATCGGTCGCGGATCTCCGAAACCGCGTATACCGTTCAGCGTGCCCAGGTAATGGTCGAATGCCCGGTTCTCCTGCATGTAAACGACGACGTGTTCAACGTCGGTGATGTCCCGAGCCTTATTGTTTGCCGGAATTGCCATGGCTTTGCGAATTGATGACGGAATCAGCGACAGCGCTGCCGCTCCTCCGACGGTCAATGCCGATCCGCGCAGGAAATCCCGGCGCCCTTTAGAGAACATATTTACGTCATATCACGAATAGCCGGAGACGGTATCTGCGTTTTCAAAATATAGGTTTGAGAACACTAGCTTAGTTAGCATCGCAATCGCAACGGCCTGCGACTTATCTCATTGAAGTGGGCCGCTGTATGGAGTGCTCGCATTGGAGGGACTTCTGCACGCGACATTTTGACTACTTGAGCGGTTGCCGCTTACGTACAAAGAACTGCTTTTTGTCGATTCCGGCCGGAACCGCCACATTGAAGAAGCCGATCATCATTCCCGACGAACTCTGATCGCCCCAGGACACCGCCACCGAGGGATTGGGATTGTCCGGATTGTTTCCGGAATTATCAAAGGTAGCGACGGCCTGCAGAATGTCGCCCGTTTTTAAGGGAATCGGCTTGGCAAGCCGGTAGTGGAGTTGCCAACGGAAATTGTAATGGACTAAGAGCAGCGTCCTTCTCGGCTTGCCGGGCGTATCGAGGTAGTACGTGAAAGTTTTCCCGCGCAGATGCATGTGTGGGAAAAGGCTGAGCAGCAGGCAATCGTTCGGAATGGATCCATGCACGCCGACGCGCATATCCGGGTCGCCGGGCGGAATCGTAAACGTGTCGTTGGTAAGCTGCAAGGTCAGTACGCGCATGTGCGGCGGATTTTTGGCGAACACCAGGCCGATGCTGGTCCGGTCTTCCATCGGATGGCCCATGGTCATGTAATGCATCTGCAGCACGATATCCGAACCCGCGGGAATGAATTTGGCAAAGCCCGTGGGCGAGCGACCGGGCGGGCTGCCGGGTGCGTACAGAAGCAGAACTTCGCTGGTGGTCCACTGGGCGTCGCGCCGCAGCTTGGGAGTAGGCAGTTGATTCGCGCTGAAGGGCACGCCGATAGGAGCGCCGCGCAGCCAATTGGAGTTTGGCGGGCGCACGTAGGCAACCGCGTGGTGCACCGCCATGGAGTTACCCGGGCGGATTTCGCACATCTGTACCCAGCGGTTTTTCTTGAAATGCGTGGGGATGATGATTTCCTTGTACGGCGTGTCGCCGCTTGCGGGAATCTTTGCGGCCACGGGCATAGTGAACACCACGTCCGGCTTCGCAATCCTCCATCCTTTAGTCCAGTGCACTGGTGGAGGCGCATCGTGCGGGTTGCCCGCGGGCGCACCGGCATCCACCCAGGCGGAAATGGCGGCGATCTCTTGCTTGGTCAGCGAGGGATTGTTGGAGAAATGGCCGCAGCAGGGATCCGCGAACCACGGCGGCATGGTCCGGCTTCGGACCGCTTTGCGGATCGCCGCGGCAAATGGCTTTACTTGCCGGTAGGTGACCAGCGGCATGGGCGTCCTCTCGCCCTTGCGATGGCAGTTCTGGCAGCGCGCTTGGAGGATGGGAAGGATGTCGCGGTAAAAGGTTGGAGAGGCTGCCTGAATAGGCACGCTGAGTGCAGCAAGCAGCAGTAAAGGAAAGGCTTTCAAGGCAAAGGCCAATGCGGTTCGCGCTTTTCCTTGAAAGCGGTATAGCCTTCGCGGAGATCGCCGCTCTCGAACAGCTTCTTGCGCAACAGGCCCGCCAATTCTCCGGCTTCCTTCCATGATTTGTCGCGCGATTCCCGCCAATAGCGCATGCCCGCCGCAATCGCCGCCGGACTCGCCTTCGCCAAGTCGCGCGCGATCGCGTGCGCTTGGTCCGCAGCTTCCGCCGCGGGACAAACCCGATGCACCAAACCCCAATTTAGTGCATCCTGGGCGAGGAACACCCGCCCGGTGAGACTGAGCTCGAGGGTGCGCCGCGCACCCAGCGCGGCCTCGACGGAACGATAAATCAGAAACGGCCACAGCCCAAGGCGAATTTCGGTCAGGCCGAACGTTGCCTCTTCGCTCGCGATCACAATATGCCCTTGCGCAACCAACCCGAGGCCGCCGCCGAGAGCCGCTCCGTTCACGCTCACCACGATCGGCTTGAGCGAATTGATTCCCATGGTGAACAATTCTTCGTGAACCGATTCCAGATCCGCGCCATGCATCGCTTCATCGAGGTCCATGCCGGCCGAGAAAGCCTTCCCTGCGGCGGAAAGTAAAATGCATCCCGTCCGCGGATCATCTTGTGCCGCTTGCACCGCATTGGCGATCGCCGCGCAGACCTTGGTGTTTAGCGCGTTGCGCTTCTCACTTCGGTTGAGCCGAAGATGCAATACGCGCCCTTCGCGTTCAACGATCAAACTCATCAGGGTCCGCCTCGATCTCCATGGTTAGCAGCTTCGCGCCATGCGTCTTCCCCTGCGCATCGGTGCGCAGAGAAATAGTGCCGCCACCGTCCAAAGCATTTTCCATCACGAAATTGAGCGCGTATAGGTTCGGCAGCTCGTAGCGCGCGACCGGGCCTTCGACCAGAGAGCCGAAATGCGCCTTGACTCGTTCCGCCGTCACTTCGCGGGCGAGCAGATCGTAATGACGCGGCTGATAGGCGATCAGACCGATATTCGACACGTCGCCTTTATCGCCGGATCGGGCATGCGCCACCTGGGAAAGCCGGATTTTCATGCGGCCACCTCGACGCGCGGCCGAACCGCCTCACGCGGCACGAGCGCCGGCCAATAAGCGACGATTTCTCGCATCGGCGGCCGGCCCTCCCCGTATCCGGTCGCGCCCGGCGGACCGCTCAGCACCAGCGGGATCATTTCCCGCGTGAAGCGTTCGACCGCCTGCTTGTCCTGGCCCCGAACGCCGATGCGCAGTTGTACCTCGGAATCTGTGCCCAAAAACTCACTTTGGATCTTTTCGAAGCGTAGGCCAAGATCGGCGATTCTTTGCCGTACAATGCGGTCCGCCATTTCGGCCTTTCCGAGCGCATCGGGCGCGGTGTAGACCAGCGTGCCGGTGGCTTTCCAGCCATAGTGATACGAAATCGAGGCTTTCAGCATTTCCGGCCGCGGCGCACCTTTCGCGCCCGAAATGCGTATGCGATCCGGACCATCTTCCGCGAGGCGGATCGAAGTAAAATCTGCAATGACGTCCGGCGTCATATACCGGCGCGGATCACCGACCTCGTAGACAAGCTGTTCGGTAACGGTTGCTCGCATGACGCGCCCGCCGGTGCCCGGATGCTTCGTAATCACCATGTCGCCATCAGCATCCGCCTCAATGATGGGATAACCGATGTTGGCGAAATCGGGCGTAGATTGCCAATCGGCGTGGCAGTTCCCTCCGGTGGCCTGCGCGCCGCATTCGATAACATGCCCCGCAACGATGCCGCTCGCGAGCAGATCCCAATCGTCCGATTTCCAGCCGAATTTGTGAATCATCGGTGCGAGCGCGAGGGCGGCATCGGCGCAGCGGCCGGTAATCACGACGTGGGCGCCGGTCGCTAAGGCTTCGGCGAGCGGAAAGGCGCCGAGGTAGACGTTCGCGCTCTGAATGCGATCGCGAATGGAAGTGACCGGCGCACCCGTATCGATGTTGCGCAACTCGAAATCGCTAACGCGATCGAGAATATCGTCGCCGAGCACAACGGCGATTTTTAATTCCGGCGCGAGCTTCCGTACTTCGCGCGCGCAGGCGATCGGATTCACACCGCCGGCATTCGCGATCACGCGCAGATCTTTTTCGAGAATGAGTTCGCGCAGGCGAGCCAAAAGCGGCGGAAAATCCTTCGCGTAGCCAAGCTTCGGATCGGCGTGCCGCTGTTTTTGCAGAATCGACATGGTCACTTCCGCCAGGTAATCCAGCGTGAGGTAATCAAGCGGACCACCTTTGGCAAGGCGCAGCGGAGCTTCGAGCCAGTCGCCCCAAAAACCTTGCCCATTGGCTATGCGGATCATCGATCGGCCGCTTTCGGCGCAAGCAATCCGATGGGCAAGTGCTCCGGACGGTCATTCGCGCAAGCCACATCGAAGGCGAAATCGAGGACACGCCGCGTCTCTTTTGGATCGATCAGCGCATCGCAATGCCCGCGTGCCGCCGCATATTCGGCGTCGAGCCAACGTTCGTAATCCGCACGGGTCTGGGCGATTTTTGCCTCGAGCTCCGGCGAGGGTTTCGAGCGCTCCAGCTCCGGACCGTAGATGGCCTGCACCGCCGAATCGCCCTCCATCACGCCAATGCGCGCGCTTGGCCAAGCGAAAGTAAAATTCGGGTCGAAGCCTTGCGCGGCCATCGCATAGTAGCCCGCGCCGCTTGCGTGATTCACCGTCAGCACAATTTTGGGCACGGTGGCGCAGGCCATCGCTTCCACCATTTCGGCGCCCGCTCGAATTATGCCGCCGGTTTCCGCTTCGACGCCTACAATGAAGCCCGAGACATCCTGAACATAGAGCAGCGGCAAGCGCTGCCGCTCAGCGTTTTCGACAAAATACGCCACTTTGCGCGCCGATTCCGTATAGACGATGCCGCCCACGCGAGCACCCGCGTGCGTTTTGAGGAAGCCGCGCCGGTTGGCGATGACGCCGATGGGCCGGCCATTCAGCCGCGCCGTCGCGCACAGGAATTCCGGCGCATATTCCGGCTGGAATTCGAGAAAATCGCCCGCGTCGAAAATGCGGGAGAGCAGATTTTCCATTGGATACGGCAGCCGGTGATCATTCGGCAACAGATCGTAGAGACCTTCGGCATCCAGCTTCGGCTCGCTGCCGTTGTGCGGAGGAGCGGGAGGCGGCATCATGCGGAAGCGGCCGCGAATCATCTCCAAACATTCCTCGTCGCTCGCGGCCCGGTAGTGGGCGACGCCGCTCGCGGTGGTGTGCATTTGGGCTCCGCCGAGAGTTTCGGCGTCGGCAGTTTCGCCCACCGCGCCTTTCACCAGATTGGGTCCTCCGAGGCCCATGAAGCTGGTCTTTTCGACCATAATAATCACATCGCTAAGGGCCGGTAGATAGGCGCCGCCCGCGATACAAGGCCCCATCACCGCCGCAATCTGCGGGATGCGCAGGCGTCGGCGCATCAGCGAGTTGTAGTAAAAGATGCGTGCCGCGCCGTACTGTCCAGGGAAGATGCCGTCCTGCAAGGGAAGGTTCACGCCGGCCGAATCTACCAGGTAAACGATGGGCACGCGGTTCCGCATGGCGATCTCCTGCGCGCGCAGAATTTTGACAATGGTTTCCGGCCACCAGGCCCCCGCTTTCACGGTGGCATCATTGGCCACAATCACGGCCGGGCGTCCTTCGATCCTGGCGACCCCGGTGACCACGCCAGCCGCCGGCGCTTGTCCTTCGTACCGGTCATGAGCAAGCAGCAGCCCGATCTCCAAGAAAGTTCCGGCGTCGGCAAAAGTTCCAGAATCGGCAAGGCGGGCAATCCGCTCGCGGGCCGTCCACTTTCCGGCACTATGCTGTTTCTCGACTTTCGCGGGGCCGCCGCCCAAGCGAAGCCTGTCTTCGAGCGCGTGCAACTCCCCTGCCAATCGGCGCAATTCGCGTCCGGATGCCTGCATCGGATGCCTGTTTCGAACCACCGCGAGGGTGGCGAGCACCTGTTAGTCTAACAGTCATGTTAGGGATTGACGAGCGGGCGCTCCGGGTAATCTGGACCGTCTTTTTGTTCGGCCTGATCCTAACCCTTGTCTACTTTATTCGCAACACGCTGGTTCTGTTCGCGGCCTCCATCTTTTTCGCCTACGCACTCTGGCCGATGGTGAGCCTCATCGAGCGCTTTCTTCCCCGCCGCCGCACGGTAGCGCTGGGGCTGGTATACACCGCGTTTATGGGCGTCTTAGTGGTGGTCGGGTTTCTGCTTATACCCCGGTTCATCGCCGAGGCGGCCAGCTTAGTAACGAGTCTGCCGAAGCTGATGAACTCGGGTAAGTTCGCGACGCTTCCTTTGCCCAACTGGCTGGAGCCGCTGCGGGCCCAGATCATCGAATTCATGCATCATGAAGCTACCCAATTGCAGGCGCACTTTGGGCCCCTCTTGCAGGCCGCCGGAACCCACATCCTCTCCGGCGTCGCTTCCACGCTGCCGTTTATTCTGCTGCCGATACTCGCGTTCTTTTTCTTGAAAGATGCGCGCCATATTCGTGTCTCCCTGCTCGGAGCGGTCGACCAAGAGCACGACCGTACGATGCTCGACCTGATCCTGAACGACATTCATTCGGTGCTCAAGCGTTACATCCGCGCGCTGGTGCTGCTGGCGATCGTGTCGTTTTCCGCCTGGGCCGTGTTCCTAGGCATCATGCAATATCAGTATGAACTTCTGCTTGCCGGGATCGCGGGAATCCTTGAGTTCATACCGGTCATCGGCCCCGCCGCTGCTTTGGTTATCCTGCTGATCGTCTCCGCGATCACGGGGTCCAGCCTGATAGGGATTGCGGTGTTCTGGAGCGCCTTCCGGCTCTTTCAGGATTACATTTTGAACCCTTATTTGATGAGCGCCGGAATTGAAATGCATCCGCTGCTGGTGCTCTTCGGAGTGCTTGCGGGCGAGGCGATCGGCGGCATTCCCGGAATGTTCTTTTCGGTGCCTGCAATCGCCATCCTGCGCGTGGTTTACAGCCATCTCCGGGCCTCCTACTCCCGCAGGAATATCGAGCCGGAAACCTTCGTGGAGCGCACCAGGCATTAGGTTGACCACTCTCGCGGTCGCGGCTCTGTCCGGCGTTGCATTAGGTTTGCACAGCCGGATTAGAGGGAGCGGTCAATCCCTCGCCGAGGCCAATTGCCGCAGCCGCACTTCGCGCAGATCGAGATCGTGCTCGATGCGGCGCATTACGCGCTCGGGGAGGCGGCCTTCGCGGTGCATAGTCAGAATCTTGCCTCT
The DNA here is from genome assembly GCA_036379475.1 of Bryobacteraceae bacterium. Classification (GTDB taxonomy): domain Bacteria; phylum Acidobacteriota; class Terriglobia; order Bryobacterales; family Bryobacteraceae; genus Bog-105. Next base: position 8,763 of record DASVGP010000124.1, on the reverse strand, counting down.
TTCCACAGCCAGCGCATCTATGCGGATGCGCAGCAAGTCCTTGCGATAGCCTGCCGGCCCCACATCCTGCATCTCCGTTTCGTCGCGCTGAAGCATGCTCAGGCGATGCTCGTACTCCTCGCGGATCGGCACCGCTTCCGTTCCGCGATGGCCCAGACTTTCGAGAGCTCCGGCGACCGCTTCCATCCGGGCCACATGCTCCAGATCCCGCGCTTCGCCCCGTTCCAGGCGCGCATCCTTGTCCAGCTCCAGCTTCCTCAGCAGAAAGGGTAGCGATCCGCCTTGCAGGATGAGCGTTCCGACGATGACACAGGCGGTGATGAAGAGGATCAGATTTCTGTCGGGAACCTCGGTAGAGAGCGAAAGCGCCGCGGCCAGGGAAATACCGCCGCGCATACCGCACCAGGCGAGAAAAGTTACTTGCCGGTTCGGGAGCTTAGGCTGTTTCCGGGTGCCCGGAAAGCGATAGGTGAGCCAGATGGCCGGCCAAGTCCAAATCACGCGCAGGATAATGACCGCCGCGGTCACGGCCCCGGCGGTTGCCAGAGTGTGAAAGCCTCTCAGTCCCGGAGTGCCGTGGACAATGGAACGAAACTGCATCCCGGTGAGAAGGAACAGGGCGCCTTCGAGGAGGAAAATCAGGGTACCCCAAGTCCCCGCCAGGCTCAAGCGCGTTTCGGAGGAGACCAGTTCGGGGGCCTGCAGGCTGACATACATCCCCGCCGAAGCGGCGGCGATGACACCCGAACCCCCAAGCGCTTCGGGAATCAGAAAAGCGAGAAATGGAGTGAGCAGCGAAACCGCGAACTCCACGCGGGCATCGGACACTTTACGCCGGATATTAGCTGCCAGCCAGCCAATGGCCGCACCGTAGAGCGGCTCTCCAACCACAATCGCGGCGAAGCGAACGAACGCCGCCGAGGCCGAGAACTGGTGTGCCAGGATGGCCACTGCGGCGACTCTGAGCAGAGTGAGAGCGACCGCATCGTTCACCAGCCCCTCGCCCTGCGTGAGCGCCAGCAGCCGCCGGGGCAAACCGAGGCGATCCGAGACTGCGATACTCGCCACCGTATCGGTGGGTGCGACTGCCGCTCCCAGCGCCAGGGCCTCCGGCCAGGTAACGCTTGGAACCATAAAGTAGGCGATCACGGCCACCAGCGCGCTGGTCACCAATACCAATCCCACCGCAAACAGCGAAATCGGCCTGACGTTGCCGCGGAAATCTTCCCACGGCAGTTCTACAGCCGCCTGATACACCAAGGGAGGAAGCACGAATAGCAAAACAATTTTTGGATCCAGCCTGATGGTGGGAAAAACCGTTATGAAGCTCAGCACGATTCCGGCAATAGTGAGCAGCACCGGCTCCAGGATGTGCATCCGCCGCGCCAGCCAGGTGACTGCCGCAACCAAACCGATCAGAACCAGGAGAACTGTTATGCTTTCGATCGGCATGTCTTGGCTCGGAGCTGGGAAAGACCATCATCTCGACAGGTAACGGAAACTGTTGGAGCCGGCAGAGGGATTCGAACCCCCGACCCTCTGATTACAAATCAGATGCTCTACCAACTGAGCTATGCCGGCTTTGGAGATGAACGCAAGGGAACTCGCGCTTGACTTATTCTAGCAGCGCCCGGCACCGGCCTTGGCGGTGGCGGCTCTGTTGGTGTTATTGGGGAGCTGGAAAGTAAGCGATCAGGCCCGCCGATACCGTGGACTGAGTCTTTGCAGGCGCTTCGGCGTTTCCGCGGGTGTAGAAGGGAATATCGGAGCCGTCGTGCCGGTATTCGATCCGGGCAAGAAATCCCCGGATCACTTTGTATTCTCCGGTGAGGGTAACTTCATGGAGACGCTGGCGAGCACCAGTCGTGAATCCAGTCGCATCGTCGTAATACTCCACCCTCGGACTTATTGCAAAATGCCTGTTGAGCTGATAGCGGGCGGCAACGGCTATTCCCTCCCAGTGGTTCAGTCCAGAGAGCAATCCGTGTTGGCGGCCATAATCGAAGTTCAGATACGCATTGAACTTTGTCCACGGAGTCAGCAGCAGAGTCGTGTCATACAGGCTGCGGTTTCCTTTGGTCACATTCGTATACTGCGGACCGGTGTAATAGGTATCACTCCAGGTGAACATTTTTCTCGTCAGCACAGCGGTTATGCCAACTGTCTGCATATTATTGCCGTGTGTATCTACAATTTCGTTCCATCCGTTGACCAATTGCAAACCTACGGTCACGCCCGAGCCGACGGGCATCGACGTGCGAACCCCAAAGTGATAGAACGGAATGGCAAGTGTGAATAGCAGCGAGCGCGAATAATTCCAGTCATCTTTCGTCTCGATCACTTCAGCGCCTGCGGAAGTTACAAAATCTCCGAAATCCGCTTCGAAGCCTTTCCATTGTTTTGGTTTCAGGCTCACGTATGCCTGTTCTACGTAGTTGAAAAAAGAGGGATCGGGTGACGGTGCGTGCATAATCTCCATGGCACGGCCAAGGCCGAGATCGACACGAAAGCCAACCGGAGTAGGCGCCTCGCTTGCGGTAGCCTTCAGCAGATTCAAGTCCCATTGGTCCGTCTTGTCGTCGAACGTGTAGAGCTGATTCAAGCCGGAAGACGAATGATTATTGTTGTAACTGTAATAACCATCTGCGAGGCCGCTAAAGGCAATGCCGTGCCACTGGGCGGTCTGCGCGCAAGCCATTCCGGCCGCAAAGCTGAATAACAATACAGGAAGAGTGCTTTGGATCATTCGCGGGACCGTCCTTACTCCCTGATCCTAATCCGGATTAGTGTGCCAACGCCAATCAAAAATATTGATCGGGCCCCTCAGCGGTTCGCTAGTACTACCGATAAGAGCTAGGACAGACAACAAATCATGAGCAATCCGTGCAAAGATCACCGAAAGCCTTCCAGGGCTGCTTGGCTGATTCTCGCGCTGGCGGCCGGTCTTTTCCTTTGCCAGAGCGCATTCGCCATCACGGTACGAGTGCCGGAAGCACAGGCGCGCAAGTCAATCGTGCAAAAGGTGCGGCCGGCCTATCCGGTACTGGCGCGACAGATGAGACTGTCGGGGCACGTGGTGCTGGATATATATGTGGGCACTTCCGGGAAGGTGGAGAAGGCCAATGTGGTCTCGGGGAATCCAATCCTGGGAAATGCGGCGGTTGCGGCCGCGAAAAAGTGGAGATTTCAGCCCTTTCAAGCGGGCGGCAAAGCGACCGAAGCGGTGGTGCGCATCGGATTCGACTTCAACAATTAAGTTTGGTGGGACAGACGATCGGTTTGTCGCCTGTTTCTCAGCGCCTCCGGCATGCGCTATGGGAAATTAAGGCGCAAGCGGTTGGATCAGGCGTAGCGCGGGGCGCGTCAGATAGTCGCCGACGTACTTTTCATGTTCGGGGTCGTTGGGGTAATGCTCGCCCTTCGGATACGGATAAGAGCTCATGGCGTGGAAGGGCAAGGGCATCACGCTTTGGCTGAACGCGGTATTCGGATCGGCATCCTTGGCCCAGCCATCGACCAGCAACATAAAATCGCGCGACCATCCCGCGGGAAGTTTGGGTAAGTTCGCCGCCGGATAGGAAAGGCGCAGTTCGTCGCCAGACCCCATAATCACAAACCGGTCGTCGGTCGCGTTCACCAGTTTGCGAACCTTGCCATAGCGCGTATAGAGGCCGGGCGTTTGATTCCAGTTCGAGACCGGAGACACCTGATTGTAAAGAAACCGTTCCGGCTGCTGCTGGTGGGGATCGACCACGACGCGCGAGAAGCCGCGGAAATGCAGATTCGCCGCGTTCGCATTGATCGGCGTCAGCCGTACCCGGGGCCGCTGCGCATCGTCGGCCAGAAAGATTTCGTCCCAATACACGCAAAGGTTGGTCACGATGCGGACCTGGCGCGATTGCGACAGAAACTTGCCCGTGAGGTTCACTACGATGCTCTTCGGTTTGCCCGAGGGAATTCCCATATCTTTGACTACCGTGCGCCACTTGCCGGCGGAGTCTTTCACTTGCAGGTACGGAAAGACCAGTCCGTGACCGCTTTGCGAGGCCCCGAGAAACGTGCTTCCGTCTGCCCATTCCACCCAGCCGTTTAAGACCAGCACGGCGCGGTTATCCGGTGCCGCATTGCCGAAATCGAGAACCAGCGAGTGCATCTGAGCGATACCGGACTCATTGTGGGAGAAATCGTGCGGGTAGCGGTGATCCTGCTTCGCGACCAAGCTGGTGACATCGCGGTCATGACTATCTATGGCGCGGATCGGATGTATCTTCTCCCGCGCGCCGTATAGATGGAACTTAGGATACGGCGGCGATTTGAATTTGTCGCTTACATAGATATCGGTATTCGCCGGATGATCGACGGCGATCAGTTGTACCTGATCCAGATAGGAAACTTCGTGCAGCTCTTCGGCGATGTGGACGTGATACTCGCCGTTTTCGGGCCGCAGCAGAGAGCCGGGAATGCGGATGTGTTCGCGGTGCTGCACCGGGAAATACTTTCCATCGCCGGAGCTTGCGCCGAGCGGAGCCACGCCCAGCACGTCGGTAACGAATTGGTACTCTTTCCCATTCCAAACGAAGATCATGGGACACGATCCCGAAAGCCTTTGCGCTTCCTTGATCGTCAGCGCCTGACCGGTCTTTTTCTGCGCCTCATTTTGGATCAGCCCGTTCGGCCAGGTAATGCGGATCGTGTCCGCGTCGGCATGAGCGTCGGTTGCAAACGGCAGCGGGACGCCATGGTAAACCGCTTTGCCGTAGTAGGCGCCGGATTTCATCTCGATCGTGGCGCCTTGGGCCGTCTTGAGATTCTTAATGCCCTCGATGCGCACCGTCATCCAATGCTGCCTGGGGGAAGCATTGAAATACACGTGCAAAGATCCATCCGGTAAAATGCGCGCATAATCTACGCGCTGGTCTCCGTTGAAATCGGCGAGGAGTCGCGAGGGAGCTGCATGACCCGCCGAGACTTTGGCTAGCTTGCCGGAGGTGTTCTGAAGCAGAAGCTTTTTCGGCGCGTAACTGACCAGATCGAGAAAGCCGTCGTGATTAAAATCCTGCACGCTCAGTGCGCGTGCACCCGCGGGCAACAGCGGAACGGTTTCGGCTTTGAAAACTTCGTTCAGTTTGTCGCGATAGAGGACTCCCGGGCGATGCGCATAGGAAACGACCACGTCGCGCGCCGCGGTGTCGCCGGCGACGGCGTAGGCAACTACCGAGAGCGCTTTCCCGTTTACAAAGGGAAACGAAGCGGTGCGGTCCTCGAACTTTCCGTTGCCATCGTTGCGCAGCAAGGCGGACTTCGGACCAAACAAAAGCAGATCGAGATCGTTGTCGTGATCATAGTCGAGCCAGAGTGCGCGCGTCGCGCCGGCCGTGTGCGGAAGGCTGAGGTATTTCGTAAACGTTCCGTGGTTGTTGTGAAAGAGCACCGCGCCGGAATTGGTCAGCACGCATAAATCCGTGAGACCGTCGTTGTCATAATCGCCGGCGGCAACGGCGCGAATGTTGTGCAGCCCTTCGAGGCCGCTGTTCTTCACTTCGCCAATGCCGTTTCTATACAGCGCGATGCGATTCGGCGACCAGACGAGAAGATCGGCGTGGCCGGTGCCGGTGGAATCGATCGTGAGCATCCCGGTTTGAGAAACCGGGGTCCAGTCGCGGCTCACCAGGCGATCGCGGTAATGCGTCGGCTCATTGGCGGCGGAAGGCCGCGGCACGGGCGGAGCGTAGAGTTCCGAGTAAAAAGACCACTCCATGTTCTCCGGCACCGCGGCGCCAGCCTGGCGCTTTTTAGCTTCCAGAAACAGTTTTTTCTCGCGTGCGGCATTGGCTTTGTCACCCGCCCGCGAATAGAGAGTAAATAGCTGGAAATGCGGCCCGGCGAGGTTGGAGTCTAGTTTTTCCGCGATTTGAAACTGTTTCAATGCCTCTTGCGTATGCCCCTGATCGCGCAGCACGGCGCCCAGATTGTAATGCGATTTGGGCTCATTGGGAACCAGGCGGATCATCTGGCGCAGCTCCGCGGCGGCTTTGGTGAATTCGCCGCGGTTCTTATAAGCGATGCCGAGATTGAACCAAGTATGCGGAATCGACGGGTCCTGTTTTTGCGCTTGGAGCAGTTGCGCAATACCGGCGTCGGTTTTCCCGACGCGCAGCAACGCCAAGCCGTAGTTGATGCGCTCGCCGGCTGAATGCGGATTCAGGTCGAGCGCCTTTTTCAATTCCTGAACGGCTTGAAGATGCGTGTCCGGGTTCTCGTAAAATGCCTTGCCGAGATTCCGATACTGCCAAAGCAGGTTTTCCTTTGGCGGGATGCCGGTGGCAATCAGCAGCGCGCACACGATGGCGCCACACCCTGCGATGAAAAGGCTCCTCATGCCGAAGACAATTTAAGCATTGTATAAGAGTCGCCCTGAGAACGATCACAGAAGCGAGCGCATCCGATGCACTGGTTCTACCACGCAGTCCAGCATTTCCTCGAAATTTGGGGTTACTGGGCCGTGGCGATCGGCGTGGGGGCGGAAGACGCCGGAATCCCGGTGCCCGGCGAGACGACCTTGATGTTCGCCAGTTTCCTCGCGCACAAGACCGCGGAGCTGAACATCTTTTGGATCATCCTGGTATCGTCGATCTCCGCCACCATCGGCGACAACCTCGGATTTCTGCTGGGCCGGATATTCGGGAAAACCCTTCTTCGCTGGATCAAGAAATGTTGCCACTTCGACGATGAGGACGTCGAGGCCGCCAAGGACCTGATCAAGAACCACGGTGATAAGACCGTGTTTTTTGCGCGTTTCATCTTCGGCCTGCGCACGGTCGCGGGACCGCTCGCGGGAATACTGGGCATGGAGTGGCTGAGATTCCTGAAATTCAACGCGCTCGGAGCGGTCGTTTGGTCCGCCGCCGTCGCAGGCATCGGCTACGCCTTCGCTCAGGAGTTTCAAACGCTGCTTGGCTTCTTTGAAAAAGCGAGCTGGGCGCTGGGCGCCGGGATCTTTACCGTGGGATATTTGATATGGCGCAGATATAAGAAAAGCTACAAGGAACGCTGCCGACAAAAATTAGATGCTCAATCTCAGCGCGCGGGAAATGGCGGCAAAAATTCGGGCGCGCCAAATCTCTTCGGTGGAACTCGTCCGGAGGCACCTCGAGCGAATCGAGAGCCTCGACACAGCGATTCACGCGGTGATGCGGACACTTAAAGATTCCGCGCTGCGGCAAGCCGAAGCAGCCGACCGCAAGCTGGCCGCGGGCGGGGCATGTGGGCCTTTACACGGTGTTCCAATCTCGATCAAAGACTCGATCGATGTTGCCGGATTTCCGACATCGGCGGGTACGTTGGGGAGAATAAACGCCGCCCCGGCGGCAGAAGACGCGACGTTGGTGCGGCGGCTGCGTGCGGCCGGCGCTATCCCGATCGCCAAAACTAATCTGCCCGATCTGCTGTTTTCCTTCGAATCGGACAACCTGATTTTTGGCCGCACCAATAATCCATTCGATCCGGAGCGGACGTCGGGAGGAAGCAGCGGCGGGGAAGCAGCGCTGATCGCCGCGTGCGGTTCGCCGCTGGGTCTGGGAAGCGATTCGGCGGGGAGTGTGCGGCTACCCGCGCATTTTTGCGGCATTGCGAGCATCAAGCCGACCAGCGGGCGCTTGCCGCGCAGCGGCCACGTTCCGCCCGCGAGCGGCTGGATCGAGCGGCTGTGGCAGATCGGTCCCATGGCGCGGTACGCCGCCGATCTTCGCCTTGCGATGCAGATTCTTGCCGGCGAAGACGGAGAAGACTTTACGACGCCACCCGTGCCGCTGCTGGAAGGGCCCGATCTGAGCAAGCTGCGCGTCGCTTTTTTTGACGACAACGGCTTTGCGCCCTGCATCCCGGCGGTGAAGGATGCCATTCGAACTTGTGCGCAATCTTTGTCGCGAATGGGAGCGGCCGTCGAAGAAGAGAAACCGCCCGGTGTGGAACATGCCTACGAGTTGGAACTGGCGATTTTCGGAGCGGACGGCGCCGATGGCATCGACGCCTATCTGGCCGAGCACGGCAGTACCACCGTTCACCCGCTGCTGACGGATTTTGTCGATCGCATGCGCCCGTTTCGCGTCAGCGGTGCCGATTTCGCCCGGTGTTGGGCGCGCTGGGACGATTATCGTGCTCGACTCGCCGTGTTTTTCCAGCGCTACGACGCGATTTTGTGTCCGGTTTATACGCAAGCGGCGCTGCGGCATGGAGAATCGCGGATCGACACTAATTTCGAAGGTTTTAGCTATACGATGGCCTGGAATATCGCCGGAGCGCCGGCCGCGGTGGTTCGCTGCGCGGAATTCGAGGGGCTGCCGATCGGTGTGCAAGTGGTTGCAAAGCCCTGGCGCGATCTGACTGCGCTCACCATTTGCGAGGCGATTGAAGTGGAGTTCGGAGGCTGGAAAGCGCCGTCACTGAACCAAGACCGTTAGGGAAAGTATCTGCAACCCTATTCGGCCGGCACAAATGCAAAATCGACCGGCGAGCTGACATGAATGTTTTCTCCGGTGAACGTCAGCCGTCCGGTGTTCTGATCTACGCGATAGACCACGAAGTTATTCGACTTTTGATTTCCCGCGAAGGCGTACTGACCGGTGGGATCGAGCGCGAAGCCGCGGGGGAAATCGCCTTCGCTCGAAATATTTTGCACCTCGTGCAGCTTGCCCGTGGCCTGGTCGATGCCGTAAACCGCGATGGTGTTGGCGCCGCGATTGGTTACGTAAACGTGTTTACCGG
>DASVGP010000123.1:0-2826 GCA_036379475.1 Bryobacteraceae bacterium | reverse complement strand
GATACCGGCAAAGTCCTCGAAGACTGGCTCACTTCCTCAAGCGGTCAGGCACCGTTATAGGCTGAACAGCTTCGGCGTTGAGATACCGGTCAACTGCCTTTATCGTCGGCTACCGTTCCTTGTGCTTTGCTGGAGCCACTTCGGAGGGAATCAACAGGCGGGTTTGCGCGTTAGACGTCCGGAACCTGCGGTATTTGGTCCGGTGTCGAAACCGGTGAACATGTGGACGGGAAGCTGTGAAAGAATCGCCATTACGATCCAGGATGATGCAACGCGTGGATGAGCGGCTGGATGAGGATGCGGAGAAAAGCCGTTGGCGCCGGAGGTCTTTCCCTCTTTAGCTCATGCGCTGGCAGCTTGCAACTTAAACATTCTCTGCAGATTGTAGGTCAGGGCCGCCCAGATTGCCTCCGCCGTTACTTTCCTCAAGCTGCGGCAACGAAAGCGGCGAAATGCGAGCTTGGTTTTGATCCAGGCGTTCGGGAACTCGGCAACGGGCGCGCGCTGTTTGTAGATGGCGCGCGCGGCAGCAGTCTGCATCTTCGCATCAAATGCATCCACCGCAGGATGCGTCAGCTCGATGGAGATCGTGCGCCCGTGCTTCCGCATATCGATGCCGGGACAGCATTGATTAGGTTTGGAACAAGACTGGCAATCTTCCCGCGCCGCAGCGAATACGTAACGTTCGCGTTCCGGACTCGGCTGCAGGTGGGTTCTGTAGCGCAGCCGCTTGCCTGCCGGGCAGATGTATTCACCCGCCGCTTCATCGTATTCGAACTGACTCCAGTGATAGCCCATGTGCGAAGCATGCGCACTGTCCAGCTTGTTGCGGCCGCTCCAGGAGCCGTAATAATCAATGCCACGCTCGGCCATTTCCACAATCGAGGTGTGGTTTGTATAGCCTCCATCGGCAATGACCTGCGCCGGATACCGCAGCAGGTGCGCTTGGAGCCGATCCATTGCCGGCGCTAGCTGCTGGGCATCTTGCGGATCGTCGACAACCTCCACATCTGCGATCAAGCCATGCGCGCTATCGGTGACCAGTTGCACGTTGTAACTCGGCGCCACACCTGCATCCGATGTCCACATGAACCGCGCCTCGGGATCGCTCACCGAAACCTGCGGCTCTTTGTGCCGCTCGTGTTTCTTGTTTTGCCGTAGATTTTCAATCTCAGCCAAAGCCTGTTCGAGTTTCTCGATCCGTTCACACCGAGCCCGTTCGCGCGCTGCAGCCTGGCGCCGCGTGATCTGTTCTTCTTGCCTTGACTGCTGCTCCATCAGTTGCACCTGCTCTCGCGCCAATGCCAGATAACTGCGCACAGTGGCCGGGCGCGAAAACGTCTTCTTGCTGACGTTGGCGCGGATCTCTCACGCGCCGAGTAGTTACCCATTTCGCGGATTTTCTCGATCGTTTTCTTAGCATTACGGGACAATGCGAGGGTCCCATTCGACTGCGCGTCACTAACAATCGCTTCCAGCATCACATAGTTCCCATGAGCGTCCCTGATTGACCATCGATTGTTAGGTATTGGTAGCACAAAATGAGCAGCACTTCTTCGAGGCGCCGCATTAGGACAGCAGCGCCCACCGGCGGGATCCGAAGGCGCAGTCACGGAAGCGACCCGCGGAGAATAGCGGCCCTTTTCTCCGCAGATTGTGCGGACTATACATTGCAGAATGCGGAGATTATGGGCTAATAATCTTCGCAGGGGTTGCGGAGAATGTATACACACGAACTGGAGGGTTGGCCCCGGTTCCGGTGGAGCGCCGAACGGATAGCCGAACCGCTAGCTTCTGTCCGGCACCGGCAGGGGCGGCTCATCGGCCATATGGAAGCGCTCGGGTTCGATCTCCGGCAAGACGCTGTGCTGCAGACGCTTACCGCCATGACACGAGCACCCTGGTCAGTTTGGAAAAGAAACTGAGCGTGCGCCGCACCATTCGGAACGATCAGTTCTTTCGTTCTGAAGCTTTCTCGTATTGAGCATGAACGCAGGGAAGCCGTAGGTCGGCACCATTGGCGTCGTTGCGGCAACAATGAATAGCTCCCGTGGTTTCAGCTTTTCTGCAGGGAGGGTAGGCGCGGCGCCACCCCAGATGTGTTCGCGCAGTTCAAGTCTAGAGCAGTTTGGCCGACGCTGGCTTCCCGCCGGTCACCCTTGTAGCGGCTTAATTCTATTGGATTTTCGGCTACTCATCTGAGATGAGGAAGCAATTCATGTGCTGCTCATTTGAAAAGAACAGCGCCAGGCGCCAACGTTGAAACAGGCAAATAAACAGGCGCGGTGAGAACAACAACCGCGCCTCAAGGCCAAAGGAGACGGACATGAAATTGACATTCAATAAGAGGCACACAAGTTTTGTGGCCTTGCTCGCTGTGGGAATTCTCGCGGCGATAGGAGCCGCCCGTGCAGGTGGCTGGCAAGACGATAACGATCGACTGGCCCAATCGGCTGAACTGGAAAAGCTTCACTCAGCCTTTCACGCGGCAGTCAGCGTGCACGATCCAGTAAATGGCGATTCGGCTGAAGTAATAACTAAGCGAATCCGCGACGCAGTCGCGCTCTGGACTCGAGACGGCGAAATCACAATTGTCGGCACTGGTACGACGGCAGGAAATTATATCGGCAGCGGCGACCCGGATGACCCCTCAACTTGCCCTGAACCCTCCCTCGACACGTCAGCCGACGGTCAACAGGGCACGCTGTGCACCTTCTTCAAGTATGTTTCCGGCGGGTTGCAGCAAAAAAATAAGTTTGTGTCGCTGTCCCCGGCGTACAAAACGAAGTATGTCCCTGTAAAAGATCATCACGGCCAATGGAAATC
>DASVGP010000122.1:0-3995 GCA_036379475.1 Bryobacteraceae bacterium | reverse complement strand
GCAGGTCCGGCGTGGACATGGCCGAAAGCTGGCGGCCGTTGAACTGATCGGGCGGAAAGCTGATGGGCACGCGGATCACGGTGGAGCGGATATTTTGCTCGCCGAGTAATTTCCAGAAGGGCTGGCTCTTGCGGCGCATCTCGACGCTCGGGCGCGACAGCGGAATGCGCCAGCGTCCGAGGCGCAGTATTTTTCTCGCTTCATGCACTTTGGCGGCAGCTAACTCGGGAACATAAGTCTTCAGACTGCGATTCAGGAAATCGAATATGTTGTGACGCGCCGGATTGACTCCGGTGGCGAAGGTCGACCAGGCCACGGGCGAGAGCGAGGGAAACGTGGTGCGCAGGCGGCGATAGGTGCCTTGTTCTTTCAGGCGCTGCAGGTTCGGCAGCTTGCCTTCGGCCATGAATTTTTCTGTCAGCCGGGGATCGAGCCCGTCCAGTCCCAGAAAAATGATTTTCTTGACCGACGCTTTGCGAAAACTCTTGCGGCCGCGCAACATCCGCCACGCCATGCGAAACGGCCAGGAGAGAAGAGCGGCCAAAGTAAGAAAAAAACTCGCGATGATGGTGAGAAACGAACCGAGAAATGCGAATCCGGCGCCGGGACCGATGTAGGCGTAATCGAGGCCACCGCGGTGATGCGGCAAAAGCCATGCCAGCGCTACGAACGCGATGAGCACCAGCAGGCCAGCCAGGACGGATTGTCTATCGAATTTTGCCCTCGACAAAGGGCACCTCCCAAACCTTCTGGTGGTGAATCGGCCCGTGCCCGAAATAGCCGTCTTCGCCGAAAAGCTCGCCATGATCGGCGGTGATCGTGATGTACGTGTTCTTCGGAACCGTATCGAACAGCTCCTCGATCACGCCATCCAGATATTTCACCGCTCGCACCTGGCGCTTGCGGAGCATCTCCAGCTTGGCGCCGTCGAAAAACTTCTGTTTGCGCGAGACCAGCTTTCCGCCCACGACATGGTCGTCCAGGTGCTTGAACACGCCATGAACCCCGCTGATACGCGGCCACTCTTCGGGAGGTTCGTCGGGAAGGGCGTAAGGATAATGCGTCTCGCCCACGTTCAACAAATAGAAAGACGGCTGGTGCTCGGAAAACGTGAGGCCGCGTACCATGGCGCGCATGTCGTTGTGGTTTTCCATCAGCTTATAACTATCGAATCCGGTGTTGAGAATGGTTTTCGGATTCAAAACCGGCAGCGAGACGCGGGCATGCGTCCGGTACCCCAACGATTCTTTCAGAAACAGCGGCAGGTAAAGCCTGGGGACCAGAGAGGCGAATTTCAGATCCTTGACTCCCAGTCTTTCGTTGAACTTCAGGAATTCGCCTTTGTAGTATTCCGACGCATAGACGTGCTTCGGACTGCTGTGCGGAAGCAGGCCGATCAGCAAATTGTAATGCGACGGCGAGGTCCAGGACGCATAGGACCAGCGCCGCTCGACGCGCCCGAGTTGGCGCATGATCCTGGGCCGGGCCTGCATCAGGGAATCGTAACGGCAACTATCGAAGACTACGAGTATGTAGTTGTTCCGCAAGGACTTACTACTGGGCACAACCCGATTTTACTATTCTTTAGCGAGGCTCCTTGTAGCGTTTTGGGAACGAACGCGAAACAATAGACAATGAGCATGACCAGACGAAACTTCTTTTCGTCGGCACTGGGCGCCGGACTGGCCGCGCAAAACTCCTGGGCTTCGGAATCCTCCGGAAGGCGCCCGCCGAACTTCGTACTGTTTCTCGCCGACGATCTCGGCTACGGAGATCTTTCCTGCTACGGCAGCAAGGAAATCCGGACCCCAAACATCGATCACATGGCGAAACAGGGAGTAAAGCTGGAGGATTTTTATGCCTTCCCCACCTGCAGTCCGTCACGCGCGGCGCTGATGACTGGGCAGTATCCGATGCGTTCCGGCATCGTGCGCGTGCTGATTCCGAGAGAACACTTCGGGATGCCGGCCTCGGAGATCACGATTGGACAGGAGCTTCAGTCGCTCGGCTACCGGACCGCCTGCATCGGCAAATGGCATTTGGGCGACCGCCGGCGCTTCGACCCGAACCATCACGGCTTCGACTATTTCTACGGACTCCACTACAGCAACGACATGACGCTGCCCATGGTGGATTTTCCGCCGCTCTATCTTTACCGCAACGAAAAAATCATCGAGTCGCCGGTACACCAGGCGACCTTGACCCAGCGATATACAAAGCAATCGATCGAGTTCATCGAACGCAACAAAGACAGGCCGTTTTTCCTGTATCTGCCCTACGATGCGCCGCACATTCCTCTCGCGGTATCCAAGGCGTTTCGCGGCCGGTCCCCATACGGCCGCTACGGGGATGCAGTGGAAGAGATCGACTGGAGCGTGGGACAAATATTCCACACGCTAAAGTCTTTGGGGCTCGACAACAATACGGTAACGGCCTTCACCAGCGACAACGGCGCCGCCGTCCACACCAGATTCTTGAAGCGCGCGGGCAGCGAAGGACCGTTCCGCGGCAGCAAGGGCACAACGTGGGAAGGCGGCGTGCGCGTTCCGTGTATCTTCCGCTGGCCTGGGCATCTGCCCGAGGGCGAAACACTTACGGGCATTACTTCGCTCATGGACATCTTTCCCACGTTCGTTCAGATGGCGGGCGGGAAATTGCCGGGCGGGCGCATCATCGACGGCAAATCGCTGCTGGATTACATGAAAGGCGAATCGGGATGCCCCCGGAATCGCTTCTTCTACTATTTCGGCAGGCGGCTGTTTGCGGTGCGGGTCGGCGACTGGAAGCTCAGCTTTATTGAACGCAACCGCACGCCGCGAGGGCGCCTTACTAAGCCAGTTTACTGTCATCCGCCGCAACTTTACAATCTTGCGAAAGACCCCGGAGAGCAGCACGATGTGGCGAGCGATCATCCGAAGATGGTGGACCGGCTCTCGAACGTAGCACTCGATTTTCAAAGCACGATGGACCCGGGGAAATTGCCGCCGGCGTATTGGGAGGCGTTCGTGCCGTAAGAAGCGAAATGCAGGTGCTTCGATAGCTCTCGATAAGATCGAAGCATGCGGCTAATTTCGCTGATTTTCGCGGTTGCCCTGGGCGCAACCGCATTGGAGGCCGCGCAGGGGAACGCAGCCGCCGCCTCCAAGGGGCACCCGCCCAACGTCCTTCTGATCACGATTGATACGCTGAGGGCCGATCATCTTTCAAGCTATGGCTATGCCAAGCGCACCAGCCCCTATATCGACCAACTGGCGAAGGAAGGCACCCGTTTCGCCCGTGCCTATACAGTCATACCGCTGACCGGGCCTTCGCATCTCGCGATCATGTGCAGCCGCTATCCGCAGGAGGACGGTGCACGGATAAACGGAGAGGCGATCGACAGCAGTCTTCCCATCGTGACGTTGCCGCAGATTTTGCGCAGCCATGGATATCAGACCGCCGCATTTGTCAGCGCCTGGCCGCTGCTCGGGCGCTTGACCAACCTGAACGACTATTTCGATTACTACAACGAAGACCTCACGCGCAGCTACCAGCTTTTCAATTCCATGCGCTGGGCCCAGGATGTTACTCCGCCCGCGCTGAAATGGCTGCGCGGGGCCGCGAAGAAGAATAAGCCGTTCTTTTTGTGGGTCCACTATTTCGACCCGCACTCGCCGTACGTCTATCGCGCCGCCTATAATCCTCCTAATGTGGATCCCGCCCATCCGTTCAAGCCCACCGGCGACAGTGATTTTCGCCAGCGTGTCAAAGCCTATGATTCCGAGATCTACTATTGCGATCACTACATCGGGACACTCTTACAGGCGCTGGACCAGCTCCATGTCAAGAAGTCGACCATCGTCGTATTGGTCGCCGATCACGGCGAGAGTTTGGGTCAGCACGGATACGTAGGCCATGGGCGGCATTTGTACGAAGGCATCATTCACGTGCCGCTGATCATCCGTTATCCCGGCCATGTGAAAGCGGACCAGGTCGTGGACACGCCTGTGCAAACG
>DASVGP010000121.1:0-16446 GCA_036379475.1 Bryobacteraceae bacterium | reverse complement strand
ATTCCTAAAATCTCAAGAAATTCTTTAAAGGAACAATAAGGAACATCGACCATGAAAAAATTAATCTCTGCCACTTTTTTGGTATTTGGACTCGCTACTGTTAGCTTTTCGGCCACGATTACGCCGGTTTTGAATACTCCCACCGTTGCCCATGTGTGGCCGCCGCTCCCGGGTACGGGCAACGGCTGCTGATCGCCGCTCCCAGAATTTCGTCCAAACCTCGGAACATCGGTTGCCCTTGCTATGGATTGTCGCATAAGATCGGATTAGATCCACTAAGCAAGCAAAGATGGACTGGTCGCATATCGCCGAAATCGCCAGCGACGCATTGACGCTTGGGTTGATTTTCCGGCTGCTGAGTCTCCGGCTGCAGAGCGCTTACCGGGTATTTTGCGTTTTGCTCCTTTTTGAGGTTGTAACCTCCGGAATCGCGCTCTGGCTCCATTTTGCGCACCTCGTACAGGTGAATTACCGCATTGTGTGGCTGTCATTTGCGCCGGTCGGGTGGATCCTCTATTTGGCAACGGTGTATGCTCTTCTGAATGCTCTTTTAAAGAAATTTCCGGGCATTCTGCGTTTTTCGCGTACGGTGCTGCATATTTCTTTCCTCGTGGCCGCGCTGATCGGTGTGCTGACGGCGCGGCCTGAGTTTGTCGCCTATGAGCGGACCGTTCCAGGTTCTACAGGGTCCTTGAATCACCTCGTTGCAGCAGGATTCGTGGGCGAACGTATTTTTTCCATGGTCGCCGCTCTGGCAATTCTTGTCACGCTCGCCTTCATCCTGTGGTTCCCCGTCCAGTTGCCGCGCAATTTAACCGTGTTCAGCCTGGGATTAGTCGTCTATTTCGGTGCGCGGGCCAGCTTAATCCTGGCCTACAGTTTCTTCTCCAGCGTAAATCTGAATGCGGTTAACATGAGCGTCATGTTCATTCTGACCGCCTGCCTGCTTTATTTCCTTATCTTTATAAATAAAGCGGGCGAAGAAGCGCCTGTCCGTATCGGCCATAGCTGGAACGCCGCCGAACAGCAGCGCCTCATTGGGCAGCTCGAAGCCATGAACGCTGCCCTCCTCCGCTCCGCCCGCAGGTCGTAGCTACTACTTCTTAAAGGATTGTGGCGTTTTGCCGATAGAGATATTGGACCCGACCGGCCGGTTTCCACAAAAAATCGGTTTTAGGGCTTGAAAGTGATGCTGTAATCCTGTTACCTTATATTCTGGACGGAGCACTCGTGGAATCCGCACTAGCTATTTCACTGTTGGGGTTTGGCGGTTTGGCTTTCGCCGTCATCATTCCGGTCCTCTTTCGCCTCTACGGCCGTCCCCGGATCGACCAAATTACCCCAGAATGGCTGGAAAGCTTTTCCGCGTCGACGTATTGCCCCATGGAGCGCCTGCTCAATCGCGACGATTTTGGCTTTCTGAAGCGTCAGGCAGGTTACGATTCCGCCATGATCCAGCGATTTCGCCGCGAACGCATCCGCATTTTCCGTCAATACCTCAATCGCGTTGTCGTCGATTTCAACCAACTCCATCTGGCGGTTCGCATTCTCATCGCCAACAGCGCCGAAGACCATTCCGCTTTGCTCAACCATCTCGTCTGGCTCAAGCTTCGGTTCGGTGCGGCGGTCGTACAGGCCGAATGCAGCTATCTGCTCTGCCGCTTGGGCTCGAGCACAGTCTCAGTGCGCCCCCTCATCGCCCGACTGGAAGAGATGAGCGCTCAGTTGAACTCCCTCAGCATGGCCAACGCCGCCGCCTAGCAGAACCCCGACCGTTAGGGAGGGGACTAGGCTTCCACAAACCGCTTCAGTTCCGCCCTCGCCTCCCGGTATCCCGCAAACTGCTTTTCCGCCTCCTTAAACTCGCGCGTATGTACACGTCTCCGTGCTCCCCGATGCTCGGTCGGATACCGTAGGTGCAGCATCTCGTGAAACAGAATGTAGCGCACCAGCCGCCGCGGCGCCCTTTCCGAATCCAGCAGATTGCTCAAGACGATCGCGTTGTGGGAAGGATCGTAGTGGCCGAGCGTAGTGCGCGAAGGCCGCAGCGTCCAGCCCAGCCGCGGCCGCGCCATCAAACCATGAAAGTATTCGGCATTCAGCTCTTCGAAAATCCTTTCCAGATCGAAAACCTGCCCCGCCGGCGGCCGGAATGTTTTCCGCCCGCGCTCCTGCTGGACCAGGTGGAGCATGCGGCGCATCTCCGACCGGTTGAGATATCTGCGGTAGCGCGCCAGCGCCATCCGATCCGGCGCTCTGCCGAGGAGCTTGGCGATCAGAATCGAGGCCAGCGCTTCGTGAATCGGCGCCGGAGCGCCCTCCAGCAAATCGCTGATATCGGCTTCGAGATGGCCAGATGCCAGCCGGATGCGGCTATTGGCGCTGGCATACTTGCGGAACCGTATGCTGATCCGCGGCAGCGGCGTGCGTGGCTTTAAGGTGCGAAACACGCGCGCGTAAATCTGCTCCACCGTCTCGAAAAGCAGCGCCGCCTCGACTTGCATTTTTCCCGACTGTACCATGGAGATTCATGTATTCCGAAGAGGAGATTCTTGCCAGCAGCTAAAATCACCGCCGTCGGCCGGTTTGTTCCGCCCGATGTACTAACCAACGATGACCTTTCCAAGATGGTCGAAACCAATGACCGCTGGATCGTCGAGCGCACCGGCATTCGCGAGCGCCATATTGCCGATAAACAGACCGCCACTTCCGATATGGCCGTGGCAGCCGCGCGCGAGGCGCTCGAACGCCGCGGCATCGGAGCCGCCGAAATCGACGCCATCCTGGTCTGCACCGTCACCCCCGACATGATGTTTCCTTCCACCGCCTGCCTGGTCCAGGACCGGCTGGGGGCCACCGGCGCCTGGGGATTCGATCTGGTCGCCGCCTGCTCCGGTTTCGTCTATGGCCTGACCGTTGCGGCGCACCTGGTGGCGGCCGGCACGCATTCCAAAGTGCTCGTGATCGGGGCCGACACTATGTCGCGGATCATCGACTACACCGACCGCTCCACCTGCATTTTGTTCGGCGATGCCGCGGGGGCCGTGATTGTGGAGCCTTCCGAGGATCTCGACCTCGGATTTATCGGCCACTTAAACGAAATCGACGGCTCCGGCGCTTGCTTCCTCAATATGCCCGCCGGGGGCAGCCGCCTGCCTGCCAGCGAGGAAACCGTCGCCAAACGCCAGCACTACGTCAAGCAGGAGGGCCAGCAGGTCTTCAAATATGCCGTGCGCAAGATGTACGAACTCTCGGATGCCATCCTGCGCCGGTACGGGTTTACGCCTTGCGATGTGAAGATGTTCATCCCTCACCAGGCAAACCGCCGTATCATTACCGCGACCGCCGATCGGCTTCCACTGCCGGACGACCGCGTGCTCCTGAATATTGATCGATACGGCAATACGACCGCCGCGACGATCCCGCTTGGCATATACGACGCATTGGCCGACGGCAAGCTGACCAAGGGCGATTTGGTGTTGCTGGCGGCCGTCGGCGCCGGCTACACCGCGGGAGTCAATCTCTGGCGCTGGGCCTACTAAGTTCGACGCTCAACTTCGGAGACGGAGAGCTATGCAGCGGAGCCGCAAGCGAACCGGGCGTCGCGGCACGCAAGAGTGCGTGCGCCACAGGAATTTTCGCAGTTACTTCAGGCCAAGCCTTCGGTGGGCTTCCAATAAAGCAATGGATTCTCTAATGCGATTTTCACGAGTCTCCGGGCGCTTGGCGGAATGAATCCAGCGTACAAAACAATTCCGGTAACTTGGTGCCAGCTCCTGAAAAAAGCTCCAGGCTTTTGGACGTGCTTTCAATGCTTGGGCGACATATTCCGGCAGCTCCGGAACGACCTCCGGCCGCGTGTATGTGCGGGAAGTTGGCGCCGCAGCGAGACCGGCAGGCGTCAATAGGCCGGCTACCTTGAGCTCCGCCCAGCGTTGGCGATTGATGGCGGACCACTTACTTGCGGGCTGTCGCGGAGTGAACTTGCGCGCGTAGCGATCTTCATTGAGGCGCTTGATGAGACTATCGATCCATCCGAAGCAGAGCGCCTCGCGAACCGAGTCGTCATAGGCGATGCATTCAACACCTGTATGCTCCTTGTGGAAGACGAGCCAGACGCCCGGGCTTGCGGCGTGGTGCTTTTGCAGCCAGCTTCGCCATTGGCGGCGGTTGCGAATCTCCAGCGTGGTGAGCGTCAATCGGTCCTCTTCGCGTCGACTACCAGCTTTTTGCAATCGCGGCGACGATCCGGCCGAGGGCATCGAGGTCGCGAGCGTCGATGACTTCGCCGGGAGAGTGGGAGTAGCGGAGGGGCCAGCCAAGGGCGACATCTACTGAGCCATAGCGCAGGAAAGCCGAGCCGTCGTTGCCGCCGCCGGTGACGCCGTATTGCGCGGGAATGTGGTTGGTGTGGGCGATGCGCAGGACCTTTGCGACGAGCGGGCGCGGAACGATGTTGGAATTGTCAATGGCGCGAACGACGAAACCGTCACCCAAATGCGCGTCCGCGAAGCGCTTCGATTCAAGCGGCGAGTCGGCGCTGACGAAGGTGTCGATGGCGAAGACGTAACTTGGAGTCTTGCTTTCCTTCGCGAGTTGCTGGGCGGCCTTACCAGCTCCGACCAGGCCCAGTTCTTCTTCCGTGGACCAAAGGAAGGTCACGTCCTTGTTTTTGAGAGCGGGCCCGAGCGCCCAGGCGGCAGAGATGAGCGCGGCATCACCGACGCGATCGTCGAAACTGCGGACCGCTGCGCGATGGCCGACCAGGTTGCGGTATTTTTTCGGGATGGTAATAGCATCGCCGACTTTGACCCCAAGCTGTTGCGCTTCGGCGGCGGTGCGGGCGCCGATGTCTACGCGATAGCGAAGGTTTCGGCCGTGCGGCCATTCAAAGCCCGGCTGGTTCCAGCGATCCGGAAGCTCCATGACGCCGGGACGCATGCCTCCCGCCGTGTGGACCATGCAAACGTGGCCCAGATAGTAATAGGGCAAACCGCCGCCCATGGACTTCACAAGTAAGTGCCCGTCGGACAGGATGGAAGTAACCTGGTAGCCGATTTCGTCCATGTGCGCGACGAAGAGAACGCGCGGCACTTTCGCATTGGCCGGAGGGGTGGCTACGTGAAGAACCAAATTGCCGGCGCTGTCGGTGTGCGGCTTGGCCCAGGGCGGGAGTAAGCGCTCGATGGTTTCGCGCACCCGGGTTTCGTGGCCGCTCATGCCGTAGGTTTGGGTGAGGATCCGGACAATTTGTTCCGGTGAGGGCGCGGTCTGCGGACGGGCGGGCAAGGGCGGCGGAGGCAGAGCTTTCGTCGCTGGAATTGCAGGTTTTTCGGAAGAGCCTTCGAGATCGTCTTCGAGCAGCATGGCGAGATCGGCGAGGTCGCCCGAATCGATGATTTCAGCGGGCGTGGAGGGCCATGCGCTTGCGACGGCGAGATGCACAGTGCGAGGGGGCAGCGGCGGCGCGGGCAAATAGCTGGGTGGGATTAGCGGCGCCGAGTAATCTTCACGCAGTGGAATCCTGTTTTGCTCCGCGATTTGTTTCCAATGCGCGGCTAAACCGGTGAGCGGCGCGGCAGGGTTTTGCGAGCCGATCAGAACTCCGCTTCCGGGCGGCAGCTTTGTGGAACTTTTGCTGCCGGGGAGCAAGCGGCCGACGTAAATCAATTCATCCGGGTGCAGGCTTTGGAGCAGGCGCTGCAATCCCCGCGCGCCGGTCCATTGTTCTACGGCAAAGGCGACGGTTAGGGTGCCGT
The DNA here is from genome assembly GCA_036379475.1 of Bryobacteraceae bacterium. Classification (GTDB taxonomy): domain Bacteria; phylum Acidobacteriota; class Terriglobia; order Bryobacterales; family Bryobacteraceae; genus Bog-105. The sequence goes on along the minus strand of DASVGP010000121.1, from coordinate 10,687 downwards.
GCAGTTTCGAGCGATCCAGATGGCGCAAAACCTCGATGAGTGCCGCATCGCCGAAACGATCTCCGATGCGCGATGCGGTCCATTTTCCGCCGCCCATTTCGTAGAGCGTGCCGTCGAGGGAAACGGGACTGAGCAGATTGGCATCGATCCCGCGGGCTTGGGCAGCCGATGATGCGCCGACATCCACGTACATATTCACGATATCTTTGGGGTCGGGCGGGTGAGCGCGGCCCGGCAGGAGATGGACGGAGATGCCCGCCACGACGCCGTTGATCCACTTACCCGAAGCGGTCTTGACGAGAACGGGCTCTGCGGCATAGAGTTCGTTGAAGAGCGGCAAGCGGCCAAACTGCGGCAGGCGCTGGAGCCGGAAATAGCCATCTTTCGTGATGCCGCTCACGACATAGCCGGGCGCATCCATGGGAGCGACGACGAGCCGGTGCGGGGCGCCGCTTCCGATGGTGACGATGACATCGCCCAAGTTGTCTTTCTTGGGTGAATAAGCGCTCAGGCGCGATTGGATCTCGGATGCGAGTTGGCTTTCGTAGCCGGGAACGGCCGGCGTTGCGACGAACGTTTTTAAGTCCTGAACCAGCGACTGGGCCGACGAGAGCGTGGCGACGAGCAGCGCCGGAATACAGAAATTGAGCAGTCTCATCATCGAAATCCTATCCCGTTCCATCGGAACCAACGGCTTGAGGACCGCTCTCTCACGGCCGCGGCTCGGTAATGCTTTTTGTCAGTGCTGGGCCTTGAAATACTTACTCATGCTTTGGTCGGCGACGCCCAAGGCGCGGGCCAGTTCCACCTTGGCGACATTATATTGATACTGCGCCGAGATTAAGCTTTCACTGGCATCGGCGACGGTCTGCTGCGCCTGGACCACCTCGACGGTATTGGTCACACCGGCAGTAAAACGGTCGCGAGACTGCTGCAGCGTTTTGTTCGCCAACCCCACATTGCTTTGCGCGACCGACACCTGGTCTTTGGCCGATTGCAGGTCGAGCAGCGCGGTGCGGACTTCGTAATCGATCTGACCGCGGAGGTTGGCCAGATCGTTGCGGCGGTTTTGAAGTTCGGTGCTGCTCTGGAGAATATCGGCTTTGATCCGGTGGCCATCGAAGATCGGGAAATTGATGGATCCGGTAGCTTGAAACACTCCGTGGGAATTATTCAGCACACGCAAGCCGACGTCGCCGTAATTGCCGGAGGCGGTGAGCGTGGGGTAGCGCTCGGCTTTGGCCGCGCGGAGAGAATACTTGGCCGCGGTCACTTGCGCTTCGGCAGCGCGGTAATCCGGGCGGTTGGCGTAGGCCTGACCCAGCGCTTGCTGGAGCGAGATGGTCATCGCCGGCACCGATAGCGAGGGATTCGCGAGGTTGAAATCCTGGCCGAGCGGCAGGCCGATGATGCGCCCCAGCGTGAGCTTGTCTTTGTCGAATTGGTTTTGCGTCGCGACTAATTGCTGCTGGCGGCGCTTCAGTTCGACTTCGGAGCGCAGCACGTCGATTGCGATGGCGACTCCGGCTTGATGGCGTGCCTGGGCGTTGTTATAGATCGCCTGGTCGGCGGCGATTTCGGCTTTGGTGGCGCTGACACCCGCATTGTCCGCGATGATGCGCAGATAGGCATTGCCTACGGCGAGCACTACCAGGTCGCGGGCGTTTTTGACCGCCAATGCCGAGGCTTTCAGATCCTGCTGCGAGGCTTTGTATTTTTCGATAGAACTGAAATTGAAGAGCGGAACCTTGGCGGTCGCCAGGACGGATTGATAGGAATAGGGGCCGACGATTTTGGGGATGGTGAATCCGGAGCTGGGCGGCGGCGTGACCAGGAATCCAAGAGCCTGGAGATTTTGCTGCTGCTCGGTCATGCTGAGCTGACCGCCGATGGAGGGCAGCAAGGCGCTGAGCGCGCGATAACGCTCGGCGCGCGATTGCTGGCTCGCCTGTTCGCTTGTGAGCAGGCCGAGGTTGTAGAGCAGGCCGCGCCGGATGGCATCGGAGAGCGTGAGGGGGATCGGATTGGCGGTAGCGGTGCCGTGTGGAACGCTGCCTTGGAAATCGCCCAAACTCATTTCTCCGGGCGCGGTGCTGGAGACGGATGGCTGGAAGCTGGGAGCTGGAGAAGCGCCTGGCTCGGCGCCGGTTTGCATGCCGGGCTCGGAGGCGGCGGGCTGGCCGGGCTGCGGGGGTTGGGCCAGCAGAGCGGCGGCCGCTAAAAGAGGCAAAACAAGAGTCTTGGTCATCACTTGCTAAAAGCGTTCGATGCAGCCGGAGGGAATTTTGCGGCAATCGGGGGAAAAAATGTTTAAGTTCTTAACCGATTTTGGTTCTTGAAAACCGGAGGCTGCAAGGATGAACCTCCACCGCCAGCGGCAAGAGCTTGATTTGGAGAAGAGAAGTCGAAATTGTCGGGCAGAATCTTGGCGAGTTCGTGCACGAGCTTGAGTTCTTCGCGTTGTTTGCGCATCTTGGCGATGGCTATCTGGACGTTTTTGCGAAGCAAAGCCAATTTCGGCTAACTGGCGTGCTTTCTTGCGTTTCTGAAGCTCGTATGTTCGGCCATTTTGACGATCAACTCGATTTCGGCCTGGCCGACGGGTTGTTCGTCTTCCGAAAACGCCTGCTCCACATTCGAGTGTGCGGGGCGGGCGTGCAGGATGAGACGGGGGCGGGGTGTAAACCGCTGAATTCAGAGAGGAAAAAACTCGGAGGCTACCAGCGACCTGCGCCGGCAGCCTCGAAAGGAGAAGGAATGAGCGATAGTTGATTAACTCTTTCGGGAGAAAATGCGCTTCCGTGCGCAGCCGAGGGCGAGGAGGCCGAACGCCACCAGAGCGAAGTCTGCGGGTTCGGGAACAACGGTTATTCCGTCGACGGTAACGTTAGGCGTGGTGCTGAACGAAAATACAGCGTCCGAAAACGTTGTGTTCGCTGTGACTCCCGTAATGCTCAGCGAGAATGTGAGTGGACCTTCTATAAACGGATTATGGCCAGGATTGTTTGCAATGGAACCATTTGCCTGGCAATAGGCGCCGCTCGCGCAAGGAGCTCCAAGCACAAGGTACTTCGGAGTATTAACAGCACCGTTCAAGCCATCCAGGGTGAGAGTGCTCCCGTTTGCGTCCAGATTCCATCCGACATCGTTTGTTGTTCCTGTTCCCTGATCGGTAACGACTCCGTTGGCGCCCACATCGACGAGGTGTCCCGAACCGGTTCCCGTGACTGAGCTAACGTCGCCGTTGCTCAAGTTGATACTGAAATCGCTTAGCAATTGGCCTGAATCCAGGAAAGGGCTGGTGTTATTGCTGAGGATAATGGTTAGCGTACCGTTACCGGTCGTGACAACGGCCTGCGCGGATACTGATTCACCGCCGGCTGTAGCGCCGCTCGGTGTTCCAAACGTGATCGTGTCGGCCAAAGTGAGAGTGCCGCCTATCGAGAGAACAGCTACTGCTCCGAGAATAAACTTTCGCATCTTTTTGTATTTCCCTCCTGAGGACTTCCCCAATTGTTTCAGTTTTTCCTGGATTTGTAAGTACTAATACTAAGGCTTTGGTACCAGCCGGTACCAAAAGTACGCTCGAAGAATTACGTAGAGCAGGAATTAGCCTGCCACACCGCTTAACAAGCGGAATGCCGACATGCGAATATCCTTCGATGGTGTGAATCGCTGAACGGAGCCGGAAACGTACGCGACTTAACTTTACTGCCGTCCGAGCTTACGCTTCCGGCTCCGTTTCCAAGGTGGCTTGGCAGGCCAAAGGCCTGCTCTACAAGTTCAGGCAAACCCCAAAAGAGGTCCGCGGAAGAGTGGAAACAGGATATCGATTATTCGTAGCGGATGGCGGACATGGGGTCGATTCTGGCGGCACGGCGGGCGGGGAGATAGCCGGCGAGCAGGGCCAGGAGGGCGATCAGGAGAACGGCTGCGGCGATGGCGGCGGGATCGGCAGCCGGAACGCCGAAGAGGAAGCTTCGGATCCAATGAGTGCCGGCGAGCGCCAGCGGAAAACCGATGGCGAGACCGGCCACGATCAAGATGACCGAATCGCGCAGAATCATCCAAAGGATATTGCCGCGCTGGGCACCGAGCGCCATGCGGATGCCAATCTCGGTGGTGCGGCGCGCGACTGCGTAGGCCATGGTTCCGTAGATGCCGATGGCAGCGAGCAGCAGGGCAAGGATACCGAAGGCACTGCAGAGAGTGGTGATCATCCTTTGCTGCTGTAAAGTGTTGTCGATCTGATGGTTCAGCGTCGTGATTTGTAAAATCGGCAACCTGCTGTCGATGCTCGCAAGCGTTCGTTTGACCTCGGGAACCACGCTGGAGGGATCGCCTTGCGTGCGAATGATCAGATCGCCGATGTAGGCCGCCCATGCCGCCGGCTGGCCCTGCCATAACGAGAAGAAAGCCATCGGTTCCACACTTTTCCGCAAGCCGTAATATTTTGAATCGGCGACCACGCCGACGATCTGCAATCCGGGCGAGTGAAAGGACGATCCCAAGGAGATGCGCTGGCCGATGGGGTCTTGATGCGGAAGATATTTCCTTACGAAGGTCTCATTGACGACGACTACGGGAGGAGTGGCGGGCGTATCGCGTGGTCCGATGATCCTGCCGCGCAGGAGCTGCGTGCCGAGCGTCTTGAAAAAGCGGGGTGCGATTTCAAGATCCCAGAGGGGCATCTCTGTACCGGGAGGCGGCGTGTAGCCGTCGATGGAAACGTTGTCCTTGGAAACATGGCCGCTCTCGGGCGTGTACCGCGCCAGAGTAGCCGAAACCACGCCGGGCAAGGCATTCATGCGCTGATCGATCTGGCGATAAAGCGGGTACAGTTGCTTCGGCTGATAACCCGCCAGGTGCGAATCGGTTCTCACCAGCAGCAGATCATTTTTTTGAAAGCCCAGGTTCTGGGTTTCCAGGTCCAGCAGGCTATGAGCAAGCAAGCCCGCACCTAGTAGCAGGACAAGCGAGAGCGCGACCTGCAAAACCACAAGCGCCTGCGCGCTGCCGAAGCGCGATCTTCGGAATTCCCTGGAACGGATGCCGTGCAGATCGACACGGCTGTATTTGACGGCGGGAATGATGCCGAAGACGATTCCCGTAAGGATGGAAATGCCCACGGTAAAAGCCAGCAGCGTCAGATCGGGGCGGACCTTCACGACCGAGTTCACGTGCAGCAGAAGAACGAGGCCTTTCACAAACCAATAGGCGAACAACACTCCAAGGGCGCCGCCGATCACTGATAGCAGAACGCTTTCGGTCAGGAGTTGGCGGATCAGCCTCATCCGCGAAGCCCCCAGAGCCGCGCGGGCCAGAAATTCCGGCCGGCGCGCCGACGCGCGCGCCAGCAGCAGAATGGCGAGATTCGCGCAGGCGATCAAGAGGACGAGACCGACCACGGCCATCAAAATATGCAGCGGCTGCGAATACTCTGACCGCAACCCGGAGATCCCGCCGCCGCCTGGCTTTAAATCGACATGAATGCTCTGGATTTTCCGCTGAAGCGATGAGGAGAGATGCGATCCGGCCAGTTGGGTATAGAACTGATGCAGGCGAATGTCTACAGACGCATCCGCGCTTTGCATGGTCTGACCCGGTTTGAGCCGGCCCATGAAGTTCAGCCAGTATTCGTCTTGGCTGGCAAGCCAGGACGTGCGCTGCAGGATTTGCGGCTGAAAGGAGAGCGGAATCCAGTAATCGGGAGCGGTCTGGACTCGCTCACCGAAAAACCCCGGCGCCGCTACGCCGGCGATCGTGAAGGCGGTTCCGTTCAGAACCATCGTTTTGCCGATGACCGCCTTGTGGCGATGAAACCGCTCGCGCCAATAGTGATCACTGATTACGGCGACGCGGGGCGCGCTGAGCGAATCGTCTTTCGGAGTGAGAACGCGGCCAATAGCGGCTCCCACGCCGAGAACGTTGAAATAATTTCCCGAGACCAGATGCACCGAAGCCCGCTCCTGGAGCGGTTTGGCTACCGCCCCCGCAAGATGCATCATGACGAGATCGTTGCCTTGCCGGAAAGCACAAAGTTCCGCGAACGAATCGTCGTGAGCTTTCAAATATTTCCAAAAAGGATAAGAAAACTCGTAGTTCACAGGCGTGTTTCCGCTGTAAGTTCCCGTGAAAATTTGGTCATTGAACAACACCAACTGCCCCGGATCGCGCACCGGCAGCGATTGGAGCATGATGGCGTTGATCAGGGTGAAAATCGCGGTATTCGCGCCGATGCCGAGGGCGAGGGAAAGCACCGCGATGGCTACGACGAGCGGCGTTTTGCGAAGCTGACGGAAACCGAAGCGGAGATCGCGAATCAGGCTCTCCCCAATGCGCATAGTTCCACTCTATAGCGGGGCGGAACAAGATCGAAAGACCCAGCGCGCCCTGGAAAGGGCGCGGCAGCCTTGAAAGGCTGACCCCACATTTTTGAGGAGATAGAATCAAAGGCGGGAGAACCCGATTCGATTTATGGCTACAGCGACCGCTGGCGCGGGGCTCGAAGGTGTGATTGCGACGTCTTCGAAGATCTGCTTCATCGACGGAAAAGAAGGAATTCTCAGTTATTCCGGCTACAACATTCATACACTGGCCGATCACGCGACCTTTGAAGAAGTTATTTATCTGCTCTGGCATGGCAGGCTGCCGAACCGGAGCGAACTGGAGCAACTCAGAGCGGCGCTGGTTACCGAGCGCGAACTGCCTGCCCCGGTGGTGGATTTTCTGAAGAGCGTACCGAAGGCCGCGCCGATGGACGTGCTGCGCACGGCGGTGTCCATGCTCAGCCTGTACGATCCGCTCGCGGCGGACAATTCCGAAGAAGCGAACAAGAAGAAAGCGGTGAAGCTGATGGCGCGCGCGGCGACCATCGTTACCAGCTTCAACAACCTGCGCAGCGGCAAGGCGATTGTCGCGGGAGACCCGAAACTCGGATACGCGGCGAATTTTCTCTACACACTGACGGGTAAGCGGCCGGACGATGTGATTCAGCACGTGTTCGACGTCGCGCTGATTCTGCATGCGGATCACGAACTGAACGCGTCCACATTTGCGGCGCGCGTGACGGCGGCCACGCTGTCGGATATTTATTCCGCCGCGACCTCGGCGATCGGCGCGCTGAAAGGGCCGTTGCACGGCGGCGCCAATGAAGCCGTGATCAAGCTTCTGCTTTCGACGAGCACGCCCGAGGATGCGGTGGAGCGGGTGAAGCAGGATCTCGAACATAAGGTTAAGGTTCCAGGCTTCGGGCACCGCGTCTATCGCACCGCCGATCCGAGAGCGATTCATCTGAAGAAGATGAGCGAGGAGTTGGGGCGGCGAACCGGGCATTCGGAGCTTTACGAAAAATCCTCGCGGCTCGAGCGCGCGGTTCACGATCTGAAGGGCTTGAACGCGAACGTCGATTTCTATTCAGCATCTACGTACTATTCGCTCGGTATTCCGGTGGATTTGTTTACGCCGATTTTCGTCGTGAGCCGCATGGCGGGATGGACCGCGCACGTGCTGGAACAATACAGCCACAACCGGCTGATTCGCCCGCGCGCGGAATACGAAGGCCCGGCCGTTGGGCGGGAGTGGGTGGAGATCGAGGCGCGGAGCTAAAGCTCCGAGCGGGCTAAAGCCCACCCTCCGATGTACGACCTCAACTTTTTCCGGAATCATTTAGAGGAGATCCGCGAGCGGCTGGCGGCGCGGGGGTATGCGCTGGATGTGGCGGCATTTCGCGAGATTGACGAGCGGCGGCGGCAACGCCTGACGGCGGCCGAGCAGCTCAAGGCTGAACGCAACCAGGCGAGCGCGGAGATCGCGAAGCGGCGCAAGGCGGGCGAGGATACCAGCGAGCGCCAGCAGCAGATGCGCGCTATCGGCGAACGTATCGACACGCTCGACAAAGAAGGCGCGCAATTCGAAATCGAATTTCGCGATTTTCTGGCGCGCGTGCCGAATCTTCCGCACGAAAGCGTTCCCGCCGGAAAAGACGAACGCGACAACGTGGAAGTTCGCCGCTGGGGCACACCGCGGTCGTTTTCTTTTGAACCTAAGGCGCATTGGGATCTCGGCCCCGAGCTCGGCATCCTGGATCTCGAGCGCGCCGCTAAAGTCACCGGAGCGCGGTTTGCCGTCTATTGGGATCTGGGGGCGAAGCTCGAACGCGCACTGATCAATTTCATGCTCGACGTACACACGCGCGAGCACGGCTATCGCGAAGTGCTGCCGCCGTTTCTCATCAATTCCGCAAGTCTTTACGGAACCGGGCAGCTTCCGAAATTCGCCGAAGATTTGTTTCACTGTGAAGGACACGATCTATGGCTGGCGCCGACAGCTGAAGTGCCGGTCACGAATCTGTTTCGGGACGAGACGCTCGACGCGGAGAGCTTACCGGTACGTTTGTGCGCGTACACGCCTTGCTTTCGCAGCGAGGCCGGATCCTACGGACGCGATGTGCGCGGCATCATCCGCCAGCACCAGTTTCAGAAAGTGGAGCTGGTCAAGTTCACGCGCGCGGAGCAGAGCTACCAGGAACACGAAAAGCTCACCGCAGATGCCGAAGACATCCTACGACGACTGGAGCTGCCGTATCGTACGGTCGTTCTCTCGACCGGCGATTTGGGGTTCGGCGCCGCCAAAACTTACGACATCGAAGTCTGGCTGCCGGGGCAAAACGGATATAAGGAGATTTCTTCCTGCTCGAATTACGAGGCGTTTCAGGCGCGGCGGGCGCAGATCCGCTGCAAATCCGGTAAAAGCAAAGCCGAGTACGTCCACACGCTGAACGGCAGCGGACTGCCTGCGGGGCGCACGTGGGTCGCGGTCGTCGAAAACTATCAGCAGGAAGACGGCAGCGTGGTCATTCCCAAAGCGCTGCGGCCATATTTGAATGCTGAGCGCATCGAATCACAAACGCCGGGAAAATAACTCACATTTTCTAACTTAGCGAATTCTCAACAACTTACACGCTTTACACGCCCGAGACCGCCGCTGACGCTCTCGTTGCGCATGCTTCAGTGAAGTCGCCTGCAAAGTTTATAGACGATTTCGAGGGATTATGCGAAAACTCCGGCACCAGCTTCTTGCTTCTCTATTTTGTTCATCGATCTTTCTCGGCTGCGCGTTGGCGCAATCGGTTTTGACGCCCATCCGCGATACTGTTCTCAATTCCGACAGTAGCTTGTTTAGCGGCACGATCGCGGTCACCTGGAACGGACCGCTTCCGTCCGGCGAGACGGAATCTCAGTTAAGCGCGACCGCGCGCGTCTATAACGGAGCGCTTTCGCTCATCCTGGTTCCGAATACCAGCGGCACCACTTATCAAGCCGTCTATACAAGCTCGGACGGAACCACCGCCTGGACAGAAACCTGGGATGTGCCGGCCAGCGCCACCCCGCTGAAGCTGACTGACATCCGTGTAACCGGCGGTTCCAGCGGAGGATCGGCTGAGTTCGTGGATGCCGAAACGCCGGCGGGCACGCCCAACGGCACAACCACGGTATTCACTTTGACGAAGGCCCCTGCTCCCGCGGCCAGCCTCGAGTTGTATCGGAACGGCGTCTTGCAAAGGCAGGGCGTCGATTATACGCTCTCAGGCAATACGGTCACCTTCGTAAACGCTTCGATCCCGCAGACGAACGATCTGTTGCAAGCCTTTTACCGCAATTCGGGGACGGCAACGGCGGTTTCGTTCGCCGATGCGGAAACGCCGTCCGGCTCTATTAACGGCACAAACCTGGCATTTACACTGGCAGATGCGCCGAATCCCGCGCTGAGCCTCAGGCTCTACAAAAATGGCATTCTGCTTCTGCAAAATACCGACTACACCCTGAGCGGATCTACGATTACGTTTTCGAGCACGAGCAAAACGCCGCACACCGGGGATTCGCTGATCGCGTTTTACCGGTATTGAGGTGATCGGCCTCGCTCTGCTTAAGTCACTCCCCTCCTTCACAGTCGGGGTTCTGTTGCAGTCTTCAGAACCCCAAGCGATAGCGAGGGGATTCTGCCATGCACGTCCGAATCCTATATCGGGCAACGAGTACGCTAATGATGGGGGCGGTGGTTTCGCCCTTGTCAGCTTACTCAGGAGAACACATGGAAATCGGGCTTGTCGGTCTGGGAAGAATGGGCGCCAATATGACGCGCCGGCTGCAGAAGGGCGGTCATAAATGTACCGTGTTCGACGTGAACGCGGACAACGTGAAGAAGCTTGCGGCGGAAGGCGCGGGCTCCGCTGCTTCGCTCGAAGACCTGGTGAAGAAACTGCCGAAGCCGCGTGCGGTTTGGGTCATGGTACCGGCGGGCGATCCCACGGAGAAGACCGTGCAGGCGCTGGCGGCGGCGATGGAGAAAGGCGACACCATCATCGACGGCGGCAACAGTTTCTATAAAGACGACATCCGGCGGGCGGCCGAATTCGCCAAACGCGGGATTCACTATGCCGACGCAGGCACCAGCGGCGGTGTGTGGGGACTGGAGCGCGGCTATTGCCTGATGGTCGGAGCGAGCGACGAGGCGTTCCAACAACTGGAGCCGATCTTCAAAACGCTGGCACCGGGAATTGGGAGCATCGAGCGCACGCCGGGACGCGAGAAACTCGGAGGCACCGCCGAGCAGGGCTATCTGCACACCGGACCGCCGGGATCGGGCCATTTCGTGAAGATGATCCACAACGGGATCGAATATGGCG